>JAEEXJ010000127.1 GCA_016291475.1 Lachnospiraceae bacterium | reverse complement strand
TTGAAGAAATATTAAGTTCAAATTTCTTCAGATGTTCCAAGTCGCTTATCATAAATATTCGTAAGATAAAAGGCGTAAAGTCCGAACTGAACGGTAGAATGATCGCAGAGCTCTTAAACGGTGAGCAGATGGTGATCTCGAGGAATTACGTTAAAGATCTTAAGAGAAAGCTGGGTGTGTGATGACTAAACTAAAACTTATCTTTAATCAAACGCTGATGATAGCAAGTGCGATACTTTTCGGATTGGGCGTACAGGAGGCTGTGGATTATCTGATCACGGGGGATGCATATCTCAGATGGCAGTGGTTCATTCCTTTATCAATAATCCTGTGTGCGTTTGTTTGTTCCGTACCATCGATCATCTTCATAGATGATATCTCTACAGGAAGAACTTTTAAACTGAAGGTGGTGCTGCATTTCTTATGTATATTTGCCGCGGTAAGTTTGTTCGCCACGTTGTTCGGATGGTATGAGAAGCTCAGCGAATATCTGATCATAGCGGGGATGATATTTATTATCTACGGATTTACTTGGGCCGCCACTTTCTGGCTTGCCAAGAAGGATGAAGAGAAGATAAACGAAGCCCTTGATGAGATGAGGGATGAAGAGTAAATAATGACTATGAGGTGAAATAGGACGACGGTGGAACAGGGGGACGGTTCTGTCGTTCCACGAGAATCATGTGGAACGACAGAACCGTCCCCCTGTTCCACCTTTTTGCATCTTGGTATGCCCAAAATGCATGTTGGTAGCATTTCTGTTTTCAGGTCCTCTTTATACGGATATGATGCACTTGTAACAAGGAAACACACATAAAGAGAGGCAAACATGAACGCTATCACAGTCAATAACCTGATCAAGGATTATAAAGAGCACAGAGCGGTGAAGGGTATCTCCTTCGAGGTTAAGGAAGGTGAGCTTTTCGCTTTCCTCGGAGAAAACGGAGCGGGTAAATCCACCACGATAAATATACTGAGTACGATCTTACAGAAGACATCCGGTGAGGTTAAGGTATTTGACAATGTACTTGGTGAAGATGATGACAAGATAAGATCTCTTATCGGAATAGTTTTTCAGAACTCGGTTCTCGACGATAAGCTGACAGTCAAAGAAAATCTTTACACCAGAGGTTCCTACTACGGACTTACAAGGAAACAGACGGACGAGCGGCTGGCAGAGTTCAGGGAAGGATTTGAACTTGACGAGATCTGGAACAGAAGATACGACAAGCTCTCCGGAGGACAGAGAAGAAGAGTAGACATAGCAAGGGCACTGATTCATGATCCCCGTATTCTTTTCCTCGACGAGCCGACAACCGGCCTTGATCCGAAATCACGAAAAGTAGTATGGGATCACATCGACTACTTGAGAAGAGAAAAGAAGATGACGATCTTCCTTACGACCCACTACATGGAAGAGACCAAGGATGCGGATAACGTAGTGATCCTTGATAAGGGAGAGATCATAGCACGCGGAACTCCTGCAGAACTGAAGACGGGATATGCAAGTTCGAGACTTGTGTGGTACACGGAAGAAAGCGATGAGAACGCGGGAATTCTCAAAGGGATGGAATACACTTACGATTCCGATCACTACAATGTTAAGTTCAAGAATTCGATAACGGATCTGCTCTATGAATATAAGAATAAGATCACTGATTTTGAGATCATCAAGGGCAGCATGGACGATGTGTTTTTAAACCTTACCGGAAGGGAGATTGCAAATATATGAGAAAGTTTATGGGATTGACCAAGAGAAATATACTTGTTTACTTTAAAGATAAAGGCGCGATTCTTTTTTCACTGCTTACTTCACTTATAGTACTTGTTCTGTATCTGCTTTTCCTCAAGGGAACATTTGAAGATGCGTTTGAATCCGCACTTGCAAATGCCGAATTCATCAGAAGCTTTATAAATGACGGTGATATTGAGGTATTCGTAAACATTACTCTTCTGATCGGAATGCTGGGCTCTGCGATGATCACTGTTCCTTATTCATGCCTTACCACCATCGTTAAGGACAGAGAGAACAAGATCGACTATGATATTTCCGCAACCCCCATTAAGAGATGGCAGATCGTTCTTTCTTACTTCTGCGCAGCATCGATCTCAGCGTGCATCATGACAGGAATCCTTCTTGCAGCCGGAATGATCATTTTAAGTATGGACGGCGGACTACTTCTCGGAACAGCCGATATCCTCAAGGCATTCGGAATGGTCATCATCGGATCAGTTTCATCCACCGCACTTTTTATGGCTTTTATGCTCTTTTTCAAGACAGCTCAGAGTTCAAATGCTTTCTTCGGAATGCTTTCCGCAGCCGCAGGATTTGTGATCGGTGCATATATTCCCATCTCACAGTTTTCCGATAAGGTTCAGACATTCTGCAATCTGTTCCCTGCAACTCACGTGACCATCGCTATCAGAAACATCCTGATGAGAGGTGTAGTGGACAAGATGAATAACTCCATCGGCGGACTTGATAACGGAATGTTCGTAGAGACCATTAAAGGTATCTTCTCCTTCAATTCACGCATGTTCGGACATACACTTTCCATCGGAAACAGCCTGACTTATATCCTCGTATTTATGGCATTTAGCGTAGTATTTATGGTTTGCGCATTCTCCAAGACTTATAAGAGAGCTTGAGGAGTCGGAAAGAACCGCCCCCACTGACTCTTGTCACATGCACAACTTCTTCAGGATCTCGATATAACTTGCGGTAAGAGCTGAGGGCTTGATGGCTCCTGGGAGGATGTATCCGATCTCCATGTAGTCGTCCACATCCAGGGGCTTGGCGATGATCTCCGGGCCGTTCAGTTCTTCACTGATGACGCCGCTGCATATGGTGTATCCGTTCAGACCCACCAGCATGTTGAACAGGGACGCTCTGTCGCAGACTACGATTTCTTTGTCACTGTCCAAAGTACTTAATATCTCTTCCGAAAAATAAAACGAATTATGACTTCCCTGCTCATAGGACAGGCGGGGATAGGGCTTTAAATCTTCGGTCGTCAGCTTTTTCTTACGGGAAAGAGGTGACGACTTTCCTATAAACACATGGGGCTTTGCGGTAAAGAGGGGTTCGAATATAAGATTGTTGTCACGAAGAGTCTTTCTGATAACGGTTTCGTTAAAACTGTTCAGGTACAGTACTCCCACTTCGCTCTTCATCCTTGCTACGTCTTCGATGATCTCGTAGGTCTGTGTTTCTCTCATATGGAATTCGTATTTATCTCCACCGTGCTGTTTGAGGAGTTCTACGAATGCCTCTACGGCAAATGAGTAATGCTGTGAAGAGACGCAGAACTTGGTCTTTCCCGCGGAAGTTCCGGTGTATCTTTCCTCTATAAGATTGGTCTGTTCCAGAACCTGTCTTGCATATCCTAAGAATTCTTCACCTTCTTTGGTAAGACCGATCCCTTTTTTGCCTCTTGTGAATATGACGATCCCGAATTCCTTTTCCAGTTCCTGGATCGATGCGGTGAGAGAGGGCTGTGCAATAAAGAGTTTTGCGGCGGCCTCGGTCATGTTGCCCGTTTCCGCAACGGTCACGGCGTATCTGAGCTGTTTAAGTGTCATGTTTATATCCCTATAAGTAAAAGCTATAGCAAGTTATAGATTATTATAATAACTATAGTTATATTATAGATTAAATCTATGGATAACTTCAAGTAATTTGTATTGTACCTGCATATTAACGGCAGTTATACTTAATATGCTCGGTTTGAGCGGGTCGGCAAAATGTTATGAGGGTGGAGAAAGGAATATATTTATGAAGACATCGGTGATAGGTTTTCCCAGAATAGGTAAAAACAGAGAACTCAAATTTGTGATCGAGAAGTATTTCAACGGAGAGGCAACTCTTGCGGATCTTCAGAAAGAGGGAAGAGCTCAGAGAGAGTTTGCGCTTACCGCTCAGAATAATGCAGGTATCGATTATATCTCATCAAACGACTTCTCTTATTATGACGGGGTTCTTGATACCGCACTTCAGTTCAACATCATTCCGGGGAGATATAAAGAGCTTGGACTTTCACCTCTCGATACTTATTTTGCAATGGCAAGAGGTTATCAGGGAGAGAAGGGTAATGTAAAAGCTCTTGCGATGAAGAAATGGTTCAACACAAATTACCATTACATCGTTCCCGAGATTGAAGATGATGCGTATGTCATTTTAAACGGAACTAAGATTTTTGACGAATATGATGAGGCAACATCACTTGGCATCAAGACCAAGCCCGTTATCCTAGGCCCTTTCACTTTCTTAAAACTTGCAAGATTTACCGGTAAGAAGACCATCAAGGATTTCGTAGATGATTTCCGCGCGGAGTACGTTGCGCTGGTTAAGGAATTCGATAATCTCGGCGCGGAGTGGATACAGTTTGATGAACCTTATCTGGTAAAAGATCTTACCGCCGAGGATATTGAACTTTTCAAATCGCTTTACGAAAAGATCCTTTCCGTAAAAGGAAATGCCAAGATCCTTCTTCAGACATATTTCGGAGATGTCAGGGATATTTATTCCGAACTTATACAGATGAAGTTTGACGGACTGGGATTGGATTTTGTAGAGGGACGCAGATCTTATGTGCTGGTGGAGAAGAACGGTTTCCCTGATGACAAGATTCTTTTTGCGGGACTTATAAACGGTAAGAATATTTGGAGAAACGATTACGCCAAGACTCTTTCGAGAATTTCTTCTCTTAAGAGAGCGGGTGTTAAGAATATTGTTCTGTCTACTTCATGTTCACTGCTTCATGTTCCTTATACAACCAAGAGTGAAACAAAACTTTCTTCCAATTATTTAAGACACTTTGCATATGCGGTTGAAAAACTTGAAGAGCTGGGAGAAGTTGCAAAACTTGCGGATGCTAAGGATGAATCCGAGATTGTGTATTCCCTTACATACGGCAAAAATCGCAAGCTCTTCGAAGCAAGAGAAGGAAGCAGGAACGAAGAAGTAAGAAACAGAGTGGCTGCCATCAAAGATTCCGATTATACCAGACTGCCGGAATTTGCAGAGAGGGAAAAGATTCAGAAAGAACTTTTAAAGCTTCCTATTTTTCCTACGACAACCATCGGATCATTCCCTCAGACTCAGGATGTTAAGAAGGGAAGAACTCTTCTTAAGAGAGGTGAGATCACAAAACAGGAATACGATGATCTTATCAAGGAAAAGATAGCGGACTGCATCAAACTTCAGGAAGAGATAGGACTGGATGTGCTCGTGCACGGCGAATACGAAAGAAACGACATGGTCGAGTATTTCGGCGAGAATCTTGAAGGTTATCTTTTTACGGAAAAGGCATGGGTTCAGTCCTACGGTACAAGATGCGTTAAGCCTCCCATTATCTGGGGCGATGTATATCGTAAGAATGCCATCACCGTTGACTGGTCCGTATACACAAAGAGCTTAACTGACAAGCCTGTCAAGGGAATGCTCACAGGTCCCGTAACCATTTTGAACTGGTCCTTCCCCAGAGAAGATATTTCTATTAAGGAAAGCACGCTTCAGATAGCGCTCGCCATCAGGGATGAAGTTCTTGATCTTGAAGCACACGGAATCGGAATCATTCAGATCGATGAAGCGGCTCTCAGAGAAAAACTTCCTTTAAGAAAGAGTGACTGGGATAAAGAGTATCTTGATTGGGCAATCCCCGCGTTCAGACTTGTTGCAAGTGGAGTAAAGCCCGAGACACAGATTCACACTCACATGTGCTACAGCGAGTTTACTGATATCATTCCCGCAATCGATGCGATGGATGCGGATGTAATTACTTTTGAAGCATCACGTTCGGATCTTCAGATCCTTGATGCTCTGAAGGAAAATAATTTCAGAACCGAAGTAGGCCCCGGTGTTTACGATATTCACAGCCCGAGAGTTCCTTCAGTGGATGAGATTTATTCCGCACTCAAATTAATGAGAGAAAAACTGGACGACAGCAAACTTTGGGTTAATCCCGACTGCGGACTCAAGACAAGAGGAGAGACGGAGACAAAGGCAAGTCTTATAAATCTTGTGGAAGCAGCCAAGAAATTAAGAGAGGACGTAAAGTAATCCGCGGCGTAAAAACGTCACGAATGTCATTATGAAAATTTCGGATATCTACAATAATAAAAAGAGAACACTGTCTTTTGAAATATTTCCACCTAAAAAAGACAGTGCTCTCGAAAATATCGATGAAACCTTATCCGTTCTGGCTGAGCTGAATCCCGATTATATCAGCGTAACCTTTGGGGCGGGCGGAAGTACAGGATCGGAACGTACCCTCAATCTTGCGAAGAAGATAAAAGAAGATTATAAGATCGAACCCGTCGTTCATCTCACATGTCTTACTTATGATAAGAAAGAAATAGATGAATTCGCAAAAAAGCTTCAGGCAGAAGGAATAGAAAATATTCTTGCGCTACGCGGAGACCTTACGCCCGAACTTTCGCCCGCAGGTGACTTTGCACACGCATCCGATCTGATATCATATCTGAAAAAAGAATACGACTTCTGTTTTCTCGGTGCATGTTATCCCGAGTGTCATGCCGAGTCTGCGGACATGGTTGATGAGATGAAGCATTTAAGGACCAAGGTTGATGCAGGCGCAGAGGTTCTTTTGTCACAGCTCTTTTTTGATAATGATATTTTCTATAACTTCAGTGAGAAGTGTAAGATCGCGGGAATAGATGTGCCTGTGGTCCCGGGGATAATGCCTGTCATAAACGCGTCGCAGATAAAGCGTATGGTGAGTATGTGCAACGCATCATTTCCTGCCAGGTTTAAAAGGATCATCGATAAGTACGAAGATAATAAAGAAGCTTTGTTTGATGCAGGGCTCTCATATGCGCTTACCCAGATAATAGATCTGCTGGTTTCGGACATACGCGGAATACATCTGTATACGATGAACAATCCGAGAGTCGCAAGAAGGATCTGCGAGGGGATAAGAAACATAGTATAAAGAGTAGTCAAAACCCCTGCAGTTCAGGGGTTTTGTATTCTTCAAAAATTTCCTGAGATTTTTTTGAAAAAGTTGTTGACTTATAAAAATCGATGTGATAATTTATATAAGCTGTCGCGTGAGACAGCGGCAAAGTTCCTTGATAATTCAATACTAATGCATCCCTGAAAATTCCTATTCAAGCCGGAACTCGAAACCGGCATAGAAATTTCAGAGAACGAAAACAAACCTTAATCAGTAGATTATGGATAAGCCAGTTTAAGACTGGCTGAGATTAAACTTTTATTGAGAGTTTGATCCTGGCTCAGGATGAACGCTGGCGGCGTGCTTAACACATGCAAGTCGAACGGAG
>JAEEXJ010000126.1 GCA_016291475.1 Lachnospiraceae bacterium | reverse complement strand
ACTGATGCTTCTTTTGGAATTACAAAAGATCAGAAATAAGAAATGGATGTTTGCATGTCTCCTTTTGGGAGCTGTGCTTCTCTTTGCGTCTGCCGTAAGCTTTCCCATGTACAGAACCGCTGTACTCGACAGAATGCTCGACGATCAGTTTGAAGAGTATATGACGGAAACCGGCAACTGGCCGATGCAGATGAGATTTTCTTTTCAGGCCGGTAAAAACGGAAATATGGATGCTTTTGACACCAAGGTTGAAGCGGCACGTTTGGCCTATGCGCAGATCGGTGTTCCGGAGTATCAGACTGTTTACTATTATTCGACCATCAATAATGAAGCCATTCCCGATCTTGTAAGAGATGAAGGTGCTGAGTTTTCACTTAAAGCCTCGACCATGTCGGGGATCGAAGATCATATTACCATTGTGGACGGTGAGTTCTGGGAGGATTGCGATCCTTCGGATCACACTCTGGATGTTATTGTAAGTGAGCAGACTTTCCTCGCATCATCCATGGTCATAGGGGATGTTTTTACCATTCCCACGATCTCTGCCCGCGGCAGCAATGATATCAGACTTAAGGTTGTCGGTGTATTTGATATTACGGATCCTTCCGAGGTCTATTGGCAGGATGGCTCCAAATATTTTACTGGAGCTCTCTTTGTCCGTTACGATGCCTTTTCGGAATATTTCGTACATAATCCCGAGCGTTCCAAATTCCCCATTAACGTGGAGATTTACGATCAGTTTGATTATCGCACTGTTGATGCTGCTCAGGCAGGCGAGATAACGGAAGCCACCAATGCATTTTTGAACGGAACATACGGTGCTCTTACCAAGCGTCCTGATTTTATGGATGTTCTTGAGAAACATGAGAGTATGAGAAGAAGGATTTCCGTATCACTTCTTCTTCTGGAGATTCCCCTTCTTCTCCTTCTGGCGGCATTTATTTTGATGATCTCAGGACAGCTCTATTCAATGGAGGAAAACGAGATCTCCATGTATAAGAGCAGAGGCGCATCTTCCATGCAGATTTTCTTGCTGTATCTGCTTCAAAGTGTGATCATCTCCGCACTGGCAGCCGTGATCGGAGTCCCCATCGGAATGGCTGTGACGGGTGCGCTGGGAAGTGCAAGCTCTTTCCTGGAATTCGGCATCAGGCGTGAACTTAATATCGCTTATACACCCGAGGCTTTTGCTTATACTTTGGTTTCGGGATTTATATGTGTGCTTATAATGACTCTTCCTTCCATCCCAGCTTCAAGACTTTCCATAGTCGGAGCGAAGAGGGGCGGAGCAAAGAAGAAAAAGCCTTTGTGGGAAAGGTTTTATCTGGATGTATTGTTCCTTCTGATCTCACTCTACGGTTTTTATAATTTCTCACATCACACCGAAGATCTGCTTCAGAGCGCACTTAAGGGAGAAGCGCTTGATCCTTTGCTTTATTTTTCATCCTCCCTTTTCATACTGGGAGCGGGAATGCTTCTGATAAGGCTGAGACCCCTTCTGGTCAAGGTTATCTTTTTCTTCGGTAAAAAACATTTCTCACCTGCTTCTTATGCGGCAATGCTTGAGAGTATCAGAAGCGCCAGATCGCAGCAGTACATATCGCTCTTTGTAATATTGACCGTTGCTCTCGGAATGTTTGATGCGGTTTCTGCAAGGACCATACTGGAGAATTCCCTTGCAAATACATCATATATAGACGGAACCGATATAAGGTTCCGCGAGATCTGGCTGGATAACAGTGCCACAAGACGCTTCGATCCTTCCATAGAGCTGACATATTTTGAGCCGAACTATACGGACTATGCGGAATTTACCAAATATTGTGAAGGATATACGAGGGTTTATCTCGAGGACGGTTACGTCAAAGCAGGTGCCGGCGCAAGAGATTCTGTCAGCATAATGGGCATTCATACCAAAGAGTTCGGAACGATAACGGGCGTTGACAGTTCTCTTTTGTCCGTTCCTTACAGACAGATGCTTAATGATCTTGCACTTGCTCCAACCGGTGTACTCCTGTCATCCGATTTCAGGGACATTAAAGGGGTTTCTGTGGGAGATAAGATCTCTTTCTACGATAAAAACAATTCTTCTGCGGAAGCTACCGTAATAGGTTTCTTTGAATACTGGCCCGGATATAAACCGGTTACGAGGGAACTCAGTGCTGCGGGTGAGATAACGCAGAAAGACAATTACATGATAGTCGCCAACTATTCCTTTATCAGGAAAAGATTCGGACTACAGCCCTACTATATTTGGATGGGAACCGGCGAAAACGGAGATAATTCTTTCTTTTATGACTGGCTCGAAGAGAGTAAGACTCCTCTCACCTATCTGTCGGACAGAAGCGAAGATCTGGAGAAGACCGTTGAAGATCCTCTTTTACAGGGAATGAACGGAATTCTCACAATGAGCTTTATTGTAATGCTGATACTGTGTGCTGCGGGATATCTGATCTACTGGGTTCTTTCGATAAAATCCAGAGAAATGATGCTCGGTGTACTCAGGGCTATGGGTCTTCACTCGGGTGAAATGATAAGCATGCTGTCGATTGAACAGGCAATATGCGGTCTTTATTCGGTGGCAGCGGGCGCAGTCGTAGGCGTCATAGCATATACGCTTTATGTACCCATGCTTCAGACGGCTTATTCATCATCCGCTCAGATCCTTCCTCTGGTAATGATCAGAGACAGCTCGGATATGGTAAAGCTTTTTGCATCCGTAGGACTTATGCTCGTCGTAAGCATATTCGTACTTACGCTGATCATCAGAAAACAGAACATGATAAGAGCATTGAAACTCGGGGAGGAGTGATATGGGATCAATCATTGAGATCAAAAATGTCACAAGGGATTTCCAGACTCCCGGTGGAAAGGTATCGGTGCTCAAAGGGATCAACGCAACCATCCAGGCGGACACCATGTGTATCCTGCGAGGTAAGTCAGGTTCGGGTAAGACAACACTCCTTAACATAATCGGAGGACTCGACGATCCCACTTCCGGACAGATACTTATAGACGGCTCCTCATCCCATGGCATGAGCAGCAGAGCCAGGGAGAACATGAGAAGAAGGCAGATGGGATTTGTGTTCCAGTCCGTAAGCCTTATCCCTTCCATGAATGCCATACAGAATGTGGAATTTGCCATGCGAATGGCAGGCTACAAAGATAATCTGGATAAGAGAGCGGCCGAATGTCTTTCTATCGTGGGCCTTTCTAACAGAATGACTCATATGCCTCAGGAAATGTCCGGAGGAGAACAACAGAGAGTTGCGATAGCAAGAGCTATCGCTCATCATCCCAGGATCATACTTGCGGATGAACCGACGGCGGAGCTGGATTCGGGAATGGCTGTTGAAGTTACCAAACTTTTCAAGAGAATATCCGAAGAAGAAAAGGTGACTATCATAATGACTACTCATGACGTAGGACTTATGGGGGCGGGTGACCAGCTCATTGAGCTCAAAAACGGACGTATAGAAGGGAGTGAAGCAGATGGCTGATGAAGAAGTTAAAACTCCCGAATATATGATAGACGCGGAAGGCCTTGTTAAGATCTACAAGACCAAAGAGACCGAGGTGCTTGCTCTTTCCGGACTTGACCTTAAGGTTGAAAAAGGTGAGTTTACTGCTTTGATCGGCAACTCCGGTTCGGGTAAATCCACATTCCTGAATATGATCGGAGGTCTTGACATTCCCAGTGCTGGTAAGCTTTTTGTCGGAGGAAAGAATCTATTCAGGATGACGGAGAGCGAAAGGGTCAAGTATAAACGCGAGACTGTAGGCTTTGTATGGCAGAACAACGCGAGAAACCTGTTCCCCTACCTGACCGCAATAGATAATATCTGCATTCCGATGAGATTCAGCGGAGTTAAGAGGAAGAAGCAAAGGGCAGAAGAATTGCTCGAGGCGGTCGGCATGCAGGATCACCGCTTCAGCAGGCTGGGAACTCTTTCCGGCGGTGAGCAGCAGAGGATAGCGATAGCCATTGCATTGGCCAATTCACCGGGGCTGCTTCTTGCGGATGAGCCCACCGGATCGGTTGATGAAAGGACCGGAGATCAGATCTTTGAGATCTTCACCAAACTCAACGAAGCCGGTCAGACGATCCTTGTAGTTACGCATGATCTGGCGCTGTCGCGAAAGGTTCGAAGAGTTGTCGCCATAAGGGACGGAAGGATCAGTTCCGAGAGAATCCTCAAAGAGAGTTATGCCGACAGGCTCAAGGAATCCGGAGTTGACTGGAGGAACGAAGAAACACAGGAAGAGTACGTTGTCGTAGATAAGACCGGACGATTGCAATTGCCCGCAGATGTTATAGAAAAAATGGGTGGTGCAAACGGTCGATTGGTGGTTTTGTACGAGGATGGTCAAATAAAGCTAAAAAAGCCATAGTCTTGTACGTTTAAACGTGTTAAAATCATACATGTTGCACAAAAACTTTTATAAGCAATTGACGATTCATTGATTTTTTGCATAAAATCAATACCGAAAAAGCAATATTTAACTAGATTATTTAACATATAACACACTATAATTAACACTATGAAAAACGGTACGAAAAAACTTATAGGCACAGTTGTTTTTTGCGGAGCTTTCGCAGGAATCTGCGTACTTCTCAACCTTAGAGATAAGGGTAACTTCAGCGAGAAGTATGCGGGTTATGATCTTACCACCGACATAGTCGGTCTCGAGAGGACCGGGACCTATACCGGCTACCTGCTCGAACATGAAGGGGCAGCTTATCCCGATAAGACGGTAGATATTGATATTTTCGATTATTCCGTCGAGAACGGTGAGGCTGAGATACTCACTGATTACCACGATGAGGCTAAGGTTTTGTTCACCGATACCGAGTCAGTGGTTTCTTTTGATGTTAATATCCCCGAAAGCGGCTTCTACTACGTTAAGATGGATTATCTGATCCCTGAATCCAGAGGCGTAGCGGCAGAGAGAAGCATCTATATTAACGGAGAGCTTCCTTTTGATGATGCCGGCAACCTTACCTTCAGTCGTATCTGGACTGACGGAGGAGAGGTCAGAACGGACAACCAGAACAATGAGATCAGACCTTCACAGGTTGAAGTCTTTGACTGGCAGTCTTCATATTTCAGAGATGATATGGGATATGTTCAGAATCCCTATACATTCTACTTTGACAAGGGCGTTTCAACCGTCAGTCTCGGTGCTGAGAATGAGCCCATTGTTATCAAGGGACTTTCCGTTGTTCCCGTTGAAGATCCTGTTTCTTATGACGAATATATCGCATCCCTTCCCGCTGATACCGGAGCGGGTGCGGATTATATGACCGTTATTCAGGGCGAAGATTCTACTTATCGCTCCGAATCTTCTCTTTATGCAAAATATGACAGAGCTTCACCTACCACAGTACCTTACAGTGTTACTCACACCGTTCTTAATTATACCGGCGGTGAGGCGTGGAGATCATACGGTCAGTGGATAGAGTGGGACTTTGAGGTTCCCGAAGACGGCTATTACAACATAATGATCAAAGGACGTCAGAATTACTCCAGAGGTCAGGTATCCAGCCGTGCGATCTACATTGATGGCGAGATTCCTTTTGCCGAGGCCGGCGAAGTTTCTTTCCCTTATGCGAATGACTGGAATTGTCTGACTGTAGGTGATGATGATGGCAATCAGTATAATTTCTACCTTACCAAGGGAACTCATACCATCAGAGTTGAATCGGTTCTCGGAAGTGTAGGACCTATTATAGAAGAACTTGAGGATTCCACTTACAGGCTTAATCAGATTTACAGAAGAATCCTCGTATTCACCGGAGCTAACCCCGATCAGTACAGAGACTATCGTATTCAGGATAATTATCCCGAGATCATGGATGCCATGGAGCTCGAGTACAGAAGACTTTACAGGATAGTTGACGAGTACGTTGAGTACACCGGACAGAAGGCTGTAAACATCGCTGCGGCTCAGACTGTTGCACAGCAGCTTGAGCGTTTCTGCGAAAAGCCCGGTAAGATCACTCACGAATTTGTAACCTTCAAGGATAATATCACCGCTCTCGGTACCGCAATGCTCAACATGAGTGATACCAAGATGGATATCGACTACATCGTAGTATCCGGAACAGGTACAAATCCTCCCGTTGAAAAGGCTCACTTCTGGACCAAGGCTCTTCACGAAGTTAAGAGCTTCGTCGCTTCCTTCGTAGTAGATTACAATTCCGTCGGTAACGTATATGCAGATTCCGACAGAAGCAATACCATTAAGGTATGGGTAACTACCGGACGTGACCAGGGTACCATTCTTAAGACGATGATCGACGATACCTTTACTCCCGAGACCGGAATAAGGGTTAACGTGGAAATAGTAGATCCCAACGCACTTCTGAATGCGGTTCTTGCAGGACGCGGACCTGACGTGGTTCTTTCCATCGGTGCCGACCAGCCTGTAAACTACGCACTCAGACATGCTTCGGAAGACATCACTCAGTTTGAGGGATGGGAAGAAGTTCTCAGTCACTACTCAGAGAGCTCTTATGAGCAGTACAGACTCGGCGATAGCATTTATGGTATTCCCGAGCAGCAGCAGTTCAACGTTATGTTCTACAGAAAGGACGTACTCGACGAACTGGGACTCGAACCGCCCAACACCTGGAAGGAACTTATCGAGATGCTTCCCACCATTCAGGGAAATAACCTTTCGATAGGAATTCCTACCGCCGCAGGATCCGCTAGTACCGCAACCGCATCCACGGCAATCGCTTCCAGCGTTCCCGATCTTTCACTCTACTTTACACTTCTCTTCCAATATGGCGGAGATATGTACAATGACGAAGGAACCAGAACCACGGTTGATACGGAAGCCGGAGTAAGAGCATTTGATGATTATCTCAGATACTTTAACGACTACGGTCTCCCTGTAATCTATGACTTCGTAAGCCGTTTCCGTTCCGGAGAGATGCCCATAGGTATCTGTACATACGCACAGTACAACACACTTATGGTATCCGCTCCCGAGATCAGAGGTCTTTGGGACTTCACGGTTATCCCCGGTACCGAACGCGTTGATGAGAACGGTAATGTCTATATCGACAGATCCGATTTCATAACCGGTAATGCGACCATGATGATCGCTACCGATGACGAACAGGTTAAGCTCAATTCCTGGGAGTTCATGAAGTGGTGGGCCAGCCCCGAGACTCAGGTAAGATTCGGACGTGAGATCGAGGCGCTCCTCGGATCATCCGCAAGATATGCAACCGCTAACAGGGATGCATTCTCACAGCTCTCATGGAGTTATAACGACATCAATGTTCTCAATGAACAGTGGGATTCAACCGTAGGAATCAGAGAGGTTCCCGGCGGATACTACACCGGACGTCATATCGCCAATGCCTGCAGAAAGGTTATCAACGAGAAGACGGACTCAAGAGAGACCATCATCGATTACTCGA
>JAEEXJ010000029.1 GCA_016291475.1 Lachnospiraceae bacterium | reverse complement strand
GATGGTAAGTCCGTTATATACATACTGTTCATTAAGAAGCCGGTTCACCTCAACCGGCGTCCTTCCGGTACAGTATATCCCGTTAATATTTGTACCGTAACTGAAGGAATCCCGATAGTAATACCCCAGGCCCAGATAAACCAGGCCCAGGATAAAGATCGTAGAAAAAACGATTATAAACAGAGTTTTAAAAAATGAGATCTTCATAGTATTACTGATACTTAAGATGTCCAACCAAAATCTCTATATCATGATCATTAAAAGATCAGCGATATCATCGTTATTCCTGAAGGTCGGAAGCGTCAAAAGTCTTCGTCAGCGGTGCTCCCGGTGATGACATAGGGAATACCTTATCATCTTCAGGAATAATGCAGTTAAGCACTACCGGTATATTCTGCTTATATAAGTCAAGCGCTTTCTTTAGCGCAGGCTCAACTTCTTCCTTCTTCGTCACAAGAATGGCTTCACAGCCGAGACCTTCGGCAACCTTGCAGAAATCCACCTTGTCATTTAATACTGTCTGGGAATATCTCTTATCGTAGAACAGAGTCTGCCACTGGCGCACCATACCCAGAACATGGTTATTGATCACGATCTCTATTATAGGTATATTATAGCGGCTGGCAGTCGCAAGTTCCTGCATGTTCATTCTAAAGCAGCCGTCTCCTGCGATATTAACGCAGATCTTATCAGGTCTTCCGGTCTTGGCTCCGATGCACGCGCCCAAACCATAGCCCATGGTTCCGGCTCCGCCTGAAGAAATGAAGGTACGGGGCTCTGAATAGATATAGTACTGTGCAGCCCACATCTGATGCTGGCCGACATCCGTTGTAATGATGGCTTTTCCTTCAGTGATCTCATCAAGCTTCTGAAGGATGTAGGGGCATGATAATACGCTGTTGTCGTAAGCCAGAGGATGCTTTGCCTTAAGGTCAGCGATCTCTGCAAGCCACTCGGAATGGTCTGCCTGATCGATCTTAGGATTGAGTGATGTAAGGATGGTCTTTAAGTCGCCAACCATGAATGCATCCGCATGTATATTCTTATGGATCTCAGCTGCGTCTATATCAATATGGATGAGCTTGGCTTCCGAAGCAAAAGTCTTAGGATCGCCTATTACTCTGTCAGAGAATCTTGCACCCAGAGCGATCAGCAGATCACACTTGCTTACGCCGAAGTTTGACGCCTTGGTTCCGTGCATTCCGATCATTCCGGTATAACGCTTTGAGTGTCCGTCAAACGCGCCCTTACCCATAAGAGTATCGCAAACAGGTGCATCAAGAAGTTCAGCAAGCTCTGCAACTTCCTCGGAAGCATCGGAAATGATTGCACCGCCGCCGACATAGATGAAAGGCTTTTTAGCTTTGCAAAGCATCTCGGCAACAACGGTAAGATCCTTATCTTCGAACTTAATAACCTTATCGGGTTCCGCGGGATTAACAGGTTCGTAATCACATACGGCTGCGGTTACATCCTTGGTAATATCTACAAGAACAGGGCCGGGACGACCGGTCTTTGCTATCTTAAATGCCTTACGGATAGTAGGTGCCAGATCATTGATATTCTTTACTATGAAACCATGTTTGGTAATAGGCATGGTAACACCTACGATATCGATCTCCTGGAATGAATCTTTTCCGAGAGCGGGAAGATTAACATTTGCGGTAATGGCAACAAGAGGAACAGAGTCCATATATGCTGTTGCAATACCGGTTACAAGGTTGGTGGCACCGGGGCCTGAAGTAGCCATGCAGACACCGACTTTACCGGTTGCCCTTGCATAACCGTCAGCAGCATGAGCTGCGCCCTGTTCATGGCTGGTAAGCACATGTCTGATCTCATCCTGATGCTTATAAAGCGCATCATAGATATTAAGTATGGTACCTCCGGGATATCCGAATACGGTATCTACTCCCTGTTCTTTGAGACATGCTATTACTATTTCAGAACCGTTCATTTCCATAGTCCGTAATTCTCCTAATAATCAATTCTTGGGAATCTCAAGTACCGCTCCGCGGTTTCCGCTGGTTACAAGTTCTCTGTAACGGGCAAGATATCCGGTAGTGATCTTGGGCTCTCTGGGAGTCCAAGCCTTACGACGCTCGTCCATCTCCTCATCCGATACCTTAACATTAAGTTTTCTGTTAGGAATATCTATGGAGATGATATCTCCTTCTTTAACAAGTGCAATGGGTCCTCCAACAGCAGCTTCGGGTGATACATGTCCGATGGATGCTCCGCGGGATGCACCGGAGAATCTACCGTCTGTGATAAGAGCTACGGTAGAACCAAGTCCCATGCCGGCAATAGCGGATGTGGGATTGAGCATTTCTCTCATTCCGGGACCTCCCTTAGGTCCTTCATATCTGATGACAACAACATCACCTGCTACGATCTTGCCGCCCTTAATTGCTGCAATTGCATCTTCCTCACAATCAAATACTCTTGCGGGACCTTCATGAACAAGCATCTCGGGAGCAACGGCAGACTGCTTAACAACACCGGTATCAGGAGCAAGGTTGCCCTTAAGCACTGCGATACCGCCGGTTGCCTGATAAGGATTATCGATAGTTCTGATAACCTCAGGATCTTTGTTGATGCAATTCTTGATATTCTCTCCGATGGTGGTTGCATTAACAGTCATGCAATCTTCTTCGATAAGTCCCTTCTTTGAGAGTTCGTTCATAACGGCATAAACACCGCCTGCCTCATTGAGGTCTTCCATATAAGTAGGACCTGCGGGAGCAAGGTGGCAAAGGTTGGGAGTCTTAGCAGAAAGATCGTTGACCATTTCCATATTAAGTTCTACACCTGCTTCTTTAGCGATAGCAGGAATATGAAGCATTGTATTGGTAGAACATCCGAGAGCCATATCAACGGTAAGAGCATTCTTGAATGCTTTATCGGTCATGATATCTCTGGGACGGATGTTTTTCTCAACGAGCTCCATTATCTTCATGCCTGCATGTTTAGCAAGTCTGATACGCTCGGAATAAACTGCGGGGATGGTTCCGTTTCCCTTAAGTCCCATACCGATGGCTTCGGTAAGGCAGTTCATGGAGTTTGCGGTATACATACCGGAACAGGATCCGCAGGTAGGGCAGACCTTCTCTTCGAACTCTGTAAGTTCTTCTTTTGTGATATTACCCGCTGCATAGCTTCCTACAGCTTCGAACATGGATGAAAGGCTTCTCTTGCATCCGTGAACATGACCGGCAAGCATAGGTCCGCCTGATACAAATACGGTAGGAATATTTACTCTTGCGGCTGCCATGAGAAGTCCGGGGACGTTCTTATCGCAGTTGGGAATGCATACAAGTCCGTCAAAACCGTGAGCCATTGCCATACATTCGGTAGAATCGGCAATAAGGTCTCTGGTAACAAGACTGTATTTCATTCCGATATGTCCCATAGCGATACCGTCGCATACAGCAATTGCGGGGAAAAGAACGGGGGTACCGCCTGCCATTGCCACGCCAAGCTTAACTGCTTCGGCAATCTTATCAAGATTCATGTGGCCGGGAACGATCTCGTTATAAGATGTAACGATACCGATGAGAGGGCGCTTTCTCTCTTCCTCGGTAAATCCGAGTGCATTGAAAAGACTTCTGTGGGGCGCCTGTGCGTCACCAACCTTTACGGAATCACTTCTCATAGTTATTACCTCTCCTACACTATTTTATCAGTATTACTGTATTATTTGATTCTTTCACAGATGAGATTGCCCATCTGAGTGCATCCGACCTTGGTACATCCTTCGGAATAAATATCTCCGGTCCTGAAGCCATCCTTAAGAACCTGCTTTACGGCTGCTTCGATGGCCTCGCCTTCCTTATTAAGGTCAAAAGAAAACTTAAGCATCATAGCGGCGGAAAGAACGGTTGCAATAGGATTTGCAATATCCATTCCCGCAATATCGGGAGCAGACCCGTGGCTGGGCTCATAGAGTCCGAACTTGGTCTCATTCAGAGATGCCGATGAAAGCATTCCTATGGAACCGGTGATCATGCTGGCTTCATCCGAAAGGATGTCTCCGAACATATTCTCTGTAAGGACTACATCAAACTGTCCGGGATCTTTAACAAGCTGCATTGCGCAGTTATCAACAAGCATGTTCTCGAGTTCAACATCGGGATAATCCTTGGCAACCTCTGCGGTTACGGCTCTCCAAAGTCTTGATGAATCAAGAACGTTTGCCTTATCTACGGAAGTAACTTTACCTCTGCGGATCCTTGCAGCCTCGAAAGCTTTAATGGCAATTCTTCTGATCTCTTCTTCATTATATGTAAGGGTATCAACGGCAGTTCTTAATCCGTTTACAACCTCTGTGTGTCTTTCTCCGAAATAAAGTCCGCCGGTGAGTTCTCTCATGATAAGAAGGTCAAAGCCCTTATCCGAGGTCTCGCTTGCAAGGGGACATGCGTCCGCAAGCTCGGGGAAAAGATATGCGGGTCTAAGATTGGCAAACAGCCCCAACTCTTTTCTAATCTTAAGAAGACCTGCTTCGGGTCTCTTCTCGGGAGGGAGTTTATACCAGGGGCTTGTTGTGGTATTGCCGCCGATGGATCCCATAAGAACTGCATCAGCAGCCTTTGCGGTATCGATGGCTTCCTGAGTAAGAGGTTCTCCGCATGCATCGATGGATGCACCGCCCATCAGAATATCTTTGAATATAATTTCATGTCCGTAAACAGATGCAACTTTCTCAAGCACTTTTTTTGCCTGAGTTACGATCTCGGGACCGATTCCGTCACCGGGAATGCATACAATATTAAGCTTCATGGCATATCTCCTTCTACTAAAAGTGCGACATTTCCACTATATTCGAAAGAATCCTATTTTTCAAGGTTCTGAGGTATCCAATTTTATTCATTTATTGCGATTTATGAATAAATATGCATTCTTCCAACGGACTTTCAACCCCATGTGTATATTTTTATTCCCTGCTTTACTCGCTAAGCTGTTCTATGGGAACTCATATAATCCAAGGACTACGCACCGCAGGCATTCGACATCCATGTCTCAGTGCCTGCTAATTTCACCATCCAGGTGAAATTGTGCTTAGGCGGATGAGCTCCCAAGAACAGCTAAGCTCGTAAAAAAGTCCATAAAAATATACACATGACGCTGAAAGTCCTTTTACAAGAAACTATTTATTCACAATAAAAAACCTCCCGAAATATATTCGAGAGGTTTGGATGAATCTAGTTAGATTACTTGTCTTTCTTCTTGTCAGACTCAGCGGGAGCAGACTGTCCGGGCTTTTCGACTCTTGCGATTGCGGATTTCTCCATAGGAATACGGCAGTTACGGTTTCCTCCGAATTCTACGATAACGTCTTCGTCGGTTACATCAATGAGGACTCCGTAGAAGCCTGAGGTGGTAACAACTACATCTCCTACCTCAAGAGTTGCAAGCATCTCCTGAGTCTTCTTTCTCTCCTTGCTCTGAGGTCTCATAAAGAAGAACCAGAGTGCAAAGATGATGATACCGTACATGATAACTACAGGAAGTAAGCCGCCAAGTCCGGCTGCCTCTGCAGCAGCAGCTTCTTCAGCTGTAAGGAGCAGAAATTTCATTATTATATCCTCCGATCATTTTGGAAATTAGATTGTGTCATCACACATTTTTTGATGATACACGATATCGGTGAAAGTATCAAATAAAAAATTTATGATGAGAACATCTGAACCCAATAATGACCGTACATATCACCGGGAACATAGACATAGCCGACACCGAGCTTGGTAAATCCGGCGTTAAGGATATTTGCTCTGTGTCCGGGGCTGTTCATCCAGTCATTAACAACTTCAGCGGGAGTACGCTGTCCCGCTGCAATGTTTTCACCGAGTCTTCCGGGATTTCTGACTGCGGTAAAACAGCTGCTTCCGTCTGGTCTGGTGTGTGAAAAAAGGGCAGTGATCTCCTGAGCTCTTACTGCGGCTCCGGGTGCAAGGTTTGAAGAATCCCAGGAAAGAGGTGCTAGTCCGTTTGCCGCACGCTGCTGATTGCAGAGATTCAATACCTGCATCTCAAATGAAGAATCATTAACCGTTGCCGCAGGAGCCGGTGCAGGTGCCGGTACAGTTGCAGAAGCGGGTGCGGAAACAGATGCGGCCGCTGCTTCTTCTGCAGCATTTGCAAATCTGCCCTCAGTCTTACCGCAAAGATCATAGTGCATTTTTAAAAGTGTAGGGTCGTATCCGAATACGGCAGCAACATCGGGATATTTAGCCGCATAATAAGCCGCATCAAAAGAACCTGACGAGGAAGAACCACCGTTTCCGTAAGCGGGATCGTAGGGAAGTCTTCCTTCCGCCTTGCCGCAAAGGGCATAATGCAGATAAAGCATGTTCTGATCGTTTCCGAATACGGCAACCACATCGGGATTGCAGCTTGCATAATATGCAGCATCGAAAAGCTGACCGTCAGCCATCTTTACCGGAGCCGCATTTACCGTAAATTTCAAAAAGGCAATGCAGAATACTGCCATAAAGATCGCAGAAATTTTGATAAGTGTTTTTTTCATATTTATATAACCCCCTTTTAATTTTCTGCTTTAAGATTATCCAACATCTCTTTTTTGTAAGATGAATATCTGTCTTCATCTATCGCCTGCCTGATCTCTTCCATAAGGTGATTGTAGAAATACAGGTTATGGAGCACGCAAAGTCTGAGTCCCAGCATTTCGCCGGATTTATGAAGGTGGCGAATATAGCCTCTTGAATATCTCCTGCACGCGGGGCAACCGCATCCTTCCTCTATAGGTCTGTCATCTTCGGCGTACTTGGCATTATTAATATTGATCTTGCCGAAGTGGGTATAAAGGTGTCCGTGTCTTCCGTTACGCGAAGGATAAACACAGTCGAACATATCGATTCCACGATCCACAGCCTCAAGAATATTGGCAGGAGTCCCAACCCCCATCAGGTATCTGGGTTTATCTGCAGGAAGAAAAGGTGCGGTATGCTCTATTACGTCATACATTTCTTCATGAGTCTCGCCTACCGCAAGTCCGCCAAGCGCATAACCGGGAAGATCAAGTTCCGATATTCTCTTTGCATTCTCAATCCTGATATCGTTATAAACGGCACCCTGATTGATACCAAAGAGAAGCTGATTCTTATTGATCGTATCCTCAAGAGAGTTGAGTCTCTCCATTTCGGCTTTGCATCTTACGAGCCATCTTTCCGTCCTTTGAACCGAAGGAAGAACATATTCCCTTTCAGCTTTGGCGGGGGGACATTCATCAAACGCCATTGCTATGGTAGAGCCGAGATTACTCTGTATCTGCATGCTCTCCTCGGGACCCATAAAAATCTTATGACCGTCAATATGACTTCGGAAGGTAACTCCTTCTTCCTTGATCTTTCTCATGGAAGCAAGAGAGAATACCTGAAAGCCTCCGGAATCCGTAAGGATCGGTCTATGCCAATCCATAAATTTATGAAGCCCGCCGAATCTCTTAATAAGATCATCTCCCGTTCTCACATGAAGATGATATGTATTGGAAAGCTCCACCTGACATCCGATGTTCTCAAGATCCTCGGACGAAACTCCGCCTTTTATGGCTGCCACGGTTCCCACATTCATAAAAAGAGGAGTCTGAACCGTACCATGTACCGTTATCAGCTCTCCCCTTCTGGCTTCACCGTTTTTTTTGATCAGTTTAAAATATGAACTCAAAATACTGTCTCCCAGAATTCTTCAAGTGTCAGTCCCTTAAGTGTCATATATGCGGCAGCTTCTCTTCCCACATATCTGAAATGCCAGGGCTCATACTCAATGGTTGTTATGTATTCTTTATCCGCAGGGTATCTGAGGATAAATCCGTATTTATAGCAATTCTCGGCAAGCCAGATTCCTTCAGCCGTTTCCCCGAATCCTTCACCGAGATGAGCATACTCATTATTTACGATATCAAAAGCAAGTCCGATCTGATGCTCACTTGTTCCGGGAAGTGTTACGGCTTCTGCGGCAAGCTGATATGCATCAAAATAATTCATACCCGAATCAATGTATTTGCTGAGATCATAGTTAAACAGATTCTCCTGCTTCTCACCGGATCTGTATGGCGATACGATCCATATGTTCATACCGGCATTTCTCGCATCGCGAAGCATCATGACCAGATCATCTATAACTCTCTCATCGCATTGCACATTCGCAGCAAGCTCTCCCAAAGGAAATTCATATCCTGCCGGAACGGAATGCTGCTTGTTTACAAGGATCAACCTCCAATCGTTTCTGTCGAAAACAAGACTGTCAAGATCGTATTCCTCGTAAAGATCCGGCGAACTATCATAATCATTTTGGTCAGGAATATCCTCTCCGCTGTTTACATCAACAAGAATGTCATCGGTTCCGATCGCAATGACCTCCTGACCTTCGGAATTAACACTCACATAGCCGGTATAAAGCGATCCGTCCTCACCTCTGAAATCCTTATAGAAGATCTTTCTTGCTTCATCGGCTGTAAGGAAATCCTCAGCTTCATCTGCCAGTGAAACAGACTCATCAAGTTCATTGAAATCGATGATACCGAGATTTGTTACGGATCCCGTAAAAAGAGGAAACGAAAAACTGCAGAATGCAATAAAGCACAAAGCGGATGTGCAAAGGAGCACAAACTTGATCAAATGACCGCTGCAGAATTCGCATATACCTATCCATGCAAACAAGACCCCTTTTATAAGAGGTGAGAAAAATCTGAATGCCTTATTCTTTTTTCCGCGTCTTCTGATCTCTTCCGAGACCATTTCCTTACGGGAAAGATTAAGCATTGCCTATAAACCTTTCGGAAAAAATTATTTTTCGTCGGTCTGGTTATTGAGCTTGTGGATCAGAATGCAGTTAGGGGTATTTACTTTAACAAAATCTCCGTTCATGATCATGGTTCCGTTTTCGATGTCCAGCTTAAAGAAAGACATCTCGTTGGATTCATGATTAAGTGATACAAGGAACTTATTGCCGGGAAGGATCTCAGCATCCTTGGGATAATCTCCGGATACGGGAAGAAGAAGCTTCTTGGTAAGCAGTCCGGTCTTCTCGTCTGCAGCAAATATCGCTACGGAATTATCACCGGCAACGGTTGTAAGGATATATTTATAATCGCTCGAAAAAGAAAGCGCGCTGAGTGCGGAAGGTGCACCGTCTTCAAACTTGATCACATCAACGGTCTGGATCTTTTCAAAAGAAGGAGCCTTTCCGTCAAATGTATATTCATATACGTCGATCTTACAGGTAGCCTCAAGGCAGATATAGATGAATTTTCCGTCTTTGGAAAGTTTGATCTGACGGGGTGATGATTCAAGTTCACATCTAATTATATCAACGAGCTTGATCTTACCGGTCTCCTGATTAAGCTCATAGACATTAACATGATCCATTCCCTGATCGGCAACAAGAATGTATCTGTTATCATGAGTCATTCTTGCACTGGCGATATGAGGTCTGAAGTTTCTGTCAGCCATGGAGCCGAGGCCCTTATGGAATACTTCATCGGTGATCTTACCCACTCCGCCGTTTTCTTTGATATGAAGCACGGTAAGTTTGCCGTCATGATAACCTGCAACCATTAGATATCTGTCTGTGTAGTCGGTGGCAAGATAACATCCTCTCATGCCGTTGATGGGAGCAAAGTTGATAAGATCCAGTGTTCCGTCGGGAGCAATCTTATATGACTCCACACCCAGGTCGGTTATTGAATAGAGATACTTTCCGTTATGGGATACGGTGACATATGAAGAGTTGGAAATATCGACTTCATCTTTTTCCTTGAATCTGCCGGTTTCCATATCCACATCATAAATCTTGATGCCGTGATTATCGCCCCGTGTATAGGTTGATATATATGCGACATATTTATCCTGATTTTCTTTTGAAGTTTTAGCTTTCTTCTTTTCTTCTGCCATTTCAGTTTCCCTCACTGATCTTTATATATGCTGACAAGATTATCTATCCTGGATGTCATTCCGTTCATAAGAGCATCAAGTATGGTAACCGCACACATACTCTCCAGTACCACGACCGCTCTCGGCACAATAACGGGATCATGTCTTCCGAGAATCTCTATATCCGTATTATTACCGCTGGTATCTACAGTCTTCTGACTTCTTGCGATGGAAGGCGTGGGCTTTACGGACGCCCTTACGATAATATCGGACGAATCGCTTATGCCGCCCAGAATACCTCCGGAGTGATTGGTCCTTTTGGTAATACCGCTTTTTGAAGCCTTAAACTGATCGTTGTTTTTGCTTCCGACGGAGCCTGCAACTTTGCATCCGTCTCCTATCTCAACCGCCTTGACAGCCCCGATACTCATAACCGCCTGTGCAAGAAGTGCATCGAGTTTATCAAATACCGGATCTCCGATGCCGGCCGGCACACCGCTGATGATACATTCCATCACGCCGCCGCAGGAATCCGATTTATTTTTCATATCGGCGATATATTCCAGTGCCCTTGCATTGGCATCTATATCGGGCATTGCGGTTGCGTTTGCAAGAACCGCGCTTCTGGAATACTCGGACAGATCTGCTTCCACCGGGCCAATCGATCTTGTATAAGCTTCCACCTTTATTCCGAGAGAGCTCAATACTTTGACAGCCACCGCACCTGCAATAACCCTTGCCGCAGTTTCTCTGCCGGAAGACCTTCCGCCTCCCCTGTAGTCCCTGAAACCGTACTTGGCATCAAAGGTATAGTCGGCATGTCCCGGCCGGTAGATATCTTTAATGTTGTCATAATCCCGTGAATGCTGATCGGAATTTCTGATGATTACCGAAATGGGTGTACCGGTGGTCTTGCCTTCAAAAACTCCCGATAATATCTCACATGTATCCGATTCTTTTCTCGCGGTTGCAACAGCGGGATTTCCCGGTTTTCTCCTGTCAAGATAAGGCTGGATATCGGCTTCGGATAATTCCACGCCGGCAGGGCATCCGTCTATTACGCATCCGAGTGCCGGTCCGTGGGATTCACCCCATGTTGTTATTCTGAATATTCTGCCGAAAGAAGAACCTGCCATTTGTTCTTTGTTTCCTTTTAATTTGCTCCGGACCTTTTAGATCTTGGAATATAGCGTCCGTGTTTAAGTTCATATCTGATAAGCCTGCAAAGCTTGTCTTCACCGTATACCGAAAGGATCTTAAGATATCTGTACAGCTTTTTTCTGGTGTTCGGATGCATTGGTGCCGATTCGATGCCTCCCAGAAAATACTCGAGAGAATCGGAATCCTTATATTCGGCTCCCTTATACACCTTGGATGCGGCTATGCGATCCATTACCATTTCCGCAATATATCTGTCGGGCATCTCTACCGGTATCATTACATCCTCGCCCGGCATCTCTCCTCTGGTGTTGTAGTCTATCCAGTATTCGTAATGATGCTTGTTCCGGCCTTTATGATGTAGCCAGGCAGATGAATAACCGATATCCTCACGTTCCGCATTATTGGGGCTTCTGGTACCCTGGTAGTATTTGACTCCCACAAGAAATTCATCGGGAGAATACTTGGACAGATCGTGGGTAAGACCCTGGTAATATAATCCGATCTTGAAACAGCCTTTGCAGACAAGCATGCGATGCTTTGTTATCGTAACAAAATGCTGAATAAATCTGATCAAATAAGGAGTGCTCATTTTTTTACCTTCCCGGATTTACTTCCCGCGGGGGTTTTGACCGTTTCAAATATGGTTACGGTCCTGCCGGGAATATTTTTTTCAAGTTCCTGAGATAAAGGATTGTTTCCGGTTTCCGGATCCGTTGAAAACCGAAGCCTCCAATCGAAACCCTTGGGTGGTCTCGGAAGTGCAAGAACCTTACTCTCCCAGCCCATGTTGACTGCAGCATAGAGCAACGATTCACCCTTATCTTCACAAAACATGATACCGAAGGATCTGGAATAATACTCACATGAGACTCTGTAAGCGGTATCCGAATGATAACTCATCTCGGGATATCCGCAGTTTTCGGTATCTATCATATAAAGCTCTCTGCCGAGTCCAAAAATCTTATGGCTTTTTCTGAGCTTTACCAGTTCTCTGAGATATTCCGTCAGTTCGCGGTTTTTCTTAAGATCCTTCCAATCAAGCCAGGTAACTTCGGAATCTATGCAGTAGGGATTGTTGTTTCCGCCTTGTGAATTACCGAATTCGTCTCCCATAAATATCAAAGGAGTACCGGTACCCAGCATCAAAAGACTGTATGCATTCTTAATCTGCCTGATCCTGAGATCTTTGATCTTCTTTTTGCGTGTAGGTCCTTCTTCCCCGCAGTTCCAGCTGAAATTATAATCGCTTCCGTCTCTTCCTTCTTCCCCGTTTTCCTCATTATGCTTACGGTCATAACTGACCATATCCATAAGAGTAAATCCCTGATAATCGGAAAAGAAATTGATCCGGCCGTAGTTTTCGGGATTTAGTCTCAGATAAGAAAGTGTATCTGAAACCTGTCCTTCGTCGCCTTTGAGAAGTCTTCTCAGAGGATATCTGAAATCATCCGTATATAAGCCCACAAATCTTCCGAAGCCCGATTCCTTAAGCGATTCAAAATCCACATTATCAAGATGATCGTTAAGGAGTTTGGTTCCGGCCAAAAGCGAATCGGACGAAACCAGTCTCATGGGTATATTCATTCCCATCAAATGGAAACCGTCCACGTGATAATTGATCACCCAGTATCGAAGAACCTCAAGCACTTCAGATTCGGGAAAATCCGGTGCAAAATAAAACTGCATGCAGATTTCCATCCCGCGCTTATGAAGTTCCTTTACAAGGTCTTTAAATTCCAAGGACGCATTGCCGGATGAAGAATAGTTTTCCTTCGGTGCGTAATAATATCCGGGCTTATACCCCCAGTAATTTAACTTCCCCGGAATAACCTGAAGAGGTTTTGAAGCTCTGTATCCATATACGGGTTCAATGCCGGGTTTGCATTCCGTTTCTATAAATTCATATGCGGGCTGTAATTCAACGGTTGTAACTCCAAGCGAGACCAGATGATCAAGTTTTTCTGTTATTCCCGCAAAAGATCCTTTGTGCTTTACTCCGGATGAAGGAGAATTGGTAAATCCCCTTACATGAAGCAGGTAAAAGAAACTGTCTTCATATTTCAAACGGGGATGTCTGTCACCTTCCCAGTCATATTCGGAATCTCGTATCACTGCTTTCAGTGGTTCTTTCACAGGCGAAGCGTATTCTCTGTCGGAAACAAGACCGGTGGCTCTGGGGTCACTTAGTGTTTTTGATCCGGAATAATACAGATATGAAATTTCGGATGCCTGAAAGCCCGTAACAGTTTTACAATAAAGATTACCGATACGATCTTCGGAATCAAAAGCTATCTTCTTAAGTTCCCTGCCCGATGCCCTGTCATACAGGATAATCCCACAGTCCGAACCATTGTTTTCCAGGCAGAATCTGATGCCGTCCCCGGTTTCCTGTGTGATGAGTGGGAATATATAATTGGTCCCGTTCTTATTCATGCGCAAGGTACTCCATAATCCAATAAATTATACCGCGAAAATCCTTTATTTACAAGGTTTTTTAGGGATTTAGGGCCTTTTAAACCCGCCTTATAATCCCTGCATAATAACGTAAAATAATATTGGGGTGTTTCATTTTTGACAAGTAATGCTATTATATTTAAAAGCCCCCGGAGAAGGCTGTTTTTGAGATACCCTCCGGAGGCTTTTTATGTTTGATCAAAAAAATCTCAGTAAAGAACAGTTACTGGCTGCGACCTACACTAAATCCGATATTCTGCTCGCCGCGGGTCCGGGCTCGGGCAAAACCCATACCATGACAGCAAGGATCCTGTATCTTACCGGAGAATGCGGGATCGATCCCGCTTCCATTCTGGTAATAACCTTTACCAAAGATGCAGCAGGCAGCATGCAGAAAAGATTTGTGAAAGCTTCGGAATATCCCCTTCCCGTAGCTTTCGGGACATTTCATTCAGTCTTCTACAACATGATAAAGGCCCGGGGAACGGGCAATCCCCCGCAGATACTTTACGACAGAAACAAGACCGAAATCGCGGGAAACGTGGTAAAGAAATATACAGGGTCCGGACAGACAATGGATTTCAAAGGGACACTTTCCGATTTCATCACTGCTATATCCGTGTATAAAAACACTCTGGATGAAGACCGTGCGGCTGAGCATATGGGGAATGCAAAGAAACTCTTCCTCGATATGTTCGGATACTACGAAAACATCCGCAGGAAAAGCAGGCTTATGGATTTTGATGATATGGTATATGACTGTCGTTATCTCCTTCTTCATGACAGATCCTTTATAAGAAAATGGCAAAACAGATTTTCCCATATACTCATTGATGAATTCCAGGATATCAACAAAGCACAATACGAAACCGTAAATCTGATGGCAGGGGTGAGATCAAAGATATTTGCGGTAGGCGACGACGATCAGTCAATTTATGGTTTCAGAGGATCGGAGCCTTCCATACTTAAAAAGTTTCTGGAGGAAAGAAAAGCCGAATTAATGCATCTTAATACCAATTTCAGATCCGCACCTCCTATAGTCAAAGCCTCGGTTTATGTAATAGACGAAAACAAAAACAGGATTCCAAAGACTCCGGAAAGCAGCAGAACAGGTCATGATGCAATCCTTTGCATAAAAGGTTTCGAGGATCATTTATCCGAGTATGAAGAGACGCTGAAACTGATCTTATCAAAAAAAGGTTCTATGGCCGTGCTGTTTCGGACGAATATAGAGATGCAGACTTTTGCCTCATTCCTCACCTCCAAAAACACTGATTTCAGGATCCGCGAAAAAACAACAGGCATATTCGATCATTTCATACTACGTGACCTGTACTCATATCTTCATGTAATTTACGGTCAGCCTTCTGAAATCAACCTGAAAGCCATAATAAACAAACCATTCCGCGGCATAGATCATGAATATCTCATCGGATGCGAAGGTAATCTCAATAAGGTGATCAAAAAAATCTACGAAACGGGCGGATTATCACGTCCCGGTAATGTGATCAAATGTTTAAACGAGCTCAAAAAGGATCTGGATTTCATGAAGACACTGTCTGTGAAGAGCGCTCTGACATATCTTTATAAAAAGTCGGGATATGAGAAATATGTGCTTAATAAAGCAGATAACGAAAGCCGAAAAGAGGAATACATCAAAATTCTTATCGAAGCCGCAAATCTTCTCGGAAACGCCGAAAGCCTCGATGATATCGATATAATAAAAGAAAAATACGAAAAAAGTCTGAAAAGATCCATGAAAAACGTTGAAAAAGATCTTCCCGATCTTATGACTGTTCATGCCGCCAAAGGTCTTGAATTTAAAACCGTCATCATACCGGATGTAAACGAAGGCACTTTTCCACACGATAAATTGCCGGATGAAAGCTCCGTCGAAGAAGAACGTCGCATTTTCTATGTTGCCATGACCAGAGCATGCGATAACCTGTACCTCTTTTACAGGAAAGGATCGGAAAACGGAAAAACCATACCGAGCAGATTCCTGACAACGCTCTTAAAGAAGAATATGCACAAAAAAGAAACGGGGATAAACGGATAATATTGGAAAAAGAACGGCATAAAGAGTAAAATATATAACGCTGAACTTAAAAATATGTAAGTCGAGGGGAATATTATGAAAAAGTTCTTTAGCAGATCTGTAATAAAAGCCATATCGGCATTCCTTGTATCATTCATAATGATAATCTCATTGTCTCAATATTCATTATCAGGAACTGCCCTTGCAGCGGAAACACCGACCGCAAACAATGTAAAAACAAATCTGTGGGGCTCCGGAGGACAGATTTCTTTTGACCTTAAAGGCTGTTCCGGATATCTTACGATCACTGTCGTCGTTGAATTCAACGCAGATGTTAAATCTCCTTCGGGATGGGGATTTGATACCTACACCGCAAACGGACATCAGGTAACCGCAACCGTAAAAGCTGACGGAGCAAACTCCTGGGGATTTGATTCAAACGTTGGTATACAGGTTGACGGGTCCGGCTTAACATCTGCAAAGGTCGTCAGTGTAACCGGTTCCGGTACATATACCGCTCCCGCAAACAACAATAATAACAACAATAACAATCAGAATAACCAGAACGCTCAGAACAACAATTCGGAAGCCAGACCCGAATTCTCATCTCCCGCTGTTTCCACCTTTGGTACGGCAGGAGATGACTGGCTTACAACAGACGGTTCCAAGATAGTTGACATGAACGGAAACCAGGTATGGCTCACAGGCCTCAACTGGTTTGGATACAACACCGGAACCAATCTTTTCGACGGATTGTGGAATGCGGAGCTTGAGACATCCATTGTTTCCATTGCCGACCACGGATTTAATCTCATGAGAGTTCCAATGTCCGCGGAGCTTCTTCTTGAATGGAAAGGCGGAAATTATCCTACCGCTAATTACAATCACGCATATAACTCCAATCTGAATTCTTTGAATTCTCTTGAGATATTTGACTACGTTCTTACTCTTTGCGAGCAAAACGGAATCAAAGTCATGATAGACATCCACTCGGCAAATACCGATGCTTCAGGTCACAATCATCCGGTATGGTACACCGACAGGATTTCCGAAGACCAATACATAGAGGCTCTTAAATGGCTTGCTGACAGATACAAGAATTTCGACACCATTGTAGCCATCGACCTTAAGAACGAACCTCACGGCAAACCGAACGAAACTCCGCATGCAATCTGGAACGATTCAAACGACGCAAACAACTGGAAAAGAGTTGCGGAGCGTGCCGGAAATGCGATCCTCGACATCAATCCTCACATGCTCATCGTAGTCGAAGGAATCCAGATATATCCCACCGATCCGGCTGCCAACAATTTCACTTCAACAAGCGAAGCCGATTATTACAATACATGGTGGGGCGGAAACCTGATGGCCGTCAGGGATTACCCCATTGATTTCGGCGATGAAGCAAGAAACAGACAGATAGTTTATTCCCCCCACGACTACGGTCCTCTCGTATATCAGCAGCCCTGGTTCAGCGGAGATTTCACTTACGAATCACTCTACAACGATGTATGGCATGATTATTGGCTTTACATCGAGGAAGAGAACATCGCTCCGATCCTTATAGGTGAGTGGGGCGGCTTCATGTCAGGGGACAATCTTAAGTGGATGGAATACTTAAGAGACCTTATCGGTAAAGAAAACCTTAATCACACCTTCTGGTGCTATAATGCAAACTCAGGTGATACAGGCGGACTCGTTAAGGATGACTTTAAAACATGGGACGATGAAAAATATGCTCTTGTGGAAACCGTTCTTTGGAAAAACGATACAGGAAAATTCATCGGACTCGATCACGATGTTGCTCTCGGAGCTAACGGAATATCCTTATCCGATCATTCCGGAAATGCTCCCACTCCTGTGTTAAATGAAGGTTCTGGAACGGATGAAGCGACCGCAGCCACAAGTTCCGACACCGAATCAGGTACCGGCACAGGTGACAGCGTTCAGACAGGCAGTTCCGAAACCGGTGCTGCAGATACGGGAATGACAGCCCCTTCGGACGGAAGCACTCCCGCAGCCGCTGTTCCGGGCCAGACGCCTCAGGCGGAAAAAGAAGGATCAGCAAACTCGGGAATACTGATCACTCTTCTCCTTCTCTCTGTGGTAATGCTGATCATCGTAATCATATTGAATGTCAATAAATACCACATCCGTAAGCTGGACAATGAATTCGAAAAAAGAATAAACACAGAATATAACGGTCCCAGAGGAAACGACAATTCTCACAAATAACAAAAAGGGTGCAGGAAGATCCTGCACCCTTTATTTTATCTTGTTTTTCTTCTGTCTTCGTGAGTCTGATAGAACTTCTTTTTATCCTCGTACATAAGCTTATCTGCTCTGCTGAAGACATCGCTGTATTCCTTATCGGTATTCCTGTCATATACCGAAAATCCGGCAGATACGGATGCGGGAAGATCTCCTATCTCAGCCCTCGAGGATTTAAGTTTTGCTTTCAGATCAGAGATCCTTCCGGAATAATCGGGATCCTTTCCGATGATCACAAATTCATCGCCTCCGATCCTGTACAGCTTCTCATTGGAGAATAATTCCTGAATAGTTCTTGATACAAGAGTGATGACTTTATCGCCTTCTTCGTGTCCGTAATCATCATTGATCAGCTTCAGCTGGTTTATATCGCAGACAACTACCGTAAAAGAAGCTTTTCCGGAAGTGATATTGTCTTCTATCACTTTGACCTGTTCCATATACGAGGTCCTGTTTTCAAGACCTGTCAAACCATCAATATAAGCAAGGGATCTTACATATCCGATCTGTTCTTCCAGTCTGTCCTGAAGGGATCTTATCTTCATCGAGATGATCTCAATCTCGTCATTGGAGGTCTTTTCCTTTTTCGCGGTAACCGGTTCTTCGTACCAGTAAGAATCTATGGAGACTTCTTTTACCAGAGTTTCGATCTCATCGGACAGCTTACGCATATCTTTCGATATGGATTTAAATCTCTTACGGTATTTGGTAGCGATAAAAATTATGATACCGACACTTATGGCAAATGCGATCACTATTACACATATGGTAATAATAACAAGATTTCGTATCTGTTCATCATACCAGTCGGCACTGAAATCGACCGCAACTATACCGGCAACATTACCGTCCGAATCAAATACGGGCGAATATGAACTGTAGAATCTGCCCCATTTATCCTCATAAGGGATCTCGTCAACGGAGGGCACACCGTCACTGGCCTGCATAAGAGCTTCCGTACACACAATTGGTTCACCGAATTCTCCGGGATCTTCAACGGTGGGATCAATCGAGAAAACAAAGCTGTTTTCGGCAACCTCTTTTATACAATATATATATTCAAGTTCGATATTATCCTGAAAATAGGTAAGAGTTTCAAAGATCTCCCTGCATTCGGGAGAATCAAGATTATCGAGAGCAGCGGTTTCAAGAACATCACCGTCGATCATCGATGCCGCGGTATTGGAAATATCGAGCATACGGTGATGAATAAGGTCACGGATAGCTTTGTCGGACTGTTTTGTAAGTAAAAATCCCAATAACGCATTGATAACGATCAGAAATACGCTGATGAATATCATGTATCTGCTTGAACGCGTAAGTTTATTCACTGTTTTCCCCTCGGCAATACAAATATATTATATTTTACATTCACAAAATTTCGATTTCAATAAATCAGACTCCTGTTACCACAACAGACAATATGGAAATCCTTTTTCAAAAAGAGTATAATCGCGTATTATGCAAACGGATATCAAAGAAAAAACAGTACCTCCAATGGGTACGAATATACACAAAGCAATAATACATTTGCTGCTTGCAGCGTTCTTTTTCTCCCTGATGACCTTCTTCGTAAGGATCTCCGGAGAACTTCCCACTATGCAAAAAGCATTCTTCAGGAACTTCTTTGCTCTGCTCATTGCATCGGGATCCATACTTAAAAACAAAGTCGGGTTTTCTATCAGAAAAGGGAACGGAATATCCGTACTTATGAGATGCCTTTTCGGGACAAGCGGAATGATCGCCAATTTCTGGGCAATAGACAGACTGGGAATAGCCGATGCCAACATGCTCAATAAGCTGTCTCCTTTTTTTGCCATAATAGTAAGTTACTTCATCATGAAGGAGATTCCATCAAAGACCGACTGGGCCTGCGTTATCATGGCATTTACAGGTTCACTGTTTATTATAAAACCTTCTACTGGACTTGCGGTCATACCGGCGCTTGTCGGTCTGTACGGCGGATTCGGAGCTGGTGCCGCATATGCCTTTGTTCATAAAATGGGCAAAACCGGTCAGCCGGGTAAAACGATCGTTTTTTATTTCTCGCTGTTCTCCTGTCTGGTCACGGGGCCATTCCTTATATTCGACTGGCATCATATGACACCTGCCCAGTGGCTTTGCCTTATCGGCGCCGGAGTTGCAGCGAGCGGCGGACAGTTTAATATAACCGCTGCATATCAGAATGCACCGGCCAAAGATATATCCGTATTTGATTATACTCAGGTGATATTTGCGGCTATCCTCGGAATGATATTCTTAAGCGAATTCCCCGATATATACAGCGTCATCGGATATATCGTCATCATCGGAGCCGCGGTCATAAAATGGAATATAGCAAGAAAGAAATAATAAAAGCCCCTGCAATGCAGGGGCTTTGGTATTTACTGAAGTCTTCTCTCCCAGTCGGCGCCGTTCTTTGAAAGCCTGACGACTATGGAATTGATATTATTGGCTAGTTCCGAATTGATTTCAAATACAAGTACGCAATCCATTTCATCATTGTCTCTCATAACAGTCTGAAGAGTAGACATATCATCATCCAGCATAGTCACAAGAGCGGTTGAGGTGTTACTGTCGTTAACCCTGCATTTAAAAGCAATGTTATCGGCGAGGAAATCAACATAAGCCTCGGAACCGGATCCGTTATAAATCGAATACCAAAGGACCAGAAACTTATTACCCGCAGTAGCATCGACAACAAAATAATCGGAATAGTCCGCATCTTCCGGATATGATGACTGGATCGAATATCCTCTGTATGTCAGAAGAACTCCGTTCGGAAGTTCCAGGAAATCCTCCATGGTATCACTGACATATCCGGCATTACCGTTTGTATTATCTATGACATCAACAGGATTTCCGTTGGCATCGTATGATCCTTCGGGCTTTGATTCTTCGCCTGTTTCTGTCTGCCTGGCAATTTCCGCAGCCGCAGCAGCTTCCTCGGCAAGTCTCTTTGCCTCATCCGCAGCTACCACCTCAGAATAATCAACCAAACGGCTTCTGTGCTCCGCATCATACCTGAGCATGGCAAAAGCTGCATATTCTCCCACCTGAGTCTGTTGTTCGTCTGTCATTTCGGGTATTTCCGAACCGCATCCTCCGAGAAACAGGGTACAGATAAGTGAAAGCGATATAAGTTTACGGATTAAACCAAACTTCATTTCATGAAGCTCCTTGTTCAGTGTTCTTTTTAGCCAAAGCCTTGCTCTCTCTGGATTCAAGAACCATATATATGGTTCCGATGAGAAGTGCAAAAGCACCTACCAGAATGTACATTATAGTCTTAGACATGGCATCGTCAAGTGTAACGAAGTCTATAAATGCTATTTTAGCACAAACTAAAATGGAAAGCACCAATCCGTATATTCTGATTCCTTTTCTCTTAAGAGCAAATCCGATGATCACGCTTACTACCGCAATAGCCATGAGAATAATGCTTAAGAGGAAATTCTTGCTGACAGGGGCAAGAATTGTCGCCCAGGTCAGATATATGGGAACAAGGATATACTGCCCGGCATAAAACATTCCGTATTCTTCTCTCAGAGTGATGATCAGATATGTAAGTCCGAACAATGCTCCGATCGAATAAATAAGAAGGCTTTCCGGAACTGAAGTATAAACACCGAATAATCCGTCCGAATAGTATCTTGCAGCAAGCACATGAAGAAGAAATACCTCAGCCGCAAGTGTGGAATAATTTACCACCTGATATTCATGTGTTTTCATACGTTCCAAAGTATTAATGAGGAATGTAAACAACAGTATGAGCCCCATTGCACATACAAGTTCAAGCCTGCGAACACAGAAAACAGTACTTACCGCAGATGTAACCGATATGATCGTAAGGAGCTGAGTTACTACCACATAGCCGGATGATATGAACATGGATACGACCATAGCTATGCAAAGGATTGCGGTAGGGATCATCAGATATAACAAAGACTCATCCGCATCAGGCATAAATAACTGCTCGGCAAAGGTTAGGATGACTGCCACAAAGACATGTATCAGTACATCCATTACCTTCAATCCGTCAACATCGGCATAATGATATTTCCTCAGCAGGATCTTGCTTGTAATAACACTTACCGCAAATGCGATGGATACCGCAAAAGGATTTTCGGTAAAGAATACAACCAGCATACCGCATACTACGAACAGAACATAGAATACTTTCCAGGAAGCGATATTTTTACGATTTAAGATATATGCAAAGATTGCAGAAGGAATGATCATTCCGAAATAAGCTACAATACCGATAAAGATCCTTTCCGTATCCGCAAGCAGTGAACTTCCGGATGCAGCGATCATTACGGAATAAATGACACCCGCGATGATCATAAATATGCTGTTAACAACGCCAAAACCGCCGATATCAAGACGTTCATTGCCATCGCTTTCGGAATGATAGAAAACAAACTGGCATACAAACCAGGACACCAGACCGAATATAAGTTTAACCATTGAAACAACCATGGAGGAATCCGAGATGATCTTAAAACCGAGCCCGATGAAGAGGTATGCAAGCTCTGCAAGTATCATAAGGGTATCAACGATCTTATGCTGCTTTTCGACAGGGAAGATCATCCACAGACAGGATATCAAAAGTGTACCGAGTGTGATAACCATGTACTGAACAGGTGAAACATCCGAACCGATGGCAACGGATGAAGCAAATCCCGCGAAGAATCCGATGGCCGAATACAGTCTGCTTTTTCTGTAGAACCCGAACAGACATACCAGTATCGCACAAAAAGCCAGAATAACACCGGCAACGGGCAGTGAAATATTATCGAGTGCCCTGTAATTGACTACCGTTGCCAGAAAAAGACCGCTTATACCTATGGCCGTAAAAACGGCCGACAGCTTGAAAACGTATCTTCTGACTATAAGCTCCGAAACCGCAAGAACAATACCGCAGGCAACATACATCAGCATGCCCTGGGTAAAAGTATCAAGGAAATTAACTGCAAAATATACAAGTCCGGTAAGAAGGAATACCGCACCGATTACGGACATGACAACCGCACCTACGGCATACTCTGTCTTCTTGGAAACATTCTGAGGGCTAAATGTCGGTGCAGTATAAACAGGAGCCGGTGCAGGTGCGGGCTCTACATTCAGATGATCTGTAACAGGTTCAACGCCGCTAAGGAAGGATATGGAATTACTGAGTGACTCGGGATCAACCGATGAAGATGAAGACGAAGGCTGTGCAGGATTCGAGGCAGGCTCTGAATTCGAAGGCTGAGCGGAATTCGACGGATGCCCCTCATAGTATGATCTGATATAGTTATTTTGAGGCTTATAAGAAGAATTAACTTCTTCGGTTTTTACGGACTCTGTTATAACAGGTTCCGGTTTAACTTCTTCCGCCTTAGCAGGCTCTTCTTTTGCAGGCTCTGATTTAACTTCTTCTGCCTTAGCAGGCTCTTCTTTTACAGGCTCTGATTTAACCTCTTCCGCCTTAGCAGCCACTTCCTTTTCAGCCTTTGATTTACCGGTCACAATATCAACCTGAGCACCTCCATAGATTGCCTTAAAATAATACGGAGAAACAGTAACGCCTCTGGTCCTCATAGTTCTAACATAGACGTCATAATTGGAAATGGCTCTTTTTCGAATTTCTGCAGCATTCTGCGGAGCAAAAGACAATTCACCTTTGAGCTGATACAGATAAACAGTAAAATTCTTATCCTTTGAATTGGAAAGCAGCACATTTAATTCATGATCAAGCTGCTCCGCCACACTCTCAAAATAAATCTTCATTTGGTAACTCCTTCCGATTCAAACCAGAACACTACTCCGCCCTGAACGTTTTCGGCGCCAAAACCCTGTCCCAGCGAAGTCTGTATTGCTTTTACAATGGATAAGCCGATTCCGCTTCCGCCGTACTCTCTGGTCCTGGCCTTATCAACCTTATAAAACTTATCCCAGAGTTTGGGCATTTGATCTTCCGGAACATGATCTCCACTGTTAAAAACACATACTTTTATAATCTTATCAAACCTGATAAAACTAACTTTGATCTGTTTACCGTCTCCCACATCCTTACAATAATGGATGGCATTGGAAAGGTAATTCCCAAATACCGTTTCCGCCATATAGGGATCCCCCCATACAAAGGCGCCCGGGTTTTCCTCAAATTCACAGGTTATACCGGCTTCGCGAAACAGTACGGATGAAGTCTTCAGACAGGCAGATATCACTTCGGAAATATCAAACCTCTGCATCTCGATCACATCATCACCGCTTTCAATCTGTTCAAGACTGATAAGCTGTTTAACAAGCTTATTCATCCTTGATGCTTCATCAATGATCACATCAAGATAATATTCACGGCTTTCGGCATCATCAGAGACGCCTTCTTTAAGTCCCTCGGCATAACCCTGTATCAGGGATATGGGTGTCTTAAGTTCATGGGAAACATTGGAGATGAATTCACTATGCTCCTTTGCGGCTTTTTCTTTTTGCTCAATATCCCTTTTAAGCCTGTTGTTTGCTGTCTTAAGTTCAGATATGGATTCTTCAAGTGATTCGGAAAGTGTATTTATATTTTTACCGAGAAGAGATATTTCCGCTGCGTCCTCTCCTTCATATCTGGCCTCAAAATCCAGATTGACCATCCTTTTGGAAATATCGCTCAGATTAAGGATAGGTTTTGATATTCTCCTAGAAACAAAATATACAAGAAGTGCGCCGGGAACTATGCATAACGAGCCTATGTAAAAATAAAACCACGACGCATAGGCAGATGCCTCATCTATGCTTTCCAGAGGAGTCCTGAACAAAAACGCGCAGCCGTCAGGAAGCCGTCCGAACATTTCCAGATAATCACCTTCCGGCAATTTGCTTATACGAATACTGTAATCTTCGGTTTCTTCAACAATTTCTATTTCCTGTAATCCGCTCGGATTTCTGAATATGATAGATAAAAGAACAAGCTCTATATCCCGTTCACTTTTGATCGAAGAATAGATCACGGATGAATCCTGACCGAGGATAATGGCAGATACATTATTGCGAAGAGACATCTCATCCAGATCTTCATACAAATTCTCATCGCCGGAAAGAAGCATCTCATATTCTTTGCGAATGTCTTTAAGTCTGGAATACCTGTAATACCAGGGGAGCAGCGCGGAACTTAAGATAATGGTCAGGAAAATGACACCTGCCATAAGCCCCGCAAAAATAAAAGTATATTGTAACCTCAGCGACAACCTGCTTCCGGCTTTTAAACTTTTTATTATCAATACTACTCCTCGAACTTATAGCCCATTCCCCAGATTGTTTTGATCATGTCTCCCGCTTTGCGCCCGAGTTTCGCTCGAAGCTTTTTGACATGGGTATCAATGGTTCTTGCTTCTCCGAAATAATCGTAATCCCAAACACTGTTCAGGATTTTTTCCCTGGATAGTGCTATTCCCTTATTCTCAATAAAAAATGTTAGCAGCTCGAATTCTTTAATACTGAGATCCACAGGCGCATCGTCCACAAAAACCTGATGTGCCGACCTATCAACTTTTATATTTCCCGCGGTTATAATATCTCCATCCGTATCACTGTAACCCGTCCTTCTCAGAACCGCCTGAACCCTTGCAACCAGAACCTTGGGTGAGAAGGGCTTTGATATAAATTCATCAACTCCGAGTCCGAAACTCTTCAGTTCGTCCTTCTCTTCGGTTTTAGCCGTCAGCATAATAATGGGAACTTTTGAAAACTCCCTTATCTGTTTGACAGCTTCCCAGCCGTCCAGAACCGGCATCATGACATCCATAATGATCAAAGAGATCGAAGGATCAAATCTGACCGCCTCAACCGCCTCAAGTCCGTTGGAACATTCTACCGTAAGAAATCCTTCTTTGTTCAGGAAATCCTTAACAAGTTTTCTCATGCGGGCTTCATCATCCGCCATCAGGATCTTTATATTATCCATGATCTGTCAGTCATCCGTAGTCTGATAGCTGAGTTCTCTTTCAGCTTCTCTGACTGCAGCTTCCCTTTCGGTAAGTTCCTGTTCCCAGGTCGCATACTTGTCGGTCAGTACGGTTTCGTAATTCAAAATATTTGGGTGATCGGTATGAGTCGCTATCCAAAACATAAGTATCACCGCTACGATAAGAGCTATGTTCAGTACTATCGACGTAAAAAGAAAACCGACATGCTCTTTCTTCTTCTCCTCTTTCGCGGGAGCAGTTTTCTTGGTCGTGTCATAGAACATATACAATGGTATCGACCTGACTTCATCCTCCGAATAATCGAGAGTATCGATCAGATATTCTCTCATTTCGGTCAAAAAGCCTATACCTACCGGGGTTTTGAAAAACTTCTCATCTATTGCTTTATCATACAAAGCCTTTACCGTATCGGCATCGCCCCTGTCCAAATGAGACTTAAGATAATCGATCTTCTTGATCTCAGACTGTGCAAGTATCGCATCATCAAGGCAAGCAAATTCATAACCCAGTGCAGTTACTCTTTCCTCAGCCATATTAGCCCCCGTTAAGAATTAAACCATGTATATATTATCAGATAATTTTGACAAATCCCGAAAAACACAAAACTTTCACATATTGCAATTAATGAATTAAATGAGTATCAGATATATTTCTTCTTAAGGATAAGAATCCTTCTGACGCTTTCATTGATCCTCTCTTCGGAGATCACACCATTTTCCACCGCGGCTTCCAAACTGCTGACAGTTACTTCAAGATCCGTAGGCATCAGTATAATGTCACATCCCGCGGCAACGGCCATCACCGGTATTTCACCCGCCCCGTAATGATCTGTCATGGCTTTCATCTGAAGAGAATCGGATATGATAACGCCGTTAAATCCAAGTTCATTCCTAAGAACACCGGTAAGAAGGGGATATGAAAACAATGCGGGTATATTTCCCTGATCGGCTACGATCAAATGTCCTATCATAACCGCATCAGCTCCTGCATTTATACCCGAGACAAAGGGTTTGAATTCAGCCGCTCTCATTTCATCAAGTGTCTTATACACATATACGGAACCGTAATGTGAATCGGCAGAAGTATCACCGTGTCCCGGAAAATGTTTGATACAGCAGGCAACACCGCTCATATGAAAACCTGATACGGCAGCAGATACAAGGGCTGATGCTTCTTCAAAATCGGTACTGTATGCTCTGTCCCCTATAACGGTATTATCCGGATTGGACCATACATCCGCAACGGGTGCCAGATCCATATTAAATCCGAATCTCCGTATATCATTACCTATGGTCATGGCATTAAATGCTGCAACTTCAGTGCCAAGCTCATGATAGGAATACATAGGGCCGATGGGAGTTGTACCCACGGTTCCCATAAGTCTTGTTACTCTTCCGCCTTCCTCATCAAGTGTAACGATCATGGGAATCGTCATATACGACTGTACACCCGATATAAATCCCGTAAGCTGATCCGCATTTACAATATTGCTCTTATCCAGGATCAGTCCTCCAACAGGGTAATTCTGAAGTGCAAGATAGCAGGAATCCGCCGAGGTTACCTTTGATGCGGAAGCAAGCACCGAAGGAGTCACTATTATCATCTGGCAGATCTTCTCATGAAGAGTCATTGAAGCGATGATCGTATCTATGTCATCGGAATAATTTAATTCATGAGGCAATTCAGCATGCAGTGAAATATCATTTCCATCCACATCTTCCGTAAGCGGTTCACAGGCTTCTTCAGAAAGATCGATATCAGTTTCAGCATTCTCACCTTCATCAGATGTATCGTTTTTTTGATCATCTGCGACCTCTTCCGAAGGTTCCACAGGATCCGGGGAAGCAGTCTCATCTTCGATATCCGTATTGTTTTCACCGGAAGGCACGATTATCTCATCCTGGGTTTCTGCGATCCCGGCTACCGAATAATCACCTGCGGATGTCTCTTCCGGGACCGTGGTTTCGGGGATTGGAATCTGACTTTCGCAAGTCTCTTTCCCACACCCGGAAACCAGGAGTAATAAGGGCAAAATACATATAATAATTGATAATACAAATCCTTTTTTCATACCCGAATATTATAACATAATTGTAAATTTGATGATTAATCAGCAGAGTCTGATATGAATTATCGTGCAAATTATTTATAATGGTAAATGTATTCCAAAACACTGATACGGGGGTATTAATATGCTTAGAAGTACGGAAGTAAAAAACGGAAAAGTATCGGGTTTGCCCGGAAACGATCCGAGGATAACGGTATACAAAGGAATACCTTTTGCCGCTCCTCCCATCGGAGAAAACAGATGGAGAGCTCCCCAGCCCTGTGAGGATTGGGAGGGCGAACTCCTTGCCCATGAATTCGGTCCCATCTCCTATCAGGATCAGCCTGCTGTCGGCACGGATATTTATTGCAGAGAGTGGCATGTGGATCCCGATATTCCCATGGACGAAGACTGTCTTTATCTGAATGTATGGACTCCGGCCAAAAAGACCGATGAGAAGCTTCCTGTTCTCGTATGGTATTTCGGCGGCGGTTTCCAGTGGGGCTATACGGCTGAGATGGAATTCAACGGAGAAGCTCTTGCCAGAAAAGGTATCATCGTAGTTTCCGTAGGATACAGACTCAATATTTTCGGATTCCTGGCTCATAAAGAGATCACAGCCGAAAATCCCGATTCCCCCGCTAACTTTGGACTCTTAGACCAGCAGGCCGGACTTCACTGGGTATATGACAATATAGCAGCCTTCGGCGGAGATCCGGAAAAGATCACCATCATGGGGCAGTCTGCAGGCGGAGCAAGCGTAATGAACCAGCTTACCTGCCCCGACAATTCAAATATCATCAAGGGTGCCGTTGTACTCAGCGGCATCATAAAAGTTCAGAATCCCTCAGAGGATATCTTCACTCCCATCTCTTTTGAACAGGCCGAGGATTTCGGTGACAAGTTCTTTGAGATTCTTGGGGTTAATAATCTCGAAGAAGCAAGAAAGCTTTCCACGAAGGATGTATTCGAAGCATACCGTAAATTCCGTGCTAAATACCGCATGCTCTTCCCTATCACTGACGGAAAACATTATCTGGGAGATGCTGTAGAAAGATTTGAAAACAGACTCTGTCCCAATGTGCCGGTGATCGCGGGAAACACTGCCGATGAATTCAGCACGGATGGCGTCAATACAGTGGAGCTTTCGGTCAAGGCTGCTTTAGGTGCCGCTTCAAAGAAATCTCCCGACCAGAATTTCTATTACTACCGTTTTGATGCGGATATTCCCGGTGACGGACATGAAGGCGACAGCTATCCCGGAACCTTCCATTCTGTTGACCTTTGGTTCTTTTTTGATACTCTTGAGAAATGCCACAGGCCCTACACCGGAAGGCATTACGATCTCGCACATCAGATGAGCGATTATATCGTAAACTTCGTAAAAACCGGTAATCCAAACGGTCTCGGATTCGACAAGAAAAAACTTCCCGAGTGGAAACCTTATACCGAAGATGACCGTAATGAAATGGAATTCACCGGAAGCGGCGCACTTCCGAAAAAGGAAGGCGGAATAAGACAGCACAGTAAGAAACAGGCGGTAAACCCTTATCTCCCTTCATGGGAATATGTTCCCGACGGAGAGCCTTATGTCTTCGGTGACAGAGTATATGTATACGGATCGCATGATATCTACGGCGGAGAAACCTTCTGTCTCGGAGATTATGTATGCTGGTCCGCAAGTATAAAAGATCTCGGCAACTGGAAATACGAGGGAATAATATATCCCAAGGATACGGATGAACTCAATAAAGAAGGAAATATGGAGCTCTATGCTCCGGACGTTACCGTAGGTCCCGACGGAAGATATTACCTCTATTACGTACTGGACAGAATAAACGTTGTTTCCGTTGCTGTCAGCAATACTCCCGCAGGTCCTTACAAGTTCTACGGATATGTCCATTATGAAGACGGAACAAAACTCGGTGACAAAGAAGGCGATGAGCCTCAGTTCGATCCCGGTGTTCTCACCGAAGGCGATACCACATATCTCTTCACGGGATTCTGCGGACACGGTGATAAGTCAAGACACGGTTCCATGCTTACCCTTCTTGATAAAGACATGCTTACCATCATAAAGGCTCCCAGGATCGTGGTTCCCGGAGCCCAGTATTCCGAAGGCACAGGTTTTGAAGGGCATGCTTTCTTCGAAGCATCCTCCATCAGAAAACGCGGAGATATATATTATTTCATCTACTCTTCCGAAGTAATGCACGAGCTCTGCTATGCTACTTCCAAAGATCCCGAAGGGCCTTATGTATACGGCGGTGTCATCGTAAGCAATAACGATATGCATATAGATACTTATAAGCCTGTGGATCAGCCTGCTGCTTATGGCGGAAACAATCACGGAAGTATGGTACAGATCGGTGATGACTGGTACATCTTCTATCACCGTCACACCAACGGAACCTGGTTCTCCAGACAGGGCTGCGCAGAGAAGCTTTCCTTTACTGAAGACGGACATATCATACAGGCAGAGATGACATCCTGCGGACTTAACGGAGGACCGCTCTCCGATTTCGGTGAATATCCTTCATACCTTGCTTGTAACATCTTCACCAAAGATCACAAGGTATACGTAGAGGACAATGCGCCAAGGGTAGTTCAGGAAGGCAAAGACAACGATAAGTATGACGGCTATATCAAGGCAATCGTTGATTCCACCACCATCGGATTTAAGTATTTCGACATGAAGGATGTAACCGGGCTTAAGATCAAGACGAGAGCTTATTTTGACGGAGATTTTGAAGTAAAGACTTCGATTGACGGAGAAGTCCTCGGAAAGATCCACGGAAACAACTCCAATGAGTGGCAGGAAGGAACCTGCATCTTCTCAAAAAAAGTATCGGGAGTTCTTCCTTTGTACCTCACCTATAAGGGAGGCGGAGGAGCCAGCCTTAAATCCATTGAACTTCTGCATTAAACATATTGCAACCAAAAACATCGGAAGGTTATCCTTCCGATGTTTTTTAGTAAACACGCCACAAAGCTTTATGCCGCAAGCATTAACGTTGCAATCGCAGTAAAAACTTTATCTTCGCATTTAAGCTTCAGATCACCGTCATACTTTTTGGTTACACGCTCAATATTTGAAAGTCCGAAACCGTGAGATTCCCTGTCATCCTTGGTAGTCTCTATACGGTTTTCTCTAATCACTACATCGTTCGAACAAGGATTCTTTACTGAAAGTATCCATATATTCTTCTTTAAGATCGACTGAATCTCGATCTTCTTTTCGCCTTCTGCCTGTCTGGTTGCTTCTATCGCATTATCTACCAGATTCGAGATCAGAATTACGAGATTCACATCCTCAATTTTATCTGCAGGTATATTTCCGGTAACCGTCATAACAATATCATTTTGAGCAGCAAGCTTAGATTTGGATTCGAGCAAAGCATCCGCTATAAAATTACCGGTATCAAATGCTTTTACATTTGACGCATCAAGCGTCCCTTGCATTTTATTTATATATTCAACGGCCTGTTTCTTTTTATCATCCAAAACAAGGGACTTCAGGACCAAAAGAAGATTCTTGGTATCGTGTCTGAATCTTCTGAGTTCGGTACTCTTCTCGTTCATTTCAATATATGAATCGGTTATCTGCTTCATAGGTTCTTTCAGATTACCTATCATAGTGTTCATGGAGGTATTTTGTTCACGAACCATTATCACATGTATGATTAGCATCGTCAGAAGTAAATATGAAACAATACATTGTCTTTTTATAGGATTGCTAACAGAATCAGATTTAAACAAACCGGCTTCCAATATCGCAAAAGACATATTCATCAAAAAAAGCAGAATATACTCCGCAATAGTCAGCTTAGTAAAATATAACTTTATAACGTTTACCCTCTTCAGGATTATAAACAACACAAGAACGAAGAATACTATTAATTCAGTTATCATAACGGAAATATCCGCTTTAAAAGAACGGTATATTTCAACACCGTTATTACCCATAAATAAAATCAGTATATTTTGGGCAATACAATCTATAAGATTTCCATAAAACAAAGCTATTACAATAAATGTAAGTTTGCGCCCGTATTTCGTCCATAAAAAAGGAACAACACGAACAAGATACAATGTCCATATTACAAAGTACAGCGGTCTCGGGCCAAAATTTACGATTGGTCTATACAGATAATTTATGAGAAAATAAACCGCTATCCATATGCATTTTGTATTTTTCCATTTATAGCTACGGAAGCTAAAAAAATATTCAAAAGCCATCCAATAATTAACAAGTCCGGCCACGCCTCGTACAGTGTATATCGTAAACATTATCGGAAAAGTCTGCATCATGTTATCCGTTCCCTCATCTTAGATCGGCTACAAATAAAGAGCAGAGAATCATGTCCCCTGCTCTTAAAAGTGGAGTAGACGGGAGTCGAACCCGTGTCCAAAGAACCATCCCTCTGTCCTTCTACTGTCATAGTCAGTTCTTTTACCTTCTGCGGGCACGTTCCTCCGGAAATGAGCGCTCCTGACAAACTCACTTCCGGGGTAGCTTCATAATACGTATGCATGGGCAAAGCTTACCATACACCGTTTCTCACGATGCGACGCC
>JAEEXJ010000125.1 GCA_016291475.1 Lachnospiraceae bacterium | reverse complement strand
ATAGGTCGCCTTTTTCCATTGAAGAAAGCACCCTTCTTTCCGGCGCAGGGTCGCCGGGATATACCTGGCAGCCGAAAACCTCCTGCGAAATATCGTAGATTGTCACTGCATATCTCCTCTGCAAACTACAATTTGAGCTCCATCTGGATATCAAAAGGTTCATTTTCGACATAGCATGGGATCGGATGCGCACTCGGTCTAAAGCCCATCGCCATATAAAAAGTAATGGTTTCTTCTGAGGAGCAGCATGAAGCATACAAAGCCTCCGCTCCGCGGTTTTTCGCATAATCCTTGACCGTTTCAATCATCCTTCGTCCGATCCCGCTGCGCCTGCAATTGCGGGAAACATGAAAGCTGTCGATGATCAGGCGGTACATGTTCAGTTCCGGTATGAGCATGATCTCTCCGACAACTGTATCGCCATCAAAAGCGCAGAAAGTAACATATCTGCCTGATAGTATCTCCGCCGCCTTTTCTCTCCTTCGTTCGAAAGACCAGCTTTCTGTAAATGGGTGATTTTTCAGAACAAGCCTGCCGTTTTCAATGCGATAGACATTCCTGACCTCTTGAAACCTATCGAAAGAATCCATGGAGGACTCGGTAAAGTTGCCCGTGTCTACCAGTTTTATTTCAATATTGTTTTTCACGCTTTACTTTTCTCCCTGCCTTCTGAAATGGACACTATCACTTTATTTCCGAAAATGCATAGGCCTGTCTGACCCAGTCAAATAGTTCGTCATCAACCTCTGACATGCTTCCAATTACGATATGTGTCGTCCACCTGCCCGGGTATGGCTCTGATTTAACCGCGACCCGATCCGACTCCAACGGGAAAGGCAGCCCGAGTGTAACTACCAGATACGGATCAGGAAGTTCCGCCTTTCGTTTCACCCTTTGGAATGATATGCAGGCAAAGACGTAACGGTTAGAGAATGTGATCTGTGTCTTCTGTACTCTTCGTTTTGTGTCAGGGAACCGTTCGTAAAGCCGCTCAGCAAAGCACTCATAGATTGGTAATGCTGCAGGCTGTTTCTCAAAGAACAGAAGTGTCTCACTGTCTATGACTTGATCTCCCGCGCTCATTTTCTGTACTCCTCATAGCACCACCGGGCGATTCTGGCGATCAGATCCGCAGGCAATGCCTGGTCATACGGCAGCCGGATCGTCCCCTTACTCACATCAAATCCTGTCAATTCATCTTTGAATGCTTCGGTTGCGCCATCACCCGGATATAGCCCAATATGCTTTTTGGCGGCTGCAAAGTGAATGATGTTTCTCCCCTTCCAGAAAGTAGGCATCGACCATGATATGCGTTCCTCAGCCTCCGGTAATGCTGCTGTCAAAACGTCGCGGACTTCTTTCAGCCTGAGCTGGACCGATGCATCCTGTACCGCAATGTATTCATCGATATTCTGCGGTTTCATACAGTAATGACCCTGATTCTGTTTACTGAACTTCCTCCCGCATTTCGGACATTTCCACTTCATCTTAAAATACTCTCCATAGGTTTTCCCTTTGCAAGTTCGTCCACCAGCTTGTCAAGTTGCCGGATTTTCTTCATCAAAGGATCTTCAATCGTCTCTATCTGAATCCCACATATCTTTCCGGTAATAAGAGCCGCACGGTGATGATAGGCAGGTGTGTCAGAGAAAAACTCACCATATGTAATATCTGAATTCATTGCATCATCGATCTGCTCCGCCGAGTATCCGGTGAGCCATGCAGTCACCTCCTCGACTTCCTCTTTCGTCCTTCCTTTACGTTCTGCCTTCTGGATCAATACAGAGTAGACATCTTGAAAACGCATATCAAATACCGAACGTCGTGCCATATCATCACCTCATAAAACGCCGATTTGCTTATTTCATTATCCTGTAATATATTCCGAGATAATAGACATTGCTATACTTCACACAGATCATGATAAAGCGACTTTGCAAATTTCCTTAATTCAGTCTGGTCAATACTGTTTGAGAAGTTTAACTCCTGTTCATGAGAATCATAGAGCGTCCCCATAATATGTATATGACCGCCGGTCAAAAAGGAAAAATGTATTTTTGAGTGTCCCCTATATTCCTCCAGCTCAGCTCCTCCTTTAAGGTTTTCATAAAGCACATTCAATTCCCTTGCAAAATCAGCCAGCCACTTTTTATCAACATTCATTGTGGCATCTGCAGAAAAGCCATAACTGGTTACCCTTACACGCAAGCGCTCAATGTTCTTATCCCCGAACGCACCATGATCGATATATGGCTCAAATAGTAACGAAAAATCATTTGTATCAATCTTGTACATAAATTCCTCTGTTCTGTTATTCTGAAATATATTTTTCCGAGACAATTCACTATCATCTCCCCAAACTGCGAATTTATTAATCCTTCCTTCTTTTAAAAATGCACACCAAACTTTTGGTCGATCCATAGCTTTGGTTAGAGGATGTACAACTAATCATTTCCCATCCATCATCACCAAGCAGGTTAAGCTGCTCTTCAATCTTATTGACCTGTACATTGCCACCAAAGAAACCATTGGGATCATAAGTTACCACTTTGTATTCGAACTTTTCCATTTTAAATCTCCTTTGCTTGATAATACTGAAGTTAAACGGGCGATAGGAATCGAACCACAGTCTTACGATTAACTACCCGCTACTCTGATCCATTGAGCCACGCCCGTATAAAACGGACGACAGGATTTGCACCCGCAACCAACCGTCTACTTGACAGCCGCTCTACTAATTGCGCTACGTCCGTATAATACTATTCAATCTCTACCCACGAATCATCGGATTCCTTATCACCGCAAAGAGCAGCAATCAGGATCTTCAATGTCATAGTACATAGCCATTTCCACCGGAGTTTCATCTGCATATATAACAAACGCTTTGCTGCGATAGTCCCTGTAAGCCCATGCTCTGGCTAATATCACAGAGGGATTTGCGACGTAGTGTTTCTGATCATCATTCAGTTGGAAGCCTACTCATTTATTATACTTCCTGAAATCAGCAAATAACTGGTTGATAAAATTTCTCAGATGAGTCTGATCGATCTCGTTTTCAAAGTCTATTTCCTGTGTGTAGCCAAAATCATTTTTATTGTTCAAACGTCCTATGACTTTTATATGACCGCCTGTTTCAGCAATGAACTCAATATAATTCTGAACGCTGTATGGTTCTTCCAGTCTTGACTTTCCTGACAATATTTCATAGAGATTCTTCAGCTGAACCGCAAATTCGGCTATACCCTGAACACCGACGTCCATATATGTATCAGCCGAGTAGCCATAACTGGAAACCTTCACGCCCAGAGTTACATTTACAGGATATGCAAAGTCCTGTTCATGAATCTCCGGAGAAAGCTCTAATATGAATGTGTCTGTCTCAATTCTGTACATTTTTCCCTCACAGATCCCGATCTGGCATCGTAAAACAATAGTATAAAACTATTTTGATGTTGTTGCCTTAATTGCTCCGAGACTATGTATTCTGACCACGCGATTGCTATCTGTTTCCGCTATCTTTTGTAATTGCTCAATAAAAGGAAAAACAATCTCCGGTCTGCGTTTCCCAAGCACCCGAAAGATTTCCGGAGCTTCCATCCTGACCTTATCATCTGTATCGTGCAGGAGCGGCTCAAATACCAACATATGATCCTTATAAATATCCGGAGTATTCGTGGCTATGTTTTCAGATGCCCAGATAAAACTCAAACGCACTTTGGGTTCACTATCAGATGCAAAACGAAACAGTTCTGTCCAATATGGTTCGATCAAACTGTAATTGCCCCTCCCAATTCTACCGAGGGCATTTACGGCACGCTCCCTTAAAAGAGGATCCTCACTATCACAGAATGAAGCAAGCACCGGTACTGCAGTTTGTACAGAATCAGGATATTCAAGTCCCATCTCACCAAGCAGCCACAGCGCTTTTGCCTGTATCTTTACAGACTCATGATTAAGAAGAGATGACACATAAGGGATATTCTCATCCCACTTGCTCTTATCCTTCGTCATCATTCCCAGTTCTTTATAAAGTTCTGATTCGTTCAAATCATTGCTCCTATGGAATAATCCGGCTCAATAATTGACGCGGGTTTTATATTTCCAATATCAGTTAACGTTCCGAATATGGCGACAACTTTTCCATCCTTGATGGCTATCAGTTTTCAGTCGAGACGAGATTTCCTTCCCCATCATATCTTTCTGCTTTTATCTTATTTCCATCCTCATCGTAATAATACCTGTATGTATAAACAGGTTTTCCATCCCCGTCGTAACTGGTATACTCAGCTACCTTGTTAAACTCATTCGGAGTAAGCACTTCATAGTGCAGAATGTGATGGTTTTCGTCTTCTGTTGTACTTTTCAACGTGAAACCGGTATCATCGTATTCGTAATAAGTATAGACAGGAGCACAGTCCGGCCATGCTTCATAATATTTTGAAACGGCCAGCCTTCCTTTTTCATCGAATGTCTGGAACGTTTTGTTTGTAGCGATACTTTCGGTACCAAAATGGATCCTTTCAATCATCTGGTTCTTATCATCATAGACAAATTCTGCTTTCATCAGCACACCTTTGTTAAATACAAACCATGTGCCCTCCGTATTGTTTCCACGGTCATCGTAAATATACGGAAAAGATGCAGTCATATTGCCGTTTGAATCATAGCTGGTTTTACGGATGATACGACCATCTTCCCAGTCACTCACATGAGTATAAGTCAGTTCCCCTTTTGCGTTATAACGATACATTTTTGTGATATTTCCATCAGAATCGCGTTCAAGTCTCTCTCGGTTCATTCAAAGCCTCCTTCTTTTTCATTCTGTTTAATCTGCTCCATGATTAACTATCTGATTATAACATGAATCATGATAGTATGGAATATGATTCTTAACCTGCTCCAGCGATCTGTATTCTCTGTCCTCGGTATGTTTGCTTTCGAGAATCGTAAAGGCTACTTGAACATAGGAATGGATAATATAAAGCCTAAAGATGATAGCTACAAGTACAAATTGGTTGCATTTAACTGTAGGGAAACATAAAAGTCTTGTATTTATTTTTTGTTTCGGCTAAAATATGATTGCGTCAGATTATAGCCGAAGGAGGACTGCGCTATGCGTTTTATAGAAAGAGATTTAAAATCCAAGATCATAGACCTGAATAAAGAATACTCGGCCATACTGATCACCGGTGCCAGGCAGGTCGGCAAGAGTACTTTGTTTGAAAGCATAATGAAAGAACAGAATACAGAACGCGAGATCGTCACTTTGGACGATTTGGAAGAACGCGCCCTCGCCAAGAGGGATCCTGCTATGTTCCTTAAGCTTCACCGGCCTCCCATAATGATCGACGAAGTACAGTATGCTCCTGAACTGTTTTCGTACATTAAGATCGAAATAGATCGTGGAGCCGAACCGGGATCTTTTTGGCTTACAGGATCGCAGGCGTTCAGGCTGATGGAGCTGGCTCAGGAATCTCTGGCCGGCCGCGTTGCTATCTTGAGGCTTCCCCCGCTATCTCAACATGAATCATACGGCACCGGAACTTCTGATCCTTTTGCCATAGATCTGGAAGTATTAAAAAGGAGAAAGAAAACCCACACATCTGCTTCACTGAACGAGATTTTTGAACGTATCTGGAAGGGCGGAATGCCTGGTCTCATCAGTGGGAGATATACTGACAGAGATGTCTACTACAGCAGTTATATCCAGACGTATATCGAACGTGATGTGAGCGATCTTATCCAAGGAGTAGACAAACTGCTCTTTCAGGACTTTATTCGATCTGCTGCCTCAAGGATCGGTGAAGTACTCAATGTTCACGCCATTGCAAGCGATGTAGGGATCAATGACGATACTGCAAAGCGATGGCTGCAGGTTTTGGAAAAATCGGACATCATAACCCTTTTACGCCCCTATATCAATAACGCTCTCCACAGGACAATTAAAGCACCGAAGCTTTATTTCTTCGATACCGGGCTTGTAGCTTATCTGACTAAGTATTCTTCTCCCGAAATCCTGGCAAACGGTGCCTTGGCCGGACACATTCTTGAAAACTATGTTGTCATGGAGATCATCAAGTCATACAAGAACGCTGCAAAAGACTGTCTGTTCTGGTATTATCGGGACAAAGATAATAAAGAAGTCGATATGATACTTGAAAGTGACGGTATGCTTCATCCGCTCGAGATCAAGCGTTCCGTTAATCCGGGAACAGAACTTGCCGGAGCATTTAAGGTGCTGGACAAAGCGACTGTGCCCAGAGGCGCCGGTGCTATCATCTGCCTTAGGGACGAACTCTCGGCAATAGACAGCAATAATCTTATCGTTCCTGTCTGGTATATTTAAAGATCCCGACGATGAAGAGCCTTGATAAATAAATATAAACACCTCAAAGGACATGCCGTGTGGTATGTCCTTTTCTGTTTTCTTTATGCTATATATCTGATATATTGGAGTACTGTGGCGAAAGCACACAATAATATCAGACAGGAGAATAATTATGGAAAAGAAGACTACTGCAAAAAGAAAATTGGAGGACATTATTGATGTAAAGAAGTACTATGTATCTCATGGTACAAAAAGGTTATATGAAAAGAAACTGATCATAAGACAAAATGGCCAGATGAGCATGAACAGTACATTTTTGAAGGCGACGGATGAGCGTGCATTTGCTGTTGCACTATCTATGGACTTAAGTGAAGTGCTTATGATACCGAATTGTACGGAAGAAGTAAGATTTGCGAAGAATGGCCGGACAAAAGATGTAGAACTTGTAAAAGAAATATGGAAGAAAAAATTGCCGGAACAAATAGAGTACATAATGAAATGGAATGACGAAAACGGCGCGTGGGTAGGCATGTTGAACCAAAAGACAAGAGAGTGAAAGGTATATAGCGAAAGAGAGAAAAAGCTGAGAGCAAGGTTGAGGCGAAGGGCTTACTACGAAAAGAACAGATATGAGATATGCAAAAGAAAGATGGAAATATATATTCCGCAAAGTATAGATAAAGTGAAGAGGATAATGCCGAAAATTGTATTAGAATACCAGGCGCAATACATATATGATGAGCGGTTAGAATCATATACGAAATATATATTAAAAAGAATGGGTGTCAGCACAAGCAGGGATTATTATGATGATTGCATCAGCAATTCTTTTCTGGGTTACCTTTACAGTATATGCATGTGTGCTATGTATGGATATACAGGAACTCATGTCAGAAACTATATAAAAAAGATGATAAGAGTTACAATTATTTGTGGAATCAATACTTCGGACGAAGTCCATCAAATATGCAAAGAAAACCACTTATCTGTGAAATATCTGGATTATGACGGAAGATTACAAGGTGGTTAAGTAAACGGGGATAATGCAAAAAATGGTTGTCATTAACTTTCATTTCGTGATATAAAAGAGGTGTGGATACTCCCAAAATGGTTGATAGTTCAACAGAAAGGAAAACTAATTTATGAAGCGATTTAAAACATTAACTTTAGCACTTATTTTAACGTTAATT
>JAEEXJ010000028.1 GCA_016291475.1 Lachnospiraceae bacterium | reverse complement strand
CAATAAATGTAAGCTCTCTTGATCTTAAAAACACCTCCGGCGGTATAAGAATTAACGATGTTGATATCGCTACCGATGCAAAACTGTCCAATACATCAGGGGGAATAAATGTAGAAAACCTGGTATGTAAAAACCTGACAGCTTCAAATACTTCGGGCGGAATAAGCATTGAAAACTCAAATATCTATGAACTGCTTGATACCAAATGCAATAGCGGTGATATAAGCATCAAATCTGTCACCGTAAAAGAAGGAGCAAGACTCTCAACCACATCCGGAACAAGATATATGGAGGATGTAAGTGCTCAGTATCTGGAGTGTGACGGAAGCTCGGGGTCACTAAAGGCTGTTAATGTAACTGTCTTATATTCTTTCTCATCCTCCACCAGTTCCGGATCGGTTACTCTGGACAGAGTTGAAACCGGAAACAGCATCAAGATAACAGCATCAAGCGGGGATGTCAGAGGAACCATCGTCGGAAATGAAGATGATTTCAATATCAGCATAGACACATCATCCGGATCAAGTAATCTGAGCGATTCAAGTGACGGTAATAAGAAGCTGACAATCTCAACCACAAGCGGATCGGTAAATATAGATTTTACTGAATAAATTAAGAATAAAAGGGAAGGTTCTTACTGTAAGAACCTTCCCTTTTTTGTTTGTTTTGACTGTATCCGATCACGAATACTGTGCCGTGTAAAGCTCGTGGTAAAAACCGCCGGAAGCCAAAAGCTCCGAATGGGTTCCCTGCTCGATAACGTGTCCGTCTTTCATGACAAGTATCATGTCGGCTTCTTTGATGGTGGAAAGCCTGTGAGCTACTATAAAGCTGGTTCGGCCTTCCATAAGCTTGGCGAATGCACTCTGGATCTTAAGCTCCGTTCTGGTATCGATGGAACTTGTCGCTTCATCGAGAATAAGCATGGGAGGAAGTGCCAGCATAACTCTTGATATGCACAGGAGCTGTTTCTGTCCCTGCGAAAGTCCTTCTCCCTCTTCTCCGATAACCGTATCATAGCCGTTTTCAAGTCTCTTGATAAAACCGTGTGCATGTGAAGCCTTTGCTGCGGCAATGACTTCTTCATCGGTTGCATCAGGTTTGCCCATTCGTATATTGTCCGCTATGGTACCTGATTTAAGCCATGTCTCCTGAAGAACCATTCCGTAACAGTTCCTGAGATCTTTTCTGGATATCTCACGGATGTCCCTTCCGTCAATGATTATCTTACCGTCACGAGGCTCGTAAAATCTCATAAGAAGATTAATGATGGTTGTTTTACCGCAACCGGTGGGACCGACAATGGCTATTCTCTGACCACTCTTAACATCCACATTAAGATCTTCTATAAGAGGCTTGTCTTCGGTGTATGAAAAATCAACATTATCGATCTTTACATCACCATGTATTTCTTCTTTTGCGACTGGGTCAGAAGCTTCGGCGATAACACTGTCCTCATCTATAAGTTCAAAAATCCTCCCCGCACATACAAGCGCATTCTGGAATTCAGTTACAACTCCGGAAATCTCATTAAAAGGCTTGGTGTACTGACTTGCATATCCGAGGAACGCAGTAAGCCCTCCGATGGTAATGCCACCGCGAAGAGCATAAAGTGCTCCGCCTATACCAACCAAAGCATATACGCAGGAGTTTACAAATCTGGTGGAAGGATTGGTAAGACTTGAGATAAATATAGCTTTAAGAGAAGCTGAACAAAGAGCATCATCCGCTTCGTTAAAATTCTTTCTGGCATCATCCTCGTATGAAAAGAGTCTGACCGTCTTCTGGGAAGATATCATCTCTTCCGTCAGTTCGGTAAGTGCTCCTCTTGCCTGTGACTGTGCCAGGAAAAGAGAATGGGATCTGGTTGCGATAAATCGGGCAACCAGAAGTGACATCGGTGTGATCAGCACAACAAGAAGTGTGATAAAGGGATTGAGTCTCAGCATGAAAATGAGGGTTCCAAGGATCGTCATCACACCTGTAAAAAGCTGTGTAAATCCCATGAGAAGACCGTCAGCAAATGTATCCGCATCAGCGATCATCCTGCTGAGTATATCTCCCGTTCTGTGTGAATCCAGATAAGATACGGATAACTGCTGGATCTTATTCATGGCATCGTTTCTGATATCACGTACAACATTATATGTTATATGATTTCCGACCCTGCTCATCAGATACTGGAAAAATGCGCTTATCAGTGCGGCGATACCAACCTTTGATGCAGCTTTTATGACCGCATTCATATCGATATTGCCCACACCCGGAGTAAGAAGATCCACCGCTCTTCCGGTAAGCACGGGAATGTAAAGTGAAAAAGAAACCGAAAGAAGTGCGAAGATAAGCACAAAAACTTCAAAGACCATATACTTTCTTGTATAGGTCAGCAGTCTTTTCATTTTATTTTTGGAAGTTTTTATTTCCATATCACTTATAATGTCGAGATTTCTTCCTGAGATACAACCCTGATACCTGCTCTGGTAAGCGCTGCCTGCGCAGTCTTATGATCATCAACTTTGAATACCATATATGCTTTGTTGGTAGATCCTTCCGCGGAAAGAGCATACATATATGCAAGATTGATATTCTCGTCCGCAAATACTTTTAGTATCTGGCTTAAACCACCGGGAATATCGGGGATTTCAGCAACCACTACACTTGTAAGTTTATTTAAAAAGTCATTGTCCTTGAGAACGGTAGTTGCTTCATAAACATCATCAACAATGATCCTTACTATACCGAAGCCCTCGGTTTCTGCAAGGGAAATACCTCTCATGTTGATGCCGCGCTCTGCAAGAACTTCAGACACCTCACACATTTTTCCGGGTTTATTTTCCAGGAATATAGAAATCTGTTTAACGCTCATAAAGGTACCTCCTTATCAGATCTTTCTGTTATCGATGACACGAACCGCTTTTCCTTCGCTTCTGGTAATACTCTTAGGTGCAACAAGAGTAACCTTAGCCTTTATGCCAAGCATATTTATAAGTCCCTGCATAAGCTCGTTCTGTGCCTTGGTTATCTCTGACACATTATCCGTAAACATCTCGGGAGTCATCTCTACGTGGATATCAAATGTATCGGTGTTATTAACACGATCGATGATGATCTGGTAATTAGCCTGATAGCCATGCTCGAGAAGTACGGTTTCGATCTGTGAAGGGAATACGTTAACACCTCGGATGATGAGCATGTCATCGCTTCTGCCCATGGGCTTGGCCATTCTTATAAATGTTCTTCCGCAGCTGCACTTTTCCTCAGACAAAACGCAGATATCTCTGGTACGGTATCTCATCATGGGGAAGCCCTTCTTATCAATGGCGGTAAAAACAAGCTCGCCCTGAGTTCCGTGAGGAAGAACCTCAAGGGTCTTAGGATCTATTATCTCTGCGATGAAGTGATCTTCGTTGATATGCATTCCGTGCTGTTCACTGCACTCATATGCGACGCCCGGACCGGAAAGCTCGGTTAGACCATAGATATCGTATGCTTTGATGCCGAGAGTCTCTTCAATACTCCTTCGCATCTCTTCGCTCCATGCCTCCGCACCGAAAATTCCCGCTTTGAGAGGAATCTCCTGAGCGGTAAGTCCCATCTCCTTCATGGACTCACCAAGATATGCTGCATAAGAAGGGGTACAGCAGATAATGGAAGCATTCAGATCCTGAATGAACATGATCTGTCTTTCGGTATTGCCTGAAGACATGGGGACGGTCATACAACCGACTTTTTTGCTTCCGCCATCAAGACCGAGACCGCCGGTAAAAAGTCCGTAGCCGTAGGATACCTGAACCACATCCTCTTTGGATGCACCGGCTGCAACAAGAGCTCTGGCACAGCAGTCTTCCCACAGATCCATATCTCCCTGTGTATAATAAGCAATTACTCTCTTGCCTGTCGTTCCTGAAGTGGAATGTATCCTGACCACTTCCTCCCTGGGAACACCAAGAAGGCCGTCCGGATAAGTTTCTCTAAGATCCGCTTTAGACATAAACGGAAGCTTGTGAAGATCATCTATGGACTTAATATCATCCGGAGTAACTCCGGCTTTTTCCATCTTCTTACGATAGTAAGGAACATTGTTCCATACATGCTTTACCTGCTCTGTCAGTTTCTCGTTTTGGATCTTAGTGATCTCTTCTCTCGAAGCACACTCGATCTCTTTCTGAAAATATTTCTCCAATTTCGTACCCCTTATACATTAAATTCGGACTTAGGTTTAAAGATATATCAGGCATTCTTACCGAGTTCGAATGCTTTCTTGTTCATCTCAAGGAACTTGGCGGGAACAATGGCTTCCATTGCTTTCATCCACGCCTCTTCGGGCATGTCAAAATAATGAGAAAGGCGTCCCATTAGAACGATGTTTACAGCCTTTGAGGAACCGGCTTCCTCAGCAAGCTTAAGGCAGTCGAGAGCATCAACTTTTGCACCCGACTTCTTCATCTTCTCTACAAGTTCACCGGGATATTCCATTGCACCTGTGATAACGGGCATTGGATCTATCTGCTGAATATTGGTTACAACGGTTCCGTCCTTTTTGAGGAAAGGAAGCCATCTTGCAGCTTCAAGAAGTTCGAATGATACGATGACATCAGCCTCGCCCTTATCGATAACAGGAGAATAAACATGCTCGCCGTATCTTACGTAAGTTACAACGCTTCCGCCTCTCTGGCTCATTCCGTGAACCTCTGATACCTTAACATCATATCCTTCATCAAGCAGAAGTCTTCCGAGAAGTTTACTTGCAAGAAGTGAACCCTGTCCGCCTACACCTACGATCATTACATTCTTTGTACTCATATTCAGGCCTCCTTCTGGCAGGATTCAAAAGCTCCTACCGGGCAAAGCTGCTCACAGATTCCGCAACCTACGCAAAGAGTGTTGTCGATATGAGCCTTGCCGTCTTTCATGGAAATAGCGGGACATCCGATCTTCATACAGGACTTGCATCCCACACACTTGTCTCTGTTTACGCGAAGAGGAGGATTGTGTTTTACATTCTTAAGAAGAGCGCAGGGTCTTCTGGAAATAATAACGGAAGGAGCCTTTACCGCAAGTTCTTCTTTGACAGCTTCATCACATGCCTTAAGATCGTAAGGATCAACTACACGTACTCTCTCAAATCCCATCGAACGGCAGAGGGCTTCAAGATCGATCTTACCTGCGGGATCTCCTTTGATATTAAGTCCTGTGGTAGGATTCTGCTGATGTCCGGTCATTCCGGTGATGGAGTTATCAAGGATGATAACGGTTGAATCGGACTGGTTGTATGCGATATTTGCAAGGCCGGTCATACCGGAATGCATAAATGTCGAATCACCTATAACAGCAACGGTCTTGCCTTCATTTTCTCCGCCGCCTGCTTTGTTAAATCCGTGGATAGCACTTACGGAAGCGCCCATGCAAAGAGTCATATCCATTGCGGAAAGAGGTGCAACGGCGCCAAGAGTGTAGCATCCGATGTCACCAAGTACCGTGCACTTATTCTTGCTTAGTGTATAGAAAAGTCCTCTGTGAGGGCATCCTGCGCACATTACGGGAGGTCTGTTAGGGATTGCATCTTCAACAGAAGATACATCTTCTCCCTTGTACTCTTCTCCGGTAACGATGGGAGAAAGATACTTCTTGAGAAGATTCTGAGAAAACTCTCCGCAGATGGGAAGAACATCTTTGCCGTATACATTTATTCCCAGTGCTCTGCAGTGATTTTCAATGATCGGATCAAGTTCTTCCGCAACTATGACGGTATCGACCTTTGATGCGAAATCTTTTATAAGATCGATGGGAAGAGGATTTACCATACCAAGCTTAAGAACGGATACACTCTCACCGAATGCTTCCCTTACATACTGATATGTTGTGGAGCAGGTAATGATACCGATGTGTTTACCGGTTGCCGAAGCATCTCTCATCTCCACTCTGTTAAAAGATGCGGTCTCAGCCAATTTGCGAAGTTTTTCACATCTCTCCTCTACAAAAGGATGACGCTTGATGGCATTGCCGGGCATCATAACATTCTTTGGAATGTTCTTCTCGTAAGGCTTCTTTGCAATCTGCGCTCTCTCGGATGTTTCGACTACAGACTGTGAATGTGCCACTCTGGTACACATCTTTACTATAACGGGAGTGTCATATTCCTCGGAAAGATCGTAAGCCAGTTTTACAAAAGAAAGAGTCTCTGCGGAATCCGAAGGCTCAAGCATGGGAACCTTGGATGCGATGGCATGATGTCTGGAATCCTGCTCATTCTGTGACGAATGCATTCCGGCATCATCGGCAACACAGATAACAACGCCTCCGTTTACACCGGTATATGACATGGTGTATAGAGGGTCCGCAGCAACGTTAAGGCCTACATGCTTCATACCGCAGTAGCTTCTGACACCTGCAAGGGACGCACCGAACGCGGCTTCCATTGCTACCTTTTCGTTGGGTGCCCACTCACAGTAGATCTCGTCATACTTGACTGCCTCCTCAGTAACCTCGGTACTGGGAGTTCCGGGATAACTGGAAACAAAACTGCAACCGGCTTCATAAAGTCCGCGTGCAAATGCTTTATTTCCAAGCATTAACTCCTTCATATTGATTTCTTCCTCCTACACTTAATTACGTTTTATTACTTTCTCTCAAACTGAGAGTAATAGATTTCTTCGTACACTTCACAAGATTTAAGAAGCTCTTCGTGGGTACCGATCCCCACTGCTTTACCGTCATCAAGAACGATGATCATATCCGCGTTCATAACGGAAGATGCTCTCTGGGATACGATAAATACAGTCATATCTTCAAGCTTTGCTATCTCTTCTCTTATATGTTTTTCAGTCAGAAAATCAAGAGCAGATGTGGAATCATCGAGTATCAGGATCTCCGGCTTTCTGACCAGCGCTCTTGCAATGGTAAGCCTCTGTCTCTGACCTCCTGAGAAGTTCTTACCGTTTTGTAAAACCTCCGCATCAAGCCCGCCCTTTTCGGAAACAAAGTCATAGCATTGAGCTTTCTTCAGGCACTCTGTCATCTCTTCATCAGAAAGCTCTTTCTTACCTATCTGCATGTTGGAACGAATACTTCCTTTGAAAAGAACGGCTTTCTGAGGGACAACTCCGCACATGTCACGAAGCGTTTTTCTGTCACATTTTTTTACATCCTCGCCGCTTACGAATACTGTTCCTTCGCTTGCTTCATACATACCGGGGATAAGATTAACCAGTGATGATTTACCCGAACCCGTACCGCCGATGACTCCTACGGTCATTCCCTTTTTAACTTCAAAGGAAATATCCGAAAGTGCATCATCCGAACCCGGAGTGTATTTAAGAGATACATGGTCAAATCTGATGAAATCCCCGTCTGTTGTTCCATTATGGGATTGTTTTTCTGCCCAAAGGGATCCGTCCCTGACGGGCATATCCAACACATCACTTACTCTTCCTGCCGAAGCAATGGATTTTGTTATGGTAACTATCAGATTAGTGAGCTTAAGCAGTTCGACTAAAATCTGACTCATGTAGTTAAGGATAGCAACTGCCTGACCCTGAGTGATAGCGCCGATATTTACTCTGAGTGCGCCCTTATGAATGAGGAACATCACCGCTACGTTAACGATGATAAATGTAATGGGATTGGTCAGTGCCGTAAAATCGGAAGCCTTGATCTGTTTAGTTTTCAGTGCATCATTCTTTTCGTAAAAAGAATTCTTCTCCTCGTCCTGAAGATTGAAAGCACGGATTACTCTCACACCCGTAAGATTTTCCCTTGATGAGAGCATCACTTTATCAAGAAGCTTTTGAACTCCTGCAAACATCGGAATACTGAACCTGGTAATTCCGATTACGATAACCGCAAGTATGGGAACCGCAATACAGAAAATCAACGCCGACGGAACATCAATGGTAAACGCCATGATCATGGCACCGAAGACAATAATGGGACTTCTCAGAAGAAGTCTGAGCGACATGTTAATACCTGTCTGAACCTGATTTACATCCGAGGTCATACGGGTGATAAGTGTTGAAGTACCGGCTTTGTCAACCTCGCGTGCTTCAAGTCCCATGATATGATCAAACAGATTCTTACGGAGAGTACCCGAAACTCCGACCGCAGCTTTAGCCGCAAAATACTGGGCAGTTATGGCAACGGTTAATCCGGCAGCTGCAAGAAGTACCAGTATCAGACCTTTTTTTATGATATATGAAGTGTCCGATGCGGGAATACCTGTGTCAATGATATCCGCCATCACAAGAGGAACAAAAAGTTCAAATACCGCTTCGACCAACTTAAAAAAAGGAGCCAGAAACGCCTCTTTTTTATAGTTTTTTAAAAGTGAAAGAACCTTTTTCATTAAACAAAAATCCTCTCGGTATCAGGACATCTTCTCGCAGACACACATTGCATAACCTGACGGAGCATTGTTTTCACTCCACATATAGAACCTGGAAAGCCCCTTGCTGACATCGGAAAAATCTCTCTGAAGTGCAGCGGTTATTCCGCAGCCTTCACATTTTCCCCAGGCTTCTTTTCTGGACCAGAGAGTAAAGAAAAGATTGGGATCTTTATGTATCAGTGCGGTTTCTTTTTCGGTGAAATATCTGGTAGAAATTTTCTCGGTATTCATTTCCTTGCGCATCTGAATATCGATACCTATCTCGTAATAGGAAAGCGCAAGGGCAACATATTTTCCCGAGTGTGAAATGCTTATAAAAGGAATACCTCTCTCCCCCGCAGGTATCTGGATATCGGGTTCAAGATAAGGTTTTCCGCTGTTTTCTATGGAGTAAGCAAGCTTTAAGACTTCGCCGTTTCTGGCAAGGATCCTGACGGCTTCCTCTGCGGTAAGCTCAATAGGGATTCCCTGTGCGGCTCTTGAAACATCTTCAACATATCCTCTTGCGGCAAGCTGCAACAGCATACCGACACCCAGAGCAAGTCCGCGGGCCGGAATACTTTTGCACTGATCCGCTTTCGAGCCTCTGTAATCATCAATGAGACTGCGGGCCCTGACCGAAAGCTCAGCGCCCGTATTTTCATCCTGTAATGTACTTACATCTAGAAGATATATTCTCATACATACCGGTGACAGTGGGGACGTACCCAATGTCACTTATTCCTCTACGGGAACGCAGGCAAGGTGGAGCTCGTCAAGCTGATGCTGAGATACGGCCGAAGGAGCATCCATCATGACATCCTGTGCATTCTTGTTCATGGGGAATGTAATAACTTCGCGGATCGACTCTTCGCCGGTGAGAAGCATTATCATTCTGTCAACTCCGGGAGCTGCTCCTGCGTGAGGTGGTGCTCCGTAAGTAAAAGCATTGTACATAGCGGGGAACTTAGCCTTAACTTCAGCCTCTCCGAGACGTACAAGTTCGAATGCCTTGACCATGATCTCGGGATCGTGGTTTCTTACCGCGCCTGATGCGGACTCGTATCCGTTGATAACAAGATCGTACTGGTTAGCCATTATATCGAGAGGATCCATCTCTCCTCTTTCTGCTTTTTCAAGAGTCTCAAGTCCGCCTACGGGCATTGAGAAAGGATTGTGGCAGAATTCAAGCTCGCCCGACTCCTCACCGATCTCATACATGGGGAAGTCAACTATCCAACAGAACTGATACTGCTCTTTATCCATATGCTCGGGGCAAAGAGTTCCGAGCTTGGTACGAAGAACACCTGCGGTCTTAAGGGCTGCGGCCTTGGGACCTGCGGCAAGACCTACGAAGCATCCGTTCTCAAGATTCATCTTAGAGATGACTTCATCCTTGATGGGCTGAAGGAACTTAGCGATACCGCCTACGATCTCTCCGTTTTCATCTACTCTGAACCAGCAGGTCTTTCTTGCGGTCTGAACTTCTACATCTGCAACAAGCTGATCGATCTGCTTTCTGGTTGCGTTAAATCCAGTAACAACAACAGCCTCTACGCACTGTCCCTTGAAAGGCTCAAAATCGATTCCGCCGAGAACATCGGTTACATCGCTAAGCTCAAGGTCGATTCTGAGATCGGGCTTATCGGAACCGTACTTTTCCATAGCTTCTCTGAAAGGAATTCTCTTAAAAGGAGCGGGAGTTATACGGTCATATATTCCATACTTTTCGAATACGGGTACAAGAACCTTTTCAAGGACTCCGAGAACATCATCCTGAGTTGCAAAGGCCATCTCCATATCCATCTGATAGAACTCACCGGGAGTACGGTCACCTCTGGCATCCTCATCTCTGAAGCAGGGAGCGATCTGGAAATAGCGGTCGAATCCTGAAGTCATCAGAAGCTGCTTGAACTGCTGAGGAGCCTGAGGAAGCGCATAGAACTTTCCGGGATGCTTTCTTGCGGGAACAAGATAGTCTCTTGCTCCTTCGGGTGAAGATGCGGTAAGGATGGGAGTTGTGATCTCCAGGAATCCTTCCTCTGTCATTGCCTTTCTGAGCTCGGCAACAACATTGCATCTGAGTACGATATTCTTCTTAACCTCGGGATTTCTCAGATCCAGATATCTGTACTTAAGTCTGGTAGCCTCGTCAGCTTCTTTGGATCTGTTGATCTCAAAAGGAAGCTCTGAATTTCTGTTCTTGCCGAGAACCTTAACCGAATCCGGAACAACTTCGATGTCTCCGGTAGGGATCTTGTCATTCTTATTGCTTCTGATCCTTACTTTACCGGTAACCTGAACAGTTGATTCCTTGGTAATATTCTTGAATGCGGAAACCATATCTTCGGTCTCAGCAACGAGCTGGGTGATGCCGTAGAAATCTCTCAAGATGATGAAGGAAAGGTTTCCTCCGACTTCTCTCACATTCTCGACCCATCCGCAAAGAGTTACTTCCTTGCCCTCATCGGCGCTTCTGAGCTCGCCGCAATTATGTGTTCTAGACTGTATCATTTCAGTGCCTCCCTGTAGAAGTCCTCAAATTCTGTATAGCCGGCTTTTGTAAGCTGCTCTTTCTGGAACTTCTTGTTCTTATTCATTCTGACGGTAAGGATCTTCTTACCGGCTTTTCTCTCATCCGCTGCCTTTGCAAGTATCTCGCTGAGGCGGTCTCCGGAGATTCCCTTTTCGATCAGATATGCTTTGCCTTCTCCGCTTCCGGGAACCTTGAATCCCTTCTCGGTAAGCAGAAGTACGATCCTCTCAAATCCGATGGAGAATCCGCAGGCAGGTACGCTCTGACCGGTGAACTTGCCAACCATCTCATCGTATCTTCCGCCGCCTCCGCAGCTTCCGCCGAACTCGGGAATCGCTATCTCAAAAATAGTACCCGTGTAATAAGACATTCCTCTTACAAGAGTGGGATCGAATACCATCTTGAAATCTGCCTGCTTTGAGCTTTCAACCGCACTGATTATCTCTTCAAGATTGGTAACGGGATCCTTGGCGAGTTCTTCACCTACTGTATCCATGATGTTTGCGAGAGTGGCTTCACCCTTAACGGCTTTATTTAACAGATCAACGTACTTTTCAACGGTCTCTGCAGCATACCCGTTTTCAAGCAGCTCTGACTTTACTCCGTCAATTCCGATCTTATCCATCTTATCGATGGTAATGAAAACACTGTCGTAATCGCTCTCTGCAAAACCCGCCCACGCGGCCATGGCTTTGAGAAGTCTTCTGTCATTTATCCTGATCTCGAATCCCTTAAAATCAAGCTTTCCGAGAGTGGTTGTCGTAGCAAGGATCAGCTCGATTTCCGCAAGGTTATCCGCTTCACCGAGGATATCGATGTCACACTGCATGAACTGTCTGTAACGGCCTCTCTGGGGGCGGTCCGCTCTCCACACATTTCCCATCTGAAGTGCCTTAAAAGGAGCAGGAAGAACGGATGAATTGTTGGAATAATATCTTACGAGGGGAACCGTCAGATCGTAGCGAAGTCCCGAATCCACCAGATCATCCTGAGTCTTAGCAGTTTCAAGATTAAGCTTCTCACCTCTTTTAAGGATCCTGAAGATCAGCTTTTCGTTATCTCCTCCGGACTTTGAGGTCAGATTCTCGATGGTCTCAACGCAGGGAGTCTCAATTCTGGTGAATCCGAATCCCGCATAGGTTTCGCTTATAACCTTCTGTACGTACTCCCTGATGGCCATCTCCTCGGGAAGTATATCTTTCATACCCGTAACGGGCTTCTTATTAAGTGCCATATATGTTCCTCAACATTTCTTTACTTTAATATATGTTTTTTCCACAAAATCCGTTAAATTTTAGCACAAAAACGGCTTTCTTGCAATGAAAACAGGGAGATGGCTTACGCTGTGTCTTTTCATGCCGGATTGTAATTTTATCGCAACTGCGATAAAATTTAAACATGAATAAAAACACTCTTTTATACGACAGATTAAAAGCCTATTCCCTTAATCTCCACACTCTGAGTGAGCGCTCAGGTGTGGCTTATTCTACCGTCTACTATATTTTTACCGGAAAAAAAGATATTAGCGACGCTACGGGCGAAACACTCTATAAACTGGCCAGATTTACAGGGATGTCAATGGACGAACTGTATCGAACATTGGAATATGCTCTTTCAGACCCGAAGGATAAGGCAGCATTTCCGAATTTCTTACTAATGTGGGAAGATGAAGTTATTTCTTCAGTTACTGTCGATGAGAAAGAAATTCATGCCGACAGATTTATACTCCACCCCGCCAAACAGATCTTCTATGCAGATACGATTCCCAGATTTGTATTCGGCCAGATACTCAAAGACAGATGCTTTGATGAAAAAAGAACTGATGCCGATAAACTGCTGAATGCTCTGGGCCTGTCAGAATATAATCCCTATGAGATATGCAAGAAAACACACGGAAAAATGATTCAGGATAAGACATGGTTCAAATTCGAAGGAGAGACTATAAACTATAAAACACTTACGGGAGGTTTCTATGCTTCCTGATATTTCCATTGACAGCAGATATCTGATAAACGATAACGGAACAAGTGACGGAACTCAGATAAAATATTATTTTGAAAACAAATGGTACAAGATCGACAGATACGGCGGCGAGGGATCCTGCGAGGAACTGGTCTCCCGCATTTTGGATATCAGCGATTTCGATCAAAATGAATATGTATCTTATAAAAGCCTTCGTATCAATGGTGAAACCGGATGTGTCAGCAATGATTTTCTCGCTTCCGGCGAATCGTTTATAACTCTATACCGGTTGCATTTTAACATCTCCGGCACCGACCCTGCAGCAGTTACATCCAAAATGGATTATGACGATGCGATTGAATACATTCTTGATTTTGTTAAAAAGAATACCAAGCTGGACATATCAACTTACCTCGCCAATACTTTTGTGCTGGATGCACTGATCCTCAATGAAGACAGGCATTTCAACAATCTGGGACTTATATATGATGGGGCGGGATTTCGCCCGGCCCCGATATTTGATAACGGAAAAAGCCTGTTCATCGGAAACTCAAAGTATGATCCCGATAAAAATATAACCGATAACAAAAGTAAGGCATTTGCAAAAGCATTCAGCGGAAGCTTTGAACTGAACAGATCTTATCTCGAATCGAAATCCACTTTAAAACTAAACATTCCCGCAATAAAAAAATATCTGCGAACCAAAGATCCGGGCTCAGATAATGTGTACTCAAGATTATATAAACTATGCGACGTATGAAATATATTTATTCAATTCCGTTTCACACGTCACAGACAAAGGAATACAGCACCACCGCGGGAACAGCGAATCCGATGGCACCAAGGATGTCAGTCAGATAGTTTGTTCCGCATATCATCCTTAAAACAATTCCAAAAACAAGTATTGCTATGCAGATTATGCGAAGGATCAGGACAGCTCTCTTCTTTTCCTCCAGGAAATAACCGATCAGATATATGGAACTGCACATTGATATGATTATCAGAAATGTATTCCCGCAGGGAAAAGAAACCACGAGTGCACTCTTGGGATGCACCGATACCGGAGCGTAATGTACCGACAGCTTCTGAGTTATAAACCACACGATGAGTGCAAGGGCATACAAAAGCCATGTGGCAAAGATACTCTTATCAACATCATTAATATCACGATACTTTATCAGATCCTTAATACCGAGACCGGTCCAGAAAATGCAGGCAAGAATTGAAACCGCGCCCAAAATCTCAGTAAAAATATAAAGAGACCTGAAATATCCTCCCGCTTGCTCATAATGAAACAGCTCCCTGAATGCATTGTTCAGGGCATGCAGATTGATACTTCCAAGCTCTCCTATGGGAACGCTGCTTTCATATTTAAGTGCTATAATCATTATCACAGCATAAAGAAAGCACCATATACATATTGTCCACCTGACTGGTTTTGACATGATATTTATTTTATCTCCGGGCACTTTTACTGTCAAAATGAAATAATAGAAAGACCTCTCCCCTATCTATTGATTCGCCGCCCGATAAAACATACAATGTATTAAGTAAACGCACCACCTTTAAAAAGCAGGAGATTGAAATGGAAAGACTGATTTACGGTGATACAGATCTTTATTATGTCGATCTTAAAGAAGGGGATGTATGTCCGAAGTGCGGAAAAGAGCTTCGTCCCATTCCTTTTTTCGGAGGCGATTATTCCTGCGTTCACAAAAAGCTTGAACGCAGCGTAATGGATGATAATAAGATTGAGACCACTGCACATGGCAACTGGGTCAAGTGCTGGGGCGGATATTGCTCATGCTGCGCTGAAAAGTATCTCAATGATTCCGACAGAAAATTCGATGCATTTTTAAGCAGTATGAAGAAACTTTCAATCTTCATGATAATGGCCATTGCCGGCTTCGTGGGATTGGCTGGCACCGGAGTTCTGCCTTTTCAGCTGCTTCTCTTTGTCGGATTGTTCGGAATGATGCCCTATTCGATCATCACTATAGCTAACTTTGCAAACTACAAATCCCAAAAGAAATATGTAGAGCCCTCCATGGAAGAACTTGAAAACACCCTGGTGGAAGCTTGCAACAGCAGATATAACCGCGGTGCGGTAATGGGACTCATCGGAAAGGATATGTTTTTTACTCCGGAGTCAGTGCTGATAGAAGAATGATGAAAGTACAAAAAAGGTGCTGTCACAATAAACAGTGTGACAGCACCTTTATTTCATAACAAATCAATACCAACAAGTTATAACCTCTTTAATTATCTTTCTAAATAGAAATTCTCAATTAAACTTTAAAATGGATAATTCAGCAATTCTGTATGGGTCATGTTTGTTACATGAATATTCGATAAATCATACTCTTTTTCTGAATCAAGGCAATTTATGTTATTTTCATCATATTCAAGACTATAATAAAGAAATGTGATTTTTTCTCCATCATATGCATAAACACCATTTGCAAAGAGAATGCTTATATTTTTGTTATCAAGTTCATCAACTGCTTCCCCAAGTATTACATCTATATCGAAATTCCCTTCGAGATATCGATATCCATCCGCCATAGCTACAACATGCCCTTTATAAATAATTGGATAATAAATTGTTACCATCTCAAATTTATCATCAATCAGACAATATGCATATACAGGTTCCGTTGTCTCTAAAAGTGATAAATCGTCTGCCAAGTGATAAGAAGTATCTTGATCAACAGCTCGAATGGCTAAATTTAGCTTATTATATATATCCTGTTTGGTTTCAGTTTCTATCCAGCAAAAATCGAATGATTCATTTTCAAACGAATCCTCTTCGGACAATACCCCATCATTTTTCTCTTCACATCCTCCATCCGTACAGCAAGATAGCATAAAAGCAAACATCCCCAATGCCACTATAGTTAAAGTTTTTTTCACCATAATCATGCTCCCTTCTTTGTCGTGGGGAATTCTCTTACTAGACTATATTATCTTTTATAATTCAGACGAATTAATAACTCTGATCAGGTATCAGTCTTTTAAAGTGTTCCTCAATACAGACACTTACAAAAAAAGACCGAAATCCAGGGTATTAAGACCTTTTAAAAGGTGCTGTCGCCCTGATGATTCAATTCATCCGGAGCGACAGCACCTTTTTTAGTTACCGTTAAGTTTTCCCATGAAGGACTTAAGTCTCTCATCATCCGAATTAAACAATTCTTCGGGACTTCCTTCCGCACGGATCACACCATTTTCCATAAAGATCATACGGTCGGAAACATCCCTTGCAAAGTTCATCTCGTGTGTGACGATGATCATAGTCATATGTAATGCTGCAAGATCCCTTATAACCTTGAGAACCTCTCCGGTAAGTTCGGGATCGAGGGCCGATGTGGGTTCATCAAAAAATAAAACCTTGGGTTCAAGAGCCAGCGCTCTTGCAATGGACACTCTCTGCTGCTGGCCTCCCGAAAGCTGGCAGGGATAGTTATTTGCCTTATCAGACAAACCCAGTTTTTCAAGGCATTCAAGAGCCTTCTTCTGAGCTTCTTCCTTAGTCTTGCCCGCTATCATCTGAGGCTCGGTAACATTTTTAAGAACCGTGTAATGAGGGAACAGATTGAAGTTCTGGAACACAAGCCCGAAGGTCTTCCGTATCTCCTTAAGTTTGTCATGCGGAGCATATATGACACGTCCGTTTTCTTCATGTGCCGCAGCCTTTCCTTCATAGGACAGGTTACCCCCATCCATTGTTTCCAGCATGCATGCGCATCTTAAGAATGTGGATTTTCCGGAACCGGAAGGACCGATCACAGAAACAACTTCTCCCTGATCAACGGACAATGAGATGCCTTTAAGAATCTCCTCTCCGTCAAAACTCTTTCTGCAATTTTCAACTTTCAATAATTCCATAAGTCAAATCTTGTAGTAGTCGTATCTTTTCTCAACTTTTTTGCAGACAATCGCTACGATAAAATTGAAGATGTAGTAAAAAACTCCGGCCGCCATAAGAGGCATCAGACTGGCTTCCTTGGCAGCTATCTGCTTGGCCATGGTAAACATCTCCGCCGTAGCTATCGCAAAAGAAAGAGACGTATCTTTAACCAGAGTTATGATCTCATTGGTCATTGCGGGAAGTACTCTTTTGAACATCTGCGGCATTATGATCCTGACAAATGTCTGTGGGCCCGAATATCCCAGTATCTGGGCGGCCTCGTACTGACCCTTCGGAATGGACTGGATTCCCGATCTGTAGATTTCCGCAAAATAAGCCGCATAGTTTAAAGAAAAGGCGATTATTACTGCAACAAAACGATACCCTGCCGTGACATTTAATCCGAAGCCGTAGAAAGGCAGGAAATAAATTACGATGATCTGAAGCATAAGAGGCGTTCCTCTCATGACGGAAATATAAATTCCGGCAAGTAAAGAAAGCAACTTATTCTTACTCATCCTGGCAAGAGATATAGGCAAACCGAGCGGTATGGAAAAGACAAGTGTCAACAGAAAGATCGACACCGTCACACCCATACCGCTCATAAGTTTTAAAAATATAACATCTAATGACATGAATTATTTTCCGAGGCAAACAGATTCGGGGATACCGTAATCGGCATACTTTTCGGCAATCTGAGCAAGGGTGCCGTCAGCTGCCATCTCCTCAAGAGTCTTCTGAACCTTATCGCGAAGCTCGGTGTTTCCAAGCTTGAATCCTACTCCGTACTGCTCGGTAGCAAGCTGCTCGTCCAGGATTACGAAACCGCCATCGGTCTGTCCGAGAAGGTAATTTGCAACTCCGATATCGATGCAGATGGCATCAAGCACGCCCTGCTTAAGATCAAGGTATGCAGTGTTGTAATCACCGTACTGGGTAAGCTCTGCGAAGGTAGCTGCGACATCGGCCTGATCCCCCTCAAGAGCGGCAAGCGCGGAAGAATCCTTCTGAACGCCTACATTCTTACCGGCAAGATCTGCGAGAGATGCGATTCCGCTTTCCTCTGCTACGATAACTACCTGGCTGTTATCTACATAAGGATCGGTGAAAGTGTACTGATCTTCACGTCCGTTGATGGTAAATCCGTTCCAGATGCAGTCGATGGTACCGGAATTAAGTTCGGCATCCTTGGCATCCCAGTCAATGGGCTGTTTTACAAGTTCCCATCCGTTACGCTTGCAGACTTCCTCTGCAAGTTCAAGGTCAAATCCGGTGTACTCTCCGTTGTCATCCATATAACCGTAAGGAGGAAATTCCGCATCAAATCCTACGGTAAAGGTTGCCTCATGAATGGGGCCGCAAGCAGTAATTAGTCCTGCGGTGAGAACCCCGCACATGAGAGTTGCGATGATCTTACTCTTTTTCATAATAAATACTCCTCATATCAAATTACTTTAATAAATTAAAGTGATAAAATCGGTAAAATATTAGCACATATGGGGATTTCTTGCAATTATCGCCTTGTAATTTGAGCATAATGTTAACTTAAAGTTATAAAAGCGGTATAATAAACTAGTGGATTACCATATTCGGAGGATTTGTTATGGCAAAAACACTGGATGATTTCACTTTGAATGACGCAGCCTCTTTTATCGAGCAGGGCATCGATGCCATTGTCGTGATAGATTCGGATGCCGACACTTACAAAACCCTTACAAAAAAGGGTCTGTTCGAGGATTTCATAGATGATACGGGAAGTTACAAGGCTCTTACTCAGAAGCTTTGGTTTCATCTAAAAAACGAACAGGACAAAGAAGTTACGGAAGATTATCAGGTATTCATACCCAGAATCGGGAAATTCAAAGGAAAATACAGCCGAAGACTTAAGCTCTTCAAAAACGGAACACCTCATTCCGTCCAGATGACCATAGCGCCTTACGTGGATAATTTCCACATAATGATCCTTTACGAGCTGGACTCCAGTGATTATATGCAGGAGTTTTTGACCAAGGAAAAGGTAAACACCATCCAGAACACATATCTTTTCTCCATGTATATAGATCTGTTCAAGGACACCACCTCCAGCATCAGCATCACTGAGATATCCGATGATACAATGGATGTTGAGATCAAGTACTCCCAGTGGAGAATGATGATCGTCAATATGATCTGGCCCGATGATAAGGAGCTGTTCCTTGAAAGAACGGATCCCGAATACCTGAAAAAACACCTTGAACCCGGACGTACGTCTTCTTTTGACTGCCTGATGAAAAATCTCGAGGGCATTTATATCTGGGTCAAGCTGATCTTCTCCCGTGCGGAGACCAATAACGCCGAAGACTTCCGTTATGTCTTCATGGTTCAGGACATCCACGAAAATTCGGTTCAGCTGATGTCCACATTAAAAAAATATGAAGAGCTGGCCTCCAAGGATACTCTCACCGATATTTTCAATCACGGAAGGATCGAGACGGAGATCCATAACGCCATCGAAATAGTCGGAAGAACCGACAGAAAAGTATCAATGATGATGTTCGATATCGACTTCTTCAAGAACGTCAACGATACCTTCGGACATGCGGTCGGTGATATGACACTCAAGCATTTCGCATTCATGATCAAGGAATACTTCTCCAAGAAGAATGTCGTTATCGGAAGATGGGGCGGAGAAGAGTTTGTAGCAGTATGCTATGATGCGGATTCCACCAAAGCTCACGGATATGCCGAAGAGATCAGGTCAATGGTTCAGTCGGAAGACTTCAATGTAGCAGGAAACATTACCGTCAGCACAGGAGTTACCGAGATCCTGAAAGATGACGAATTCACCTCAGCTTTTGACAGAATGGATCAGGCTTTGTATCTGTCCAAGTCGGAAGGAAGAAATAAAGTTACCACCAAATAATCATAAACCCATTAATGTGGAACGAAGGGACGGTTCTTTCGTTCCACTTTTTTGTTAACGGAACGGCGGGACGGCTCTTTCGTTTCACCCTTCAACTTACGATATATCGTTGTTTTAGATTTTCCAGACAACAGACTGATTTGAAACATCGATAGTCCTCGTTTATAAAGTTCTTCAATAGTCTTTGCTTGCTCGTCTGAATCCATGTTCTGAAAATCAGCTACATTTCTGCAGCCTGAAACCGCCTCAAGTACATCCTTTGCATCATTTAAACGAATTTTACGATGCGTCTTCATTTCCATCGCTTCATCATCATTTTTTTCATTTAGGAACTCAAGTAGTTTTTCCTTATCTCCCGCTAAATCTATAGCAAATTTTGCATCTGTTATATAATCATTTCTATTCTTATAGATTTTATAACTGCTCCACGGATATTGGCCTAACTCATTCTCTAATCCGGCTTTTAACGGATTTTGCAAAAAATATCGCAGAACTACCAAAAAGTATCTATCATCTTCTACATTCTCACTTCTAAATCTATCTTGAAAAAGATGACCGGTTCGCTGGTACTTATCATTGTAGAATCTTGCATACCTGATTCCTATGCTTTTCATAACAGTCTCAATCGTGCTAAAACGTGGATCAACCAGTAAATGAACATGATTAGGCATCAGACAGTACGCATATATACGGCATTCTGTTTTCTTTACACAATCAAGAAGAATATAAAGAAATTTCTTATAATCTTCATCATCCTCAAAAATAATCTGTCTGTTGATTCCTCTGATCATTACATGATATATATTCGTATTACTTATTATTCGCGCGCGCCTCGGCATTAGGTATTCTCCTTAAATCCACATAGATATTTCAAACATGTAAGAGAATACTATCCCATTGAACGATTAAATGATATTGACACAATGTGGAAAAAAGAAAACCGCGAAAACGCTGGAGATACCGGAATAATAAAGTCAGATATGACGCACACGTCACAGAAAAATATACTAAATAGACAAAAAATGTTAAAACAAGGGGACGGTTCTGTCGTTTCACCTTTTAGAATATATGAAACGACAGAACCGTCCCCCTGTTCCATTTTTTAGTTAAACAATTCTTTTTTGCGTTCTATGAGTTCGGGCAGACGATTTATGTAATCTCCCACTTCTTTAAAATTTTCGCATCTGGAAATATCCATATGAAGAGCATCTCCGGAGCGGATCAGTTCTCCGAGGCTCGGTGAATCTGTGGAACGACAGAACCGTCCCCCTGTTCCGTTTGATGCGGGGACAACTTTTTTACTGATGGTCCCCGCTCCGAAAGCAAGGACGCTCTGGACTTCTTCCATCATGACCACATTGTAAAGACACTCTTTTCCGGGAAGGGCATAACCGATATTTTCAAATCCTCCGGACATATCCTTTTGCCTGTACAGATAATAAGGTTCGAGACCGATATTCGATGCACAGTCCCTGGCCAGAGACTGTATTTCATCGGTATTCGTAAATGCGGAGTGACCGTTCTTTTCTATCCACTCGCCGAGGAAAGATGCCCTCTTAAGAGCAAGTGAATGAACCGTAAGCGAATCGGGCCTAAGTTTTTCTATCACTTCACAGGTATGTTTTACTTCATCCGTTCCTTCACCGGGAAGTCCAAGGATGATATCCATATTGATATTGTCAAATCCCATCTCCCTTGCAAGGTTAAACGCCTTAACCGTCTCATCGGCCGTAGCTTTCCTTCCGATAAGATCGAGAGTTTTTTGATTAAAGGTCTGGGGATTAACGGATATTCTGGATATTCCGTGTTTTTTCAAAACCTTTAATTTATCTTCCGTGATGGAATCGGCTCTTCCGGCTTCAACGGTAAATTCCATGGAAGGTCCCGTAAAATATACATCTTCCGCAACCGATATGATACGGTCCAGCTGCCCGGCGTTAAGTGCGGTGGGTGTACCTCCTCCCATATAAACGCTGTCAGGTGCTTTCCCGGGGAAGATTTGGGAGCAAGCTTTCATCTCCTCCGTAAGAGCCTGTACATAAGCATCTCCGCTGTCTTTAAATGCCGCCAAAGGATAAGCAGTAAAGGAACAATACAAACATCTGCTGGGGCAAAAGGGGATTCCTATATAAACGGAATATCCGCCTGCATACCCTCTCCTGTCACCGGAGCATCTGCTTTCAACGTGTTCGCATCCGCCTAGAACATTCAGCTCCGACCTTGCGATATCCCAGGACATATCGGCTTTTTCATCGGTAACAAGATATTCAGACTTGTAATACTCATCGGACTCAGACTTTCCTCTTCCCGACATCGCGGCGATAAAGGCAGGCTTTGTGGGACGAACACCGTTCATCATTCCCCATGGAAGATCCCTGCCCGTATCTTCTTTAAATACAGAATAAAGCTTTCTGCACAGTTCTTTTTTGTAGGAAGTGAAATCATCCGGTGAAGATTTTTCAGGCGAAAATACAAATCCGTTTCCCTTAAAAGAAACCGATGCATTTCCGTCTTCCATAACCTTAACACTGAAAAAATAACCTGCTTTTTCAGCATCCGCTTTGACATCCTCCCTGCTCTCGGGGACTACGGGTTTTATATCCAGTTTTGCATAAAAGGACCGGAGAAGCGCCAGAACATCCATCAAAAACTTCTCCGGTTCAATATAAACATAAGTATTATTCATATCTCTAACGAATTATTCCGCCGCACCACTGACAATTTGTTCCCCAGTTTCTAAACAGGTATTTTCCGCAATGCGGGCAATTATTTATCTTCTTTATGAAGATCAAATATGCGGACATCAACAGATAAAAAATCATGCCGACGGAAAACACGGTAAAAGCAGGCATAAGCAGACCGGCGTACATAAGAATGCTGAATATGAGGAAAAGCACTACCAGATAAACAGCGGCACCAAGCATGCAGACCAGCCTTATCCTGGCATAAGCTTCAGCCTTCATGATCTCCTCATAATGAGCATCATCTTCTTCCTTGCGCTGTTCCTTGGCTATAAGAACGCGTTCATAATCGGTTATCTCATGAAAACAAAAAGGACAGGTTGTAATGTTATCGCCAAGTGATTCTTTGCATTTCGGACAGTAAATCATCGCAAGCCCTCCTTACAGCTGACAACGGGGTACGTCCCCACAATCGTCTAAAATTCATCAGTAAAAAAAGGATTGTACTTTTTCTCGTGACCGATCGTTGTAGAAGCTCCGTGACCGGGAAAAACCTGTGTATCATCGGGAAGTGTAAAGAGTTTGTTTTGAATGCTCTCCATCAGCGTCTTCGTACTTCCTCCTCTGAAATCCGTTCTTCCCACGGATTCCTGGAAAAGAGTATCTCCCGATATAAGAAATCCGCCTTCCTCGATATAAAACGATGCACTTCCGGGAGTGTGTCCGGGTGTGAAGATAACCTTGATCTTAATACCGGCGATCTCAAGTTCCTGACCGTCTTCCAGCCATTCATTGGGACGTACCGTCATGGGAGTTCCCATCATCGCAGTCATGTTAAAGGATGAATCGGAAAGCATTTCCTTTTCCGATGACGGAGCATATATCTTAACCGCATCCTCTCCCCTGCTCTCCGCAAGGCCGGAAGCGGATGTACGAAGATCCTGTGCACCCATTATATGATCAAAATGACCGTGAGTAAGGAGAAGTGCACGCACATGAAGTCCCGCTCCTTCGATACGTCTTACGATCTCTTTGCCGGTATCGGGAGCATCAAATACGATGCAATCCTTCTCGCCTTCTCTGTATGCGAAATAGCAATTGGTCTGGACGCTTCCTATGACCATTCCGCCTATCTTGATCTTACCCATAACCTTCTCCCCACTGTCACTCGGTTATATTATGCTCCGGCTCTTTCGATGTCCACTACGCCCTGAACACCGCGGATCTTATCACAGATATTTTCCAGCTCATCACGTCCGTGAATCTCGAATGTAAGCTGTATGGTAGCGACCTGCTGTTTATTAACACGTGAATTTACTCCGAGAAGCGAAATGTTCTTCTCTGTAAATATCCTGGATATATCAGCAAGTATACCGCTTCTGTCATTGGCATAGATCCTGATATCAACTTCATAACTGCCGCTTCCGGAATTAAGAGATTCGGGTGCCCATGAAGCTTCGATAAGTCTGGTTCTCTCATCAGCGGGAAGAGCAAGGATATTGATACAGTCCGTTCTGTGGATCGATATTCCTCTTCCTCTTGTAACGAATCCCACGATCTCATCGCCCGGAACAGGTGAACAGCATTTGGAAAATCTGACGGAAAGATCGGTGATACCCCTGACGGTAATACCGCCGTTGTTTCCGTGACTGTGCCTCGAGGAAGCATTCTGGTTGGCTTCGGCGACCTGAGCGATGACTTCTTCATTTGAAAGGATCGTAGGATGATCTTTCTCATAAAGCGCCTCGAGTCTTCCGAGAACCTGTCCTTCTTTAAGCGCCCCTCTTCCGACCGCTGCAAGGATCGAATTCCAATCCTGATAACAATACTTGGATGCGATGTCCTCCTGATACTCGGGAGTCATTATCGCATATATGTCAATGCCTCTGGATTTGGCATAGGTTAAGAGCATATCCTTGCCCTTGGTGATGTTATCTTCCTTGGTAACACTCTTGAACCACTGATTGATCTTATTCTTGGCCTGAGTACTCTTTACAATGCCGAGCCAGTCTGCGCTGGGACCCTTGATATTTGCACTGGTTATGATCTCGATACGATCACCGTTCTTAATGCGGTAATCGATAGGCACCAGCTTTCCGTTTACCCTTGCACCCACCATACGGTTTCCAACTGCGGAATGGATCGCATACGCAAAATCGATGGGACAAGATCCCGAAGGCAGGTTCTTAACTTCTCCCGTGGGAGTAAAGCAGTAAACCGAATCGGAGAAAAGATCCAGGTCATTCTTCAGCAGGTTCATGAACTCCTTGTTGTCGGTCATATCCTGCTGCCACTCAAGGATCTGTCTGAGCCAGGTGAGCTTTTCTTCCTCTCCTGTTTCGGGCGTCTGTCCGTTGGAGACTTCCTTATATTTCCAATGAGCTGCGATACCGTATTCGGCAGCTTTGTGCATTTCAAAGGTTCTTATCTGAATCTCGAAAGGCTGTCCGTCCTTACCGATAAGTGTGGTATGGAGCGACTGATACATGTTCTCCTTGGGCATCGCAATATAATCTTTGAACCTGCCCGGGATAGGTTTGTAATTTTCGTGGATCACGCCGAGTGCCGCGTAGCAGTCCATTACCGAATCAACAATGATCCTGACTGCAAAAAGATCGTATATCTGATCGAGAGTCTTGTTCTGGTTCTTCATCTTCTTGTAGATGGAGAAGAAGTGCTTGACTCTTCCGTTTACTTTCGCTTTAATACCGGCTTCATCGATGTATCCCTTAACGTCCTTTACGATGGATTCGATGTAAGCCTCACGCTCTGTTTTCTTTTCCGCGATAGCGTTCTTGAGTTCGTTATAAGCTTCGGGCTCAAGATACTTGAGGGAAAGATCGTCCAGTTCTACCTTGATCCTGCTGATACCGAGGCGCTGTGCAATGGGACAATAGATGTCCATTGTCTCTCTGGCGATCCTGATCTGGCTTGCGGGAGGCTGGTACTGGAGCGTGCGCATATTATGGAGACGGTCAGCGAGTTTTATCAGAATGACTCTGATATCGCGTGCCATCGCATAGAACATCTTACGAAGGTTTTCTGCCTGGATCTCAAGCTTTTCATCGGACTGATCCATATTCCTGGAAAGAGGAATATTTTCCAGCTTAGTTACACCGGATACAAGAAGAGTAACTTCATCTCCGAATTCCTGTCTGAGACTGGTCTCCGATACTTCGGTATCTTCAAGTACGTCATGAAGAAGCGCAGCGGCGATGGTCTCTTTATCCATCTCCAGTTCAGCCAGAATAATGGCAACATTCAGGGGATGAATGATATAAGGCTCACCCGATTTTCTGATCTGACCTTTATGTGCACTGTCCGCAAGGGCAAATGCCTTCTCGATCATGGTGATATCGTCGCTGGGATGATATTTACGGACATGGGAAACAAGCTCCTCATAAAGGAGCTTAGGATCGGTGAAATCCTGGTTTTCGCAGATACCTCCCCTTTCGGTTATGGTTCCGTCTTTAATGTCCGAAATATCCTTCATACGCCTGCAAAAAATCCTTTTGTATTCTAAAACCGGTCACTTATGGTAAGTGACCGTAATTCAAATCAATTTCCGGGATAGGTAATGCAAGACTCGAGTCTGTATCCCTTAAGTTTTTCTCTGCCTTTAAGACCTGCAAGTTCCATTACGACAGAGATTCCTACAACCTCTCCGCCAAGACTTTCGATCATCTCGATCATAGCCTGAGTGGTTCCGCCGGTAGCGATAAGATCGTCTACTATAAGAACTTTCTGTCCGGGCTTGATGGAGTCCTTGTGCATCTCGATGGTTGCGGTGCCGTATTCAAGATCATATGTCTTCTCAACGGTCTCTCTGGGGAGTTTTCCTTTTTTTCTGATAAGAACAAAAGGCTTATGAAGATTGTAAGCAATGGGCATTCCGAAAATAAATCCTCTGGATTCCGGTCCGACTACCACGTCAAAATCAAGATCCTTGATAGCATCCTGCATGGTATCGATAGCAAGTCTGAGACCGTCCGCATCCTGAAGAACAGAGGTAATATCTCTGAACATGATTCCGGGCTCAGGAAAATCGGGAATAGTTGTTACATAATCTTCAAGTTTTTTCATCTTAAACCTTTCCCCCTATTATTTAACCTTATCGGTATCTTCACCGGCGTCTTCAGCTTCGGTGTATGTCGTTTCAATGGTTTCGACATCATACTGACTTCTTATTCCTTCAAAAAATACCGAAGCAACAAGATCGGTCATTCCCGCAATGATAAGTGCCACTCCGATGAGTCTGAGAAGAAGGATCTCACTCTCAAAAGGATTTGCAACAAGCACAGCTCCGAAAATAATGAAGACAAATGCAAAAATAAGCATTGCGGCAAACATGGGATGACCAAGCTTTTTAAGATCGATGGAATCCTGAAGCTTGATGCATCCGCTGACTATGATGAGAACGCCCAGTACTATGGGAACGATCGTCATCAGTTCTTTCCACTTAAGTAGTATTACTATACCGACTACTATTGAAACCACACCGTTCAGGAAATCGTTGTTTCCGAGATTGTGTCTCACATCCCTGGCAAGATACATGATCACAAAGATCAGTCCGCCGATAATGGCGGAGATTCCCAAAGCATATGCGATGATGTTCAGCATCTTCTCCGGATTTACCAGATCGATGATACCGATGATCATACATATAAGTCCGTAAAATGCAGCCGTAGGCTTTATCTTAGGTCTCGCGCTTTTGTGAAGGTCCTTGGTTTTTTTGTCGGTTTTATTAGCCATATCAAGCCTTTCCGCAACACTTCTTATATTTCTTTCCGCTTCCGCAAGGGCAGGGATCGTTGGGATAAACCTTAGCTCCTTCACGCTTTACGGTTCCGGAGATCTTCTGCTCATGATAAAGCTCTTTTCTCTTAGCCTCATCAAAGATGGATTCCCACTCAGGTAATCCATAGAGCCAGTCAGCTCCCGCACCTACCATGTTCTTGTAAAGAAGTTCCTTATCGAATGCAAGAGATACCTCGGTATCCTCAGTCATCTCTTCAATGGGATTGGGAGTCTTAAGGGAATCATTTATTCCGTCAAGGAAACCGGCCATGAACATAAGATCAATGCCATACTTAGCGGCAAGATCCTTAACGGTTCCTTTTACCTCTTCATCGGGATTCTTAAGAAGCTCTGCGTAAATCTCCTTCTCCTTGAGGAAATAATCTCCCCACAGTTTCTGAATCTTTCCTTTATCAGCTTTTTCGTCATAAGCGAGTCTTCGCCAATCTTCAAGCAGTGCCATTTTTCATGCCCCTTTCTATCAAAAAAATCAACGTTTATTATATATCAAAACCACGGTTTTAACAAGAAATTCCCATATCCGCCATAAGAAAACGGGGACGGCTTTTCCATACGAAAAACCGGCCCCGGAAAATATATTTTATTTCTATTCATCATGCCGGACGAGCCAGATAAAAACCCTGATAAAGGTCCACACCCAGTCCCACAAGATAATCAAATTCCGCTTTTTTCTCTACTCCCTCGGCAACGACCAGCATCCCCTTTGAATGGAAATGGGAAACAAGGTTCTCAACATTGTCCTGTTTCTCGGAATCATGGTCTATTCCCGAGATCAGTCCGCGGTCGAGCTTAACGATGTCGGGCTCCATTAGTTCCACGGTCTCAAGATCATTGATACCGCTGCCGAAATCATCAACCGAAAGCATGTTGTTCATCATTCTTACGGACTTACTCTTCTCCTGACAATCCTCGGCAGAAGAATACGGATACTCAAGATTCTCTACGATCAGTCTGTCGCGAAGCTCTTCTCCGAAGGTTTCATAAAACACCTCGGATTCTTCCACACTCATGCAGTCCGATGAAAATGAATTGATCGATATTTTCTGAGTATATCCTCTCTCAAAAAACTCCTGCATAGCTCCGAAGAATGTTGCCACCTCAAGAACATGGAGTTTGTCCTTCTTCGAATAATCATCGATAAGTTCGGTAACTGTCATTCCGTTGGGACGCATGAGAGCTTCCCATGCATATGTTGTTTTGCCGTCTGCCTTGAAGATAGGCTGGAATACATAATTAATGGATAATTCCTTCAACGCATCCAGTATATCTTTGCCCAATGGTAAATGGTCAAAATTTATCATTTAATACCTGCTATCCTTCGTGTCGTCAATAAACTATTCTTCAAAAATAGTCGGAGGAAATCGTTATCTGTACCCACGGAGCGCTATTCTAACATAATAATAAACAAAAAATCTATACTAAAATTAGAAACTTTACATAAATTTTATTATTATAATCTTCGCTATAAAAGTTTCTTCTATATAAAAGGATGGCCTTTTGTAAAAGGCCATCCTATTCAGCACTTATGGATTTGTGGGATCAGTCATCGTAAGGATGAATGGTCTCGATGGTTCCGTCTTCTGCAATGTTGAGCTTGGTATACTTAACGCATCTTTCGTGGGTGATTCCCTTTGAAAGCTCGCAGTCATGGTAGAAAATATACCACTCGCCGTCTATCTCAAGTATTGAGTGATGTGTGGTCCATCCGAGAACGGGCTCCATGATCCTTCCCTTGTAGGTGAAAGGTCCGTCGGGCTTATCTCCCTCAGCATAACAGAGGTAATGAGTTGTTCCGGTTGAATATGAGAAATAATACTTTCCGTTGAACTTGTAAACCCAGGGATCTTCGAAGTATCTGCGATCCTCGTCACAAGCCTTGATGGGATCTCCGTTCTCGTCAAGGATCTCGATATGCTTGGGAGCTGCTTTGAATCCCTTCATATCGGGAGTAAACTCTGCGAAAAGGGGTCCGAGTGCGGGAACATCTCCTTCCGGCCTGGGCTCGTCGGGATTAAACTCTCCTGACTGCCACATCTCGAGCTGTCCGCCCCAAAGTCCGCCGTTATAGCAGTAAATTCTTCCGTCATCATCTACAAGAACAGCGGGATCGATGCTGTAGCTGCCCTCGATGAAATTCTCGTGAGGTTTGAAAGGTCCTACAGGGCTGTCTGATTCGGCAACGCCGAGACGGAATTTAAGTTCCTTATCCTTGGCAGGGAAAATAAGATAATACTTTCCGTTTACCTTAACACAATCGGGAGCCCACATCTGCTGCTTAACCCAGGGAATATCCTTATAATTGATGGCAACACCGTTGTCAACACAGGGAGAATCCAGATTATCCATTGATAATACATGGTAATCTTCCATCATGTACTGTGCTCCGTCATCATCATCGGGAACATCCAGCTCAATATCGTGTGAAGGATAGATGTAGATCTTTCCGTCAAATACATGAGCCGAAGGATCGGCAGTATACATATGGGTTACCAAAGGTTTTCTTTCGTTAGGTCTTCTCATAATCATTTCTCTTTCAGAATAATTATTGGTTACACATATATTTTTGCATAATAACAGAAAAATAACTTGTCAAAAAATGTCATGAAGTGTGTAAATTTTTTCTACTTGAAATCGTTTCCACAAAAAAGACGGTTCCCGAACAAGTCATCGGAAACCGTCATATAAATCCTGCGCTATAGATTATACCGTTGCAATCTTGATCAGATTGGTATTTCCGGAAGTTCCGTTTATCATACCTCCGGTAATAACAACGCTGTCTCCCTCCTTAAGTGAAAAGAGTTCTGTTGCGGTTTTCTGCGCATAATAGAAAAGTACGTCAGTGGAATCGAACTTCTCACAAAGTACGGGAGTTACTCCCCATGAAAGAGCAAGTCTTCTGTAGCTCTTTTCATTGGTGGTGATTCCGACTATATCGACCGGACATCTGAATCGGGATACCATTCTTACAGTGATTCCGGAAATAGAGCATACAGCGATGGCCTTAGCTTTAACATCTATAGCCATTCCGCAAACCGCATGTGAGATACAGTCCACATTGTTTCTCATCTCAAAAGAATTATTGTGGAATCTCTTCTCGTAATGGATCTCAGCTTCCGTGGATTCCGCTATAGATGCCATCATCTTAACCGCCTGCTCGGGATACTTGCCCGCAGCGGTCTCACCGGACAGCATAACCGCGGATGTTCCGTCATATACCGCGTTAGCAACGTCCGATACCTCAGCACGGGTGGGACGGGGTGATGAGATCATTGACTCAAGCATCTCGGTAGCTGTGATAACTCTCTTACCGAGAAGTCTGCATTTGGTGATGAGGCTCTTCTGTACTGCGGGGAGCTTTTCGGGAGCTATCTCAACACCCATATCTCCTCGTCCGATCATGATTCCGGAACAAAGTTCGCAGATCTCTTCGATATTGTCTATACCGGGCTGATTCTCAATCTTAGCTATGAGCTCGATATCTGGGGATCCGTTGGCTTCAAGGAAATCTCTTACGGCTCTGAGATCGTCTGCCCTTGACACAAACGAGCATGCTATAAAATCAACTTCGTTCTCGATTCCGAACTTTATATCTTCCTTATCCTGCTCACTTAAGAACTCGGTGCTCATTATCTTACCGGGGAAGTTCATGCTCTTCCTGTCGGAAAGATTTCCATCCGTAAGAGTCTCGCATATAACTTCGTTCCCTGCGATCTCTTTTACCAGGAAATCCATAAGACCGTTACATACCAGAATATGATCGCCGGGAACAACATCACTAGCCAGACCTTTGAAATTGACGGATACTCCGTCCTTATCGCCAATACTGTCCTCTTCCCTGAATACAAAACGGTCTCCGGCACTGAGCGAAATCTTACCGTCCTTAAAGGTCTTGATCCTGAATTCCGGACCTTTCGTATCAAGAAGTATTGCAATGGGCAAATGAAGTTTTTCACTTACCTTACGGATATTTTCTATCCTTCTTTTATGCTCTTCATGGGATCCGTGTGAAAAATTCAGTCTTGCAACATTCATTCCGGCAAGACACAATTTCTCGATCATCTCGGGACTTTCACTGGCAGGGCCTATGGTACATACGATCTTTGTTTTTCTCATATTACTATCACTCCAATTCAGATATCCTCATTTACCAAGCTTCGCAGCAAGCTTATTAAAGTTCTCTTCCTGATAAGGAATAAGCTTGTGCTTCTTGGGGCATTCCCAGGGAGTATCTACTTTAAGTTCTCCGGTACCCCTAAAACATAATGCAAGCTTTACGGAAGAAAAATGAAGAGGAAGCTTTTTAAGTGCTTTTGTCTCTATCTCATCATTTTCAAAAAATACAAAATTATCTGCGTCGGTCTTAAGATCTTTTATATTAGGGATCAACTGTCCGCCGTTCTTAAGCGGAATAACACCGATTCCGTTTGAAACTACATTAACCAGAAATCCTGCGTAATTACGTGTGTCAAATGCAATCTGCTTTTTATAGTCCAGGCTATTATGGAACTCTCCCACCTTCTCCTGAACGGAAGCATTGATCGCACCGGCAACTGCTCCCGCAACCAATCCGCCTACTACTCCGCCGGCCTTAGCACCTGCAACTGTCGAGTTTGCAGTCATAATATCTCCTGCGTATGAAGCGGTGCCAAAATCCCTGTTAGTCACAACAACAATGCAATTATCTTCTTCGGAGCATCCAACCTGTGAAAACAGATCGGTTACAACCTTAAGATCACCGAGTCCTTTAATATCTACATTTTCCATAACCATTCTCCTTTATAGCTCATAAGCACAACAAATATATTTATAATCTTTCACGGATATATTTGCAAGTTGAGTGATAACCACAATAAAAAACTAACCACCCTCAGCGTAAAGCCAAAGATGGTTAGTATTCTATTCATCATACTCACTGAATAGGAACAAAGAAACTCAGAAGCTGAGATATCTTTTCATCAGTTGCTGCCTGTACTGTGATCGTAGCAGAATAATTATCTTTAATAATAAAGGTCATAAGCATATTTATTTCGGTTCCGAGATAATTCACTTTTAAAGTAATGCATGGAACTTCTTCACCAAGTAATGTTGCTGTAGAGCGTTCACAAACTATATCCGTGGCACCCATATTTTCATAACGGGTTCAAGTCCCGCCTTCCGCACACAAAATAAAAACCCTCAGGCTTTTGCCTGAGGGTCTTTATTTCGATGCGGAAGGCGGGACTTGAACGAATTTCGACCTTTAAAAAACAACTAAAATAGGAGGTTTGCACGCTCATCCATTTCTTTCAGACCACCTATAGACCATTTTCAGACCACTTTTACAGACCATAAAGGTCTGTTTTTTTTACCCTTTTAATGACGGAAGAATTAATGAAGGTTGTTTACAGCTCAGGGAACTTAATAGTTGATGAGGTTGGAAAGATCCAATTAATGGGAAATATCATTCCAGAAGCCTGGTATCATACCGTGGTTAACGAAAACGGTAAACCAAATCTCTTGGCAATCAATATTCTTGCCGACATCGTATATTGGTACCGTCCTACTGAGATCAGGGATGAAAAATCCGGGAATGTCACTTATAAAAAGAAGTTCTATGACAAGGATTTTCTGCAAAAATCATATGCTGACATCTGTAATAAGTTTAACTGTAGCGAAAAACAGGTTCGCGAGGCATTAAAGCTTCTTGAGAATCTTGAAGTGGTTCAAAGACACTTTAAAGCTGTTATGACCGGTTATGGTAAGCTGCCAAACATTATGTTCCTGGAATTATTCCCTGAAACTCTAAAAAAACTTACTTTCCCCAGTGGTAATACATGTTTCCCTTTTGGGAAGGATGTGGTTCCCGATTTGGAAACACCTATTGCCCCGGACGGTAATACAATTACAAAGAATACTACAGAGATTACAACAGCTATATATACCCCCATCCCAAATCATACGGATAAAGAGAAAAACCAGACTTCATATTCTCACAGGAAGTATGTTAATCAGTTCAACAATTATCCTCAAAGGGATGATTATGATTTTGAAGAACTCGAAAGAAGGCTTGTCAAAAACTAACAGAAAGCTTCAGATCCTTTATCAATACAGACCAGAAGCTCTT
>JAEEXJ010000124.1 GCA_016291475.1 Lachnospiraceae bacterium | reverse complement strand
CTCCGCTTCCTTATCGCCGGGATTAGCATCCGGATGGTACTTTTTGGCAAGCACCCTGTATGCTTTTTTAAGCGCTGCCTCATCGGCAGTTTTGTCTACTCCGAGAACCTCGTAGTAGTCGCGCTTACTCTCTGCCATATTTATTAAACCTCACGGAAATTTCCGTCTATAACATCATCATCTGCAGAACCCTGTGAAGACTGCTCGGGACCTGCACCTGCTCCGGAGAATCCTCCCATGTCGGGGCCTGCACCCTGACCTGCGCCTGCTGCAGCACCGGCTGCTTCATACATCTTGGTGAATACAGACTGAGCGGAGTTGGTAAGCTGCTCCTTAGCTGCCTTAAGTGCATCGATATCTGACTCGCTTGCACTTGCTTCGTTACCCTTAACCTTGGCAACAAGTTCCTTAACCTTATCAAGGTCTGCCTGAACCTGTGACTTATCGGACTCGGAAATCTTGTCTCCTACTTCGTTAAGTGCCTTCTCGGTCTGGAATACGAAAGCGTCTGCATCGTTGATGGTCTCAACGTTTTCTTTTCTCTTCTTGTCCTGAGCCTCAAACTCCTGAGCCTCTTTGATAGCCTTCTCGATATCGGAGTCGGACATGTTGGAACCTGCGGTGATGGTAATGTGCTGCTCTTTGCCGGTTCCGAGATCCTTGGCGGATACGTTAACGATACCGTTTGCATCGATATCGAAGGTAACCTCGATCTGAGGTACTCCTCTGGGAGCGGGAGCGATGCCGTCGAGTCTGAACTGTCCGAGTGACTTGTTGTCGCGTGCGAACTGTCTCTCACCCTGTACTACATTTATATCAACTGCAGTCTGGTTATCAGCTGCGGTAGAGAATACCTGGCTCTTCTTGGTAGGGATGGTGGTGTTTCTCTCGATGAGGTGAGTAGCGATGCCTCCCATGGTCTCGATTGAAAGAGTAAGAGGAGTTACATCGAGGAGAAGGATGTCACCTGCACCTGCATCGCCTGCAAGCTTACCACCCTGGATGGAAGCACCGATTGCAACGCACTCATCGGGATTGAGGTTCTTGGAAGGCTCTTTGCCGGTAAGCTGGCGAACCTTATCCTGAACTGCGGGGATACGGGTTGATCCGCCTACGAGGAGAACCTGTCCGAGATCTGCATTGGTAAGTCCTGCATCCTTCATTGCGTTCTGAACGGGGATAGCGGTTCTCTCAACAAGGTCTCTGGTGAGCTCATCAAACTGTGCTCTTGAGAGGTTCATGTCGAAGTGCTTGGGTCCTTCACTTGTTGCGGTAATGAAAGGAAGGTTGATGTTGGTGGTCATGGCGCTGGAAAGCTCCTTCTTAGCCTTCTCTGCAGCTTCCTTAAGTCTCTGCATTGCCATCTTGTCGCCGGAAAGGTCTACCCCTTCAGCCTTCTTGAACTCTGCAAGCATCCAGTCGATGATCTTGTTATCGAAGTCATCACCGCCGAGGTGGGTATCACCGTTGGTTGAAAGAACTTCGATGACGCCGTCGCCGATGTCGATTATAGATACATCGAAGGTACCGCCGCCGAGGTCATATACCATGATCTTCTGCTCTTTTTCGTTATCAAGTCCGTATGCAAGTGCTGCTGCGGTGGGCTCGTTGATGATACGCTTTACATCGAGTCCTGCGATCTTACCTGCATCCTTGGTTGCCTGACGCTGTGCGTCGTTGAAATATGCGGGAACGGTGATAACAGCTTCGGTAACCTTCTCACCAAGATAGCTCTCTGCATCATCCTTAAGCTTCTGAAGGATCATTGCGGAGATCTGCTGAGGTGAATACTTCTTGCCGTCGATGTTACGGCCACGGTCTGTACCCATATCTCTCTTGATGGAAGAGATGGTGTTATCTGCGTTGGTAACTGCCTGACGCTTTGCAGGCTCACCTACAAGTCTCTCACCGTTCTTGGTGAAAGCTACGATCGAAGGGGTTGTTCTTGCACCTTCTGCGTTTGCGATAACGGTAGGCTTTCCGCCTTCCATTACTGATACGCAGCTGTTTGTTGTTCCGAGGTCAATACCAATTATCTTGCTCATATTATTTTCCTCCTTAAGGAATAATTCTTAGATTTATCACTGAACCACCGATACCATGCTGTGTCTCAATACGGTATCGTGATATGTGTAGCCTTTCAAAAGCTCCTGTGCGACGACTCCGGATTCGTATTCATCGCTCTCCGTCTGCATTACCGCATTGTGGAAATTGGGATCGAATTCTTTGCCGACCGCTTCGATGGGCTTAACTCCCATCTTATCCAGCTCGTCCATGAGCTGTCTGTAGATCTTGTCCATTCCTACTACGAATGCATCGTCCTTATCCTCTTCCTCGACAGCCGCAAAACCTCTTTCGAAGTTGTCTACGACGGGAAGCAGCTTTTCGAGGACCGCTGCAGCTCCTCTGTCAAAGGACTGTGCTTTTTCTTTTTCGGAACGGTTTCTGAAATTCTCGAACTCCGCAAGCTGTCTCTTGGTCTTGTCTTCCAGCTCCTCGATCCTTGCCTTCAGGGCTTCTTTTTCCTTGTCGGCTTTCTGGGCTTTCTTTTCTGCCTTTTTCTCGGACCAGGATTTCTTACCTGACTGCTCTTCGGATTTCTCCGTTTCGTTATTTTCCGGTTCTTCGGTGATCTCCGTCTCTTCGGTCTTTGCGTCTTCCGCCGCTTCCTCAACCGCTTCTTTGAGATCGGATACTTCCTCAGCTGTCTCTTCGGCTACGGTCTCACCCGTATCCTTATTGATCACCTTATCTGTCTTTTCTTCACTCATTTGATGAACAGATCCTTTCTAGTTATCTTTTTTATACAGATCGTCGAGTCCGCTTCTTAAGGACTTCAGGGTTCCCACAACCTTGTCGTAATCCATTCGCTTTGGTCCGACGATACCAATTGTTCCCTTCATTCCGCCTTCAAGTTCATAGGTTGCGGTTACGACACTGCAATCTTCCATGCCGCTTACCTTATTCTCACTTCCTATATAAACTTTGATGGCTTCATCTCCATCCTCACCGCCGATTATCAGTTCCTCAAGCCCTTCTCTTTCTTCGAAGGTATTGATCAGGTGACCTGCCTTTTCGGAATTATCGCTGAGTTCGGGATATTTAAGTATATTATTCGCTCCGCTGGTATAAACCTTAAGATCTTCTTCCGCAGAGATTGCCTCGGCCACCGCATCGATAACTTCGGAAATCACTCCCGAATGGGATCCCGCCTGGGCCTTAAGGCCCGTGATCATGGAAAGTGATATTTCATCCATGGTCATACCCGAAAGCTGAGTGTTAAGCATCAGATTCAGCTTGAGGAGCGTTTCCTCATTAACCGGTTCGGTGATGTTAACAACCTTGTTCTTGATGACATTTCCTTCCTTAACGATGACGGTCAGAAGATGTTCATCATCTATCCTGGACAGCTGAATGAATTTCAGCTTGTTCCGGTTTGCACTGGGTGCGGTTATCAAAGACGCATACTGTGTATCCTTGGCAAGGAGCTTAACAACCCCTTTGAGCATATCCTCGAGTTTGTCCTGGCGTTCCATAAGGACCTTCTTCATCTCGGATATCTCTCTGTCCTTGGCTTCCATCATGGTATCTACGTAAAATCTGTATCCCTTATCGGAAGGAATACGTCCGGCGGAAGTATGCGGCTGGATGATATAGCCCATCTCCTCAAGGTCCGCCATCTCATTTCTGATGGTTGCCGAACTAAGGTTAAGATCGGTGTACTTTGATATGGTCCTGCTTCCGACAGGCTCGCCGGTTTCAAGATAGTTGCGGATGATTGCCTGAAGTATTGTGGCTTTTCTTTCATCCATTTCCATATCCGTACCTCCCTTCTTATCCCCTCTGTTAGCACTCGATTTAAAAGAGTGCTAACATCTTCAAAAACTAAATTAGCACTCCTAAACTGCGGTGTCAACATATCATTTATGAAATATCATTAAAGAAAAATAAAAAAAGACCGCTCCGGAGGTTCCGAAGCGGCCGGTTATATATTTGGATGGGATTAAAGATTGAAATCGCCCTCGATATCGTTCATTACATAATAAACCTTGTTATCCTCGGGCTTAACGTAAAGCTCTACCTTTGTGAGATCTGCAGTCTTCTTGCCAAGGTCATACTGCCAAACGTTCTTAGCATTGCCTATAAGATCTGCTTCAGTATATTCTCTTCCGTCACTAAGCTGAAGAACAACCTTAGCCTTAAGATCAGCCTTCTTAGCTGCGGTTTTCTTTTCCGCGGGCTTCTTGGCGGTAGCCTTCTTGGCTGCGGTCTTCTTAGCCGCAGGCTTCTTCTCTGCCTTTACAGCTGCCTCAGCCTTAACTTCGGGCTTAGCAATGGACTTCTTTTCGACTGCCATAATAATCTCCCTTCTATCAATACCAATCCTTATAAACTCCTCAGAGGGATGTCCCCTCAACAAAATCGAGTTTAGTATAACGATTATTATTTGTCAACGAAGAATGCCCATTTTACGGGAAATTTCACGTTTTGGCAAAACTTATGTTTTCGTATTATGACAACCTCAGTTTCCTGATTTATGACATATGCGTCACATTATAATCCGAAGTACGCGGCTATTTTTTCGTAATTTTTCTCAGCCTCCGTGTAACCTTCGTTATATAGATTTTTCAGATGTTCCGGGTTTTTATCTATCCTCTTGGTCTCACTCTTTTCCTGAGGTCGGATGATAAGTGCCCTGCCTTCTTTTTCCATCTCGGACAGGAATTTAAGCTGCTCATTATATCTTACGTCACGGTTTTGCATCAGCTTCCATACATGGGGATATGCCGCGTATCTCAGTTTCAAAGCCGCAAGCTCATATGCGGGAATGGGCTTTCTTATATACCCCACTTCCTTGGTAAGTACCACCAGATTCTTCTCATTGCCGGCCTTTATGGATCTTTCGAGAGGAATCGCATCGCTCAGACCTCCGTCCAGATATTTTTTGCCTCCGACATTTACCATGTTTGCCACAAGAGGAAGGGATGCGGAAGCTCTGAGCTTATCCATATTCTTTCCGCGGCAGTTTTTAAGACGCATGTACTCAGGCTTTCCGGTCTCTACATCGGTAACGACGGCATACGCCTTACCCTCATACTTCTCATATGCTTCGTGATCGAAGGGATTGAGTGTGTCCGGAACCAGACCGTAGGCTATATCGGTATTGAACAGATTTCCGGTGGTCAGAAGCGAAGGAATTCCGCAATACCATCTGGTATCGAGATAATCCACACTTATATCAAAAGCCCTGCCTCTCTGACCCGAGATATAACTGGTCATATGGCATGCACCCGCGGATACACCGTATACGGACGAGAACATGATCTTTTTATCCATGAGAAAATCAAGAACTCCCGCCGTGAACAGTCCCTTCATCCCCCCGCCTTCAAGAACAAGTCCTCCGTTTATCATCTCAAAATCTCCTTATCTGCCATACTCTTCTTTTACAAACTTCTCGAGAACGGGCAATGATCTCTTAACCTTCTCTGTATCTATGCAGTAAGCCATCCTGAAAAATCCGGGAGCGCCGAAGCTGTCTCCGGGAACAAGTACAAGATCGTATTTAAGTGCCTTCTGACAAAATGCAACCGAGTCTTCTTCAAGTGCCTTAGGGAAAATATAGAAGGTTCCCCCGGGACGCACAACGGTAAAGCCCAGCTCTACCAGCTTGTCATAGATAAGGTTCATATTGGTCTCATATACGGAAAGATCTGCAGTAAGGTCGATGTTTTCCGCAATGGCTCTCTGCATTATCGAAGAAGGACAGTTATGTCCGATCCCTCTTGAGATCTGAACCGCCATGTTAACCATAAGATCCGCTCCCTCAGCTGCGGGATTGACGGCCATATAACCGATCCTTTCTCCGGGAAGTGAAAGCGACTTGGAGAAGGAATAGCAGCTGATGGTATTATCATAGAATTTCGCGATCACGGGAGCTTCTTTTCCGTCAAAAACAATCTCTCTGTAAGGCTCGTCGGAGATGATGTAGATGGCATGAGAATACTTATTCTGCGCTTCTCTGAGGATGTCGGACAGCCTCTTTACAGTCTCTTCGGAATATACTATTCCCGAAGGGTTGTTGGGAGTATTGATAAGGACCGCCATGGTCTTCTCATTTATCATTTTTTCGAATTCATCGAAATTGATCTGAAAAGTCTGAGTATCGGGGCTTACCACCTTAAGCTCAGCACCGGTGAGATTCACATAAGGTCTATACTCCGGGAAAAACGGAGCAAAGGTGATGATCTCGTCACCATCCTGAGCTACAAGCCTGAATGCATGTGCAAGCGCGGAAGCAGCCGCACTGGTCATAAAGATATGCTCTCTTTTGTAATCAATTCCGAATCTGCGCTTTAAAGAAGCGGCAACAGCATCTCTGGCCTCGGGAAGACCGGGATTGGGAGAATAGCCGTGAAGGGATCTGGAATCCATGGTCTGAAGAAGCTTTATCATGGTCTCATTGATGGCATCGGGAACCGGAACCGAAGGATTTCCGAGGCTGTAGTCAAATACATTCTCATATCCGATCTCCTGACCGCGCGCTGTCGCGAATTCGGAAAGCTGCCGAATAACAGATTTGGCCGAAAGCATATCTTTATACTTCTGAACTAACATTTGTTTCCTTCCTTTCTTGCGTAAAATCACCTATTATTTTACCTAAAAATGTAGAATATATCAAGAGGCTGTAAAACTTATAGCGGAATACATCGCATCTGTCCGCACAGATCTCCTTATTCCATATTATTTTGTTCCCTGCCCTGCAGCAGTTTTCCGATGCGGCAGTCTGAGAATAATGGCAATCAGCCATGCCAGAATGATGATGCCTCCGAAAATACCGAAAGCCGCCGGCACTCCCCACCTCATAAATCCGTACCAGTCATTCTTTGGGCCTTCACCAACTCCGTTGATCAAATTATTTCCAAGATATACGATTCCGTAAATCAGACAGGTAAGCACCGTGAAAAAAGTATATCGAAACGGAATTACAGCCTTTCGCACAAGAAACTCTGTCACGCCAATAACCGGAACCACAAGATGAAACCAGAAATTCCAACGTCGGTACATATTCCTTTCCGGATATAATGGTTGCAGAAAGCCCGCCACGATCAGAAAAGTGAGAGCAACAGCTACCGCACTGATATATTTGAGCAGCACATATCTATCCTCTTCTCCCTTCAAATCACTGATCAACTTCAGAAAAGCAGTGACCCCGCACAATACATTCGAAAGAATGGTGAAGTATTTGAAATGCTCAGTAAATGCCTCAGAAAATTCCGAAACGCTTCTCACATTCCAAAACAGCAGCGCTGTCCCGATCACAACAAAAACCACGATCATTCCGTTTAAAATAAAGCTCACTTTTTTTCTCAGGTTCATTCCGTATTCCTCCTTTTGAAATATCCGCCTACATTGTTACCGTTTCTTCTTCCATCCTCTTCATTTCGCGCAAAAAAGCAATCACAAAAGGAACTGCCACAAACATGGTCAGTATATCCGAAATCCCCTGCGAGCACTGAACTCCGGTGAGCCCGAACGCTGCCGATGAAATCAACAGTACCGGCAAAAAGAACAGACCGCTTCTGAGCATAGACATCAATGTCGCAATTCCCGACTTGCCCACACTTTGAAACAGCATGTTGGTGCAGACGGAAAGCGGCTGAAACATCTGCCCGATAAACTGCATCGTCAGAGCCAATGTTCCGATTCTTACAACCTCCGGATCATCCCGGAAAATCCGGATCAGCTCGCCCGTATGCCAGATCCCGATCAGGGCAGCGGCGCCGAGAAGGACTTCTCCTGCAATCACCGTAAACAAAAATGCCTTCC
>JAEEXJ010000027.1 GCA_016291475.1 Lachnospiraceae bacterium | reverse complement strand
AAATTTTTCATTGATAAGCATGATCTTCATCACAGTCTTTGGCTGCGCTACAACTATGTTTCATGCGTAGCCGGAACCGTAATAAAGATATTTGTGTTCGCTATGCTATTTATGGCTGTTGTGGGCAAGGATATGTCCGCAGGTGACTTTACGATGTTTTTGTCTTTTTCATTTGCATTTTCGGGATCCCTCACAAATTTCCTGCAAAGGTTTGGAGATTATAAAAGAGCAAGTCTTCAAACTGACGATTTCCGTTCTTTCATAGATTATGAAACCGAAGAAGAGGAGGACACTGTTCCCATCCCCGAAACGGATTCCTATGAATTCGAGTTTGTGGATGTAAGCTATAAATATCTGAAATCGGATAAAGAAGCACTTTCGCATTTAAATCTTAAGATCAGGCCCGGTGAGAGACTTGCCGTGGTGGGGCTTAATGGAGCCGGTAAAACTACGATGATAAAACTCCTTCTGAGACTGTACGATCCTACGGAAGGATATATCACTTTAAACGGTACGGATATCAGGAGATTCAAACGTTCGGAATATTATAAGCTGTTTGCTCCGGTATTCCAGAGCGTGGAGATATTTGCCTTTTTGATGTCTGAAAATATATCAATGCAAAGAGCAGGTGATCTGGATATCGTGAAAGCACGCAGATGTGCATGCGAGGCGGGACTTGAAGAACGCATAGCTTCTCTGACAAAAGGAATCGAGACACCTCTTACCAAGTTCGTGGAAGATGACGGGGTGGATCTGTCCGGCGGCGAGAAACAAAAGCTGGCACTGGCGAAGGCGCTCTATAAGGATGCCAAGATCATAGTCCTTGATGAGCCCACATCCGCACTGGATGCAATCGCTGAACAGGCATTATATGAGAGCTTTGATGAAATGATAGGTGATAAGTCCGCGGTTTATATTTCTCACAGACTTGCATCCACCAGATTCTGTGACTGTATCGCAATGTTTGAAGACGGCCGTCTTGTCGAATACGGAAGTCATGATGAGCTGATGGCAGCAAGCGGAAAATATGCCGGTATGTTCAACACTCAGGCACAGTATTACCGCGAAAACCCTGATGGCGGAGAAAGCGGGGTGATCGCAAATGCATAAGATCTTAACTGTTATAAAAGTACTGTTTAAAACGGCCGCTAAGAAGTATCCAATCTTTTTTGTACTTAAAACAATAAGATTGGTTGTTGCCGTAGCCATGCCTTTTATCGGACTTTTTATCACTCCTCTTATTGTGGATGAGATAGTCGGAAATCGGGATATAAACAGGCTGATCACTCTTGCGGCCTGGCTGATCGGTCTGGAACTCTTATGTCAGGTTTTAAACGATGTGACAACAAACTACATCAACAGGTACAGTACCCGCCTCGAAAGATACTTTGATATCCTGATCGGAAGGCATGTTATGGAGCTTGATTTCCAGCTTACCGAGGATAAGGAAGCTCTTGAGCAGATAGAAAAAGCCAGAACCGGAATGGACTGGTATTCCGGTGGAGTAAACGGGATTTCGGATCAGTTTTTCTTTTTTGTTGCAAATGCAATTAAAGCATTCGGGTTTATTGCAGTGCTGGTAATACATGCTCCGATACTGCTTGCAGTGATAGCGGTTTATTCCGTTATCAATTCTCTGATTCTTTTTAAGATCAACAAGATCGGAATTGAGGCTTTTGCCAAGCTTTCCAAGGTTAACAGATTGTTCGGCTATTTCGGATGGACCATTGCCGATCCCAGGTATGGAAAAGATATACGACTGTATGATGCAAAGAAGATGATGGTGGGTTCGTGGAAGGAGAATACCCGAAAAAGCGACTCGCACTGGAGATGGCAGGGAGATTCTACATTTCCTTTTATTCTCGCTAACGACTACCTGTCCCTTATAAGAAGTTTCTTTGCTTACTTTTATGTAGCACTTTTGGCTATCAGAAAGGTTATCGGAGTAGGAACTTTTACCCAGCTGATAACTGCGGAAGCAGGATTGGACAACGCCATCGCCGGAATGATACAGAATGTGACCGAGCTTATAAAGCGCTGCAATTATGCATATGAATATGTTGTTTTCATGAATTATCCCGAGGCACTTACCAAAGGAACACGTTCCATCGAAAAGAAACAGCACGAGATAGAATTCAGGCATGTATCATTTGCGTATCCGAATACAGATCGCAAAGTACTCGATGACGTGAATATTAAGATCATGCCCGGAGAACATCTTTCCATAGTCGGTCTTAACGGTGCGGGAAAAACGACCTTTATCAAACTTCTCTGCAGACTGTACGATCCTACGGAAGGCGAGATACTTGTGGACGGCACAGATATCAGGGAATATGATTATGACCGGTATATGGAGCAGTTCGCGCCTGTTTTCCAGGATTTTAAATTGTTTGCCTTCTCGTTAAAGGAAAACATTGCGTTCCTGGATGATACCGCGGACATTAAGGCTCTTACCGACAGAGTGGGACTGCATGATTTTGTCACCGGACTTGATAAAGGAACCGATACCAATCTCTTCAAGTTCTTTGATGAAGAAGGCGTGGAGCCTTCCGGCGGAGAACAGCAGAAGATAGCAATAGCCAGAGCTCTTTTTAAGGATGCTCCCGTTGTTATCCTGGATGAGCCTACCGCTGCACTTGATCCCATCGCGGAATATGAGATATATAAGCAGTTCAATTCTCTTGTCGGAGGAAAGTCTGCATTCTATATTTCTCACAGGCTTTCCAGCTGCCAGTTCTGCGACAAGATAGCTGTGTTCTCGGAGGGCCATATAGCCGAATACGGAACCCATGCGGAACTTGAGAAGATCGAAGGTGGGATCTATGCGCAGATGTTCGAAGCACAGGCGAAGTATTATAAGGACTGATGAAAGTAAATCCATAATAGATGACGTATAGGGACAAAGGAAACCTGCGTCTTGAGGAGAATCAATGAATAAGAGAGTGCATTTTATAGATAATCTTAGATGGATGTGTGTATTTTTGCTGATTCCATATCATGCAGCCATGTCCTATAACATATGGGGTGAAAATTTCTATATATATTATGAGCCAAGCAAACCGATTGCTGCAGTGGTTTTGCTTTGCTCGCCTTGGCTTATGCCATTGATGTTTCTTCTTGCGGGCGTGTCGGCAAGATTTTCATTGAAAAAAAGAGGATACAAGGGCTTTATAAAAGAGCGATTCATTAAACTGGGAATCGTCTTTGTTCTAGGAGTTTTGTTAATAAACCCCGTACTAAGTTATTTTGCCGATGTTACAAAGAATGCGTATAGCGACAGCTATTTCAATCATTACAAAGTCTTTTTCTCAAGAATAACTGACTTAACAGGTTATGACGGCGGTTTCGCGATTGCGCACCTGTGGTTTATTCTTACACTTATTATCATTTCCCTTGAAGCATGTGTGGTTATTAAGCTGGTGGAAGTTGTACCGGTTAAGAATCGAAACATTCTTAGCTCGATTTGTTTTATCCTGTTGATTTTGGCAGCAGTAGCTACGTATAAGATCAGAATTATCGACAAACCAATGCATTCGTATCTGATCATGTTTTTGTTGGGATACTTTTTCTTTGGCAATGAGAATTTTATTGAAAAGTTGAAGAAATTGAAGTGGGTTATTGTGCCGATATTTCTGATTGCGGATGTATTAAATGTTTACCTGTATGAATACACAGAAGGATATTATCGACTCAATACAATATGTGACTACCTGGCTTATGTTCTGGGTGTAATCGCAATATTCTGCCTTGGATCTTTATGGTTTGATTTCAGGAATAATGTTACTGCTTTTTTCGCAAAAATATCGTATGTGTACTATATAATCCATTTCCCGATACTTGTGTTTTTCCAATACATCCTGAATAAAACCGGAATGAACCACACAGTAAATTTCATTTTGTCAATACTGTTTGCGGTTCCGGTAACACTGATTTTTTGCTTTGTTTACAGCAAAATTAAACACAACCGCTTAAAAGGAAAGGAAATGCGGACAAAATCATAAGGACTGATATGATCAATATTAAAGAGATTACAAAAGAAAACATAGATGATGTGCTTGCGCTGAAAGTTGGAGAAAGCCAGAAAAGTTTTGTTTCTACGAATGGCGATTCCCTTGCTCAGGCATATGTGTATTCCGAAACCGCATATCCTTTTGCAGTGTATGAGGATGATACCATTGTGGGTTTTATCATGATGGGCTATTACGATGTGAAATCGTATTATACTCTCTGGAAATTCATGATAGACGAAAAGTATCAGCATAAGGGTTACGGCCGCAAAGCTCTTGAGCTGGGAATACAGTATTTGAGAGAACGTTTCGGTGTAACCGAAATATATACCGGCGTGGTACCGGGAAATACCGTAGCTAAGAAGCTCTATGAATCCGTGGGTTTTAAAGATACCGGACTTTTAGAGCTTGGAATGGAAGAGATGCGCCTTGAGTTGTAGAATCCAAAGAACAGACCCGGAGCTGTCCAAGGAATAAACAGCATTATACGCATAAAAATGCGTAATTTCGTCGCTTTCAGAAGCAAACCAAGTATGATAATATCAATTTATAGGAGACATAGGAGGTTTGCATGGATAGCAAGGCAATGAAAAAGGTCGGAATTACCATGAGTGCTTTCATGGGTATTGCAATGAGTTTCTTTTTGTCGCTTACGGGCACTATCACTTCAGGTCATTTCACGGTTCCTTCCTGGCTGATAAGCTTTGTTATCAGCGGTCTTATCTCAATGGTCATCGGAATCGCCGTCCCCATGAAGACAGTTAACGATAAGGTTGTAGGCGTATTTAAGCTTCCTCCGTTTTCTTTTGCGGGAAGGTGTCTTGAGAGTTTTGTCTCAGACCTTATCTATACCCCGATAATGACGTTTTGCATGGTGCTTTTTGCTTATAAGTCTGCTATCGCACACGGAGCTCCCGCTGAGAGTCTGAATTTTGGAAGAATGTTTCTGAGTTCATTTATGATCTGTTTTGTGGTGGGATTTGTGCTGATCATCATCCTGATGCCAATCTTCCTGAGCATAGCCATGAAGATGCATGGGGTTGAGCCTTCCAAGAGACCTCAATGATCAAAAAATTTTTTCAAAAAAATAAAGGGATTGGAGAACCGGCTCGGTATATATATACTGGCCGGTTTTTTTAATAGGAGATCATCATGAAAGTCAGGGAAATGCTCGAAGAACGCGAGGAGCAGATCTTAAGCCCCTACGCATCACTTTCTAAAAACTCTAAAGGACGTGATTTTGACGAGCCTCAGTGTGATATAAGACCCGTCTATCAGAGGGACAGGGACAGGATAGTCCACTGCAAAGCTTTCAGAAGGCTTAAGGATAAGACTCAGGTCTATCTGATCCCCGAGGGAGATCATTATAGGACGAGACTTACCCATACTCTTGAGGTATCGCAGATCGCTCGTACCATCTCCAAAGCACTCAGGCTTAACGAAGACCTTACAGAGGCCATCGCTCTCGGACACGATCTGGGGCATACGCCTTTCGGGCATGCGGGCGAGAGAGCGCTTGCTTCCGTTTGTCCTTATGGTTTCAAACATAATGAGCAGAGCGTAAGAACGGTCGAAAAACTTGAAAAAGACGGAAAGGGTCTTAATCTTACATGGGAAGTAAGAGACGGAATACTCAATCATCAGACATCCCTTATGCCTCATACCCTTGAGGGCAAGGTTGTAAGATTATCCGATAAGATCGCCTACATTCATCACGACATGGATGATGCGGTAAGAGGCGGAGTTCTCACCGAAATGGATGTTCCCGCTTCCATAAGAGAAGTTCTCGGTTCCACTCCCGGAGACAGGCTCGATACTTTTATGCATGATATCATCACGAACAGTACCGACAAGAATGATATCTGCATGACGGAGCGTGTGGGGCAGGCTATGAAGGATATCAGACAGTTCATGTTTGACAGAGTATATACTAACCCCGATATCAAATCCGAAGAGGGGAAGGCCGAGACACTTGTCATAACACTTTACGATTATTACCTCCATCATCCCGATAAACTTCCCGAGGAAAACAGAAGGATGATCGCAGAGGGAGAGAAACTTGAAATAGCGGTTTGTGATTTTGTCGGTGCAATGACTGACAGATTTGCGATCCTTACATATAATGACCTCTTTGTTCCCAAATCATGGGAGATGATTTAACAGATGAGATTTTCCGACGAATTCCTGGAGGAAGTAAAAGCCCGTAATGACATTCTTGATGTTGTGGGCAGCTACATTCCTCTGAAGAAAAAAGGGAATAATTACTGGGGGCTTTGTCCTTTCCATAACGAGAAGACTCCGTCGTTTTCCGTTTACCCCCCCAAGCAGATGTTTCATTGCTTCGGATGCGGCGAAGGCGGTAATGCCATTACTTTCGTAATGAAGTATGAAAATGTTTCTTTTGCGGAAGCGGTCAAGATACTGGCAGAGCGTGCCGGGATGGAAGTAAAGGGGACGGAGGAGAGCGAGGAAGAAAAGGCCAGGCGTTCCAAGGCTGATATCTTAAGGCAGATAAACTCCGATGCGGCTCTGTATTTTATGAATAATCTCTATACGCCTCACGGTGAGAAGGGATTGAATTATTTCAAAGACAGAGGGCTTTCCGATGATACGATAAGACATTTCGGTCTGGGATTTGCCGGCAATAACGGAAGGGAAGTCATAGAGGCTCTGAGGAAAAAGGGCTATTCGGACGAGATGCTTATAGCTTCGGGAATAGCAAGCAATTCCGAAAAATACGGCATGAGCTGTTCCTTCTTCGGAAGAGTAATGTTTCCGATAATAAGCGGTGACAAGAAGGTCATAGGATTCGGCGGCCGCGTTCTGGGAACAGGAGAGCCCAAGTACCTAAACACTTCCGAGACGATGGTTTTCGATAAGAGAAGAAACCTGTACGGATACAATTTTGCAAAACGCGCGAGAAAAGATTATTACATTCTCTGCGAAGGCTATATGGATGTAATATCCATGCATCAGGCCGGATTTGATACGGCGGTGGCATCCCTGGGAACGGCATTTACCGAAGAGCAGGCGGCCATGATCAAAAGAGACCGTAAAGAAGTCTATCTGGCTTATGACATGGATGAAGCGGGAGAAAAAGCGGCTCTTAAGGCAGTCAGGATGCTTACTGCGGTTGGCATCACGCCCAGAAGGATCAGCTTAATACCCTGCAAGGATCCGGATGAATTCCTTAACCGGTACGGAACCGAGGAATTTGCAAAGCGCCTCGAAAACGCCGAGAACGGATTCCTATATATCGAAGACAGGGTCAGGGACAAATATAACCTGTCGGATCCTGAAGAGAAATATAAATGCGAGCGGGAGATCGTAGAAAACCTGTGGATGTTCGCGGGTGACGAAGTGAGGATGAACACCTACGCACCGGAACTTGCAAAGCGATACGGCTACACCGCATCCGAGATCTCAAAGCTTCTGGAAGAAACAAGGCCCCGTGAATATGCGAGAAAAGATGACAGAAATTTTGCCACCGCTTATTCACCGCCGAAGAAAGCTTCCGGCAGGAAAAAAGAAAACGAATGGACGCATGCAGAGAGTTCTCTTTTGACCTGGATGACAGATGAGCCTGATATATATAGGGTAGTCAAGAGGTATTTAAAACCCGATGATTTCTCGCCCGGCCCCTGCAGGACGATAGCGGGACTTTCATTCGAAATGCTTGATGCGGGTGAGTTCAGTAATGAAAAACTCATGGCGGGGCTTGAGAGTGAAGAACTGATAAATGATGCAACGGGAATACTTCAGAATTCTGCGCCCGATATCGATACGGCGGAAAAGCGTATGGCGATGCTGAAGGATCTGATAATAAGCGTCATGGAGAGAAAGTGCGAACTTTTGACCGGGAGTGACGATCCCGAAAAAGAAATGAAGGTTTTTACAACAAGAATCGAAATTGACAAATTAAAATCCGGAAAACTCCGGATGAGTGACGAGGAGGAGTCCTGAGATGGCTAAGAAAGAAGACAAGAACACCAAAAAGAACGCTAAGGCAGCTTCTAAGCCTGCTAAGGCTGTTAAACCTGCAGCAAAGGCTGCAGCCAAGTCCGCCAAGGCAACAAAGCCTGCGGCTAAGGCTCCTGCAAAGAAGGCAGCTAAACCTGCGGCTAAGAATACCAAGCCCGTAAAGGCTGCAAAACCCGCAGCAAAAGCTCCTGCAAAGAAGGTGACAAAGCCCGTCGCAAAGGCACCTGCAAAGAAGGTAACAAAGCCCGCAGCAAAGGCACCTGCAAAGAAGGTAACAAAGCCTGTAGCAAAGGCACCTGCAAAGAAGGTAACAAAGCCCGTCGCAAAGGCACCTGCAAAGAAGGTAACAAAGCCTGCAGCGAAGGCACCTGCAAAGAAGGTAACAAAGCCTGTAGCAAAGGCACCTGCAAAGAAGGTAACAAAGCCTGCAGCAAAAGCGCCTGCAAAGAAGGTAACAAAACCTGTAGCAAAAGCACCTGCAAAGAAGGCAACAAAACCTGTAGCAAAAGCACCTGCAAAGAAGGCTGTAAAACCCGCAGTAAAGGCACCTGCAAAGAAGACAGCAAAACCTGCAGCTAAAACTGCCGTAAAGCCTGTCAAGAATGCTAAGCCCGTTACCAAACAGGCGGTTAAACCTGCAAAGGCAGTTAAACCTGCTGCAAAGCCCGCTAAGGCGGATACCAAAGAGAAAGATAAGAATAAGAAGAGCGCGGTAAAGCCCGCTCCCGAAAAAGCACAGAAGAAAGATAAGACGACCGAAGCCAAGGCCGCCTCTGTTAAGAGTGCGGATAAGAGTGCGTCGTCTAAGAAAGACAGAGTAACCAAGACCAAGGATATGAGTAATGTTGTTAATGCCGCACCCGAGACACAGGAAGCAGAAGGTGCGTTGGACGAAAAGATCACAGAGGTAGTAAATAACCTCATTAAGAAAGCAAAGAAGGGCTCAAAGCCCGTAGAACTTGATTATTCCATGATCGTTGATTCCGTAATGAAGGTAACCGACGATGATGAGATGGTAGACAAAGTAATCGAGATGCTCGGAAAGAACGGAGTCGATGTTCTTCCCATGGAGCCTATCGGTTCGGAGATTGATGATTTTGAACTCGGAGAGCCCAGCGCGGACGATCTTGCAGAGGCTGAGGACGAAGGCGTTGAGAAGATTGACATTGATTCACTTGTTGAGGGTGTAAGCATTGAAGATCCTGTTCGTATGTATCTTAAAGAGATCGGTAAGGTTCCTCTTCTTACCGCCGAGGAAGAGATCGAACTTGCAAAGCGCATGGAGAAGGGCGATGAGGAAGCCAAGAATGCACTTGCCGAGGCAAACCTCAGACTTGTTGTTTCCATCGCTAAGAGATATGTAGGAAGAGGAATGCTTTTCCTTGATCTTATCCAGGAGGGTAACCTCGGACTTATCAAGGCAGTTGAGAAATTTGATTACCGCAAAGGTTATAAATTCTCTACCTATGCTACATGGTGGATCAGACAGGCTATTACCAGAGCTATCGCTGACCAGGCACGTACCATCAGAATCCCCGTACACATGGTAGAAACCATCAACAAGCTTATCCGTGTAAGCCGTCAGTTGCTTCAGACTCTCGGAAGAGAGCCCAGCCCCGAAGAGATCGCAGCGGAGATGAACATTCCCGAGGAGAAGGTTCGCGAGATCTTAAAGATCTCTCAGGAACCTGTATCTCTTGAGACGCCCATCGGTGAAGAGGAAGATTCACATCTTGGCGATTTCATTGAAGATGATAATGTTCCCGCACCTGCGGAGGCAGCAACACAGATGCTTCTGAGAGAACAGCTTGATAAAGTTCTTGATTCGCTTACCGACAGAGAAAAGAAAGTCTTAAGACTTCGTTTCGGTCTCGATGACGGAAGACAGCGTACTCTCGAAGAGGTCGGAAAAGAATTCAACGTAACCCGTGAGAGGATCAGGCAGATCGAAGCTAAGGCACTTCGTAAACTTCGTCATCCCAGCCGTTCAAAACAGCTCAAGGATTATCTGGAGGATACATGAGGCTTTCTGACCGACTTGAAAGCATAATAGAATTGGTTCCGAGAGGTGAGATATGTGCGGATATCGGATGTGACCACGGTTTTACATCCATAGAGCTTATCGGAAGAGATATTTCACCTATGGTTATCGCTTCGGATCTTCGCGAAGGTCCTCTTGCAAGTGCCCGTGAAAATATTAAAAATGCGGGTCTTGAAGATAAGATAAAACTAATGCTCTCCGACGGCTTTGATGCATACAGGCCCGGGGAGGTGAGTACCGCAGTCATTGCGGGAATGGGCGGAGTGCTGATAAAGGACATGCTTATCAAAGGCAAAGAATGTGTATCCGAAATGGGTGCGTTCGTGGTTCAGCCTCAGTCAAACATTCCCGAGTTTCGTAACTTTCTCAGATTAAACGGTTACGAGATAGAGCGTAATGAGATCGTGCTTGATGCCGGAAAGTATTATTTTCCCATGAGGATCAGATACACCGGTAAATGCCCGGAGTCGGAGGATTCTTCGATCACCGCGGAAGACATGTACGGTGCGGATCTTATTAGGGAGAACAGAGGGCTTTCGGATTACCTAAATTTCCAGATGGAATCTTATGAGAAGATTTTCGAAAGGCTCCGGTTGGAAGACGGAGAGCATGACGACAGAACTCTTGAACTGAAGTCGCTTATGGAGCTTAACCGCAGTATTCGAAGCAAATTTTAAAAGATTGAGAGGACATCTTATGTATACCCTTATTATCGAAGGCGAGAAAAAGGAATATCCCGAAGGTGTTATCTGGGAGGATATTGCCAAAGAATACCAGAAGAATTACTCCTCACCCATTGCAGCCGTCAGCCTTGACGGTAAGATAAGAGAACTGTTTAAGAAAGTTTCCAGAAGCGGAGAGGTAAAGTTTTTTACTCTTTCCGACAATGTAGGACATCTGACCTATATCAGAAGTACCACCATGCTCCTTATGAAGGCAATCTTCGATATCTACGGTCAGGATGTTGTTAACAAATGCAGAACAGACTTTACCGTAGGAAGAGGTCTGTTCATGAATACAAACGGCACCATCGAAGCAACTCAGGAGAATGCCGACAAGATCAAGAAGCGTATGCGTGAGATCGTCGAAGCCGGAACTCCTTACATGAAGAGATCTTATCCCCTTGATGATGCGATGGATATTTTCTCCAAGAGAGGGATGGCGGATAAGGTAAAGCTTTTCAAATACAGAAGAAGTTCGAGTGTAAACATCTATGAGATGGGCGGATATCGTGATTATTATTACGGATATATGCTTCCCAATGCTTCATATGTTAAGTATTTTGATCTCATAGTATATGATAACGGATTCATGCTCCTTACTCCCGACAAGCACGAGCCTACGGTAGTTCCCAAATTTGAAGACAGCAGAATGCTTTACGATACATTCCAGAAGTCTCACGAGTGGTGTAAGTATGTAGGTATTGAAAACGTCGGTGACTTGAACGAGAGGATCTGTTCCGGCAATATGGATGATCTTATCCTCGTTCAGGAAGCGGAACAGGAGAGACGTATCGCTGAGATAGCATCAACCATCGCATCCAGAAAAGACGTTAAGTTTGTAATGATCGCAGGACCTTCTTCCTCCGGCAAGACAAGTTTCTCGCACAGACTTTCCATCCAGCTTCGTACCTTCGGACTTAAGCCCCATGCCATCGGACTCGATGACTATTTCGTAAACAGGGAAGACACACCCAGGGATGAAAACGGCGATTACAATTTCGAATGCATCGAAGCCATCGATACCAAGGGATTCAATGATGATATGCTCAAACTCCTTGCGGGAGAAAGAGTTGAGCTTCCCACTTTCAATTTCAAGGTGGGACAGAGAGAGTATCACGGCAATTATATGCAGCTTGAGGATGACGATATTCTGGTCATCGAGGGAATCCACGGACTGAATCCCAAGATGAGCTATGCTCTTCCCGAAGAGAGTAAGTTCAAGATTTATATCTCTGCACTTACATCCATCAATATTGACGAACACAACAGGATCCCCACCACTGACGCAAGACTTTTAAGACGTATGGTAAGGGATGCAAGAACCAGAGGTTCGGATGCCAGAAGAACCCTCAGCATGTGGGCATCCGTAAGAAGAGGCGAAACCGAGAACATCTTCCCTTTCCAGGAAGAAGCAGATATGATGTTCAACTCGGCACAGATCTATGAGCTTGCACTGTTAAAACAGTTCGCAGAGCCCCTTCTTTTCAGTATCGGTAAGGATGATCCGGCATATTACGAAGCAAAGAGGCTTCTTAAGTTCCTCGATTACTTCCTGTCGGTTCCCAGTGAATTCCTTCCCAACAACTCCATCTGCAGAGAGTTTGTGGGCGGTTCATGTTTTAATGTATAAATAAGGGGTATGATACAGGGATTGCAAAATCGCGTAGCGATGGAGCAATCCCGCTTTTTTTCTTTATTATTTTCTTTTAATAGCTATTTAATTGGTTTATTTGACACGTGTTGTATAATACTCTGTGAGCGAAACGGACGATCGCGGGAGGTCTTAATTGACCTCGTGAGGAAAGTCCGGGCTCCACAGGGCAGGATGCCGGATAACGTCCGGCGGAGGTGACTCCCGGGACAGTGCAACAGAAAATAACCGCCTGCTTATGCAGGTAAGGGTGAAAAGGCGGTGTAAGAGACCACCGTTCGCATGGTAACATGCGAAGCTGTGTAAACCCCATTCGGAGCAAGACCAAACGGAAAGGTTAAGGGCTGCCCGCCCGTCTTTCAGGTAGGTCGCTTGATGCGTGCGGCAACGTACGTACTAGATAGATGATCGTCAGCGATTCGGCCGTAAGGCCTGATTCGCTACAGAACCCGGCTTATAGTTTCGCTTATTTTTATTAACCCCTATCCGCTTAATGCGGATTATTTTTATCATCCGATCGGAGGAAAAGAAATGACCAGAATAGACGTTGTCAGCGGATTTTTAGGCGCAGGCAAGACTACACTTATCAAAAAGCTTCTTAAAGATGCTGTTGATGCGACCAAAACGGTACTTATCGAGAATGAGTTCGGAGAGATCGGTATCGACGGCGGATTTCTTGAAGAGTCGGGTATTGAGATCAAAGAGATGAGCCAGGGATGCATCTGCTGCAGTCTCGTAGGAGATTTCGGAACATCTCTTAAGGAAGTTATCAATACTTATTCTCCCGAAAGAATACTTATCGAGCCTTCAGGCGTAGGAAAACTTTCCGATGTTCTTAAAGCTATCGAGAGAGTTGCGGGTGAACTTGATGTTAAGATCAACTCTGCTGTTGCGGTTGTCGATGCATCCAAGGCTAAGATGTATTCCAAGAACTTCGGCGAGTTCTTCGTTAACCAGATCGAGTATGCCGGAACTGTTATTTTAAGCCGTACCGATACTGCATCCGCAGAGAAAATCGCTGAGGCTGTTGCCATTGTAAAGGAGCATAATCCCAAGGCCACCGTTATCACCACACCTCTCGACCAGCTTGATGCAAAGGCTGTTCTTGATGCGATCGAAGGAAATGATTCCATAGATGTTCTTCTTGCGGAGATGATGGAGAAGGCCAAGGAAGCTCCCGAACATCATCATCACCATCACGACGATGACGAGGAATGCTGCTGCCATCATCATCACCACGACGATGACGATGATGACGATGATCACGAGTGTTGCCATCATCACCACGACGACGATGATGACGACGATGATCATGAGTGCTGCCATCATCATCACCACGACGATGACGATGACGATGATGACGATGATCATGAGTGTTGCCATCATCACCACGACGATGACGATGATGACGATGATCACGAGTGCTGCCATCACCATCACCACGATGATGATGACGATCATGAGCATCATCACCACCACCATCATCACGGACATGATGCGGATGAGATCTTTACCAGCTGGGGAATCGAATCTCCCGTTAAGTTCACTCCGGAGCGTATAGAGTCCATACTTAAGGCTCTCGATTCCGGTGACTACGGCATCATCCTCAGGGCAAAGGGAATGGTTCCTGCAGAAGACGGAACCTGGATCTATTACGATTATGTTCCCGAAGAGACCAATGTACGTTCCGGCAAGCCTCAGGTAACCGGTAAGATCTGTGTCATCGGATCCGAACTCAAAGAAGACAAGCTTAAAGAGCTTTTTGCATAAGGAGTTATGATGTTTGGAGGAAAGCCTAAACAGGTATATATAATCAACGGATTTCTCGAAGCAGGTAAGACTGAGTTCATTAAGTTTACTCTTGCGCAGGATTATTTCCGTATCAAAGGAAACACTCTTCTTATTCTCTGCGAAGAGGGCGAGGAAGAATATCCTGCGGAGCTTATGAAAAAATCCGGAACCGATATGATCCTTATCGAAGAGGAAGAGCAGCTGAATCCAATGCAGCTTGCTTCCATCGAGAAGACCTACAAGCCTGACCGTATCATCATTGAATGGAACGGCATGTGGAATTTTAAGGATTTCAAGATGCCCGATAACTGGAAACTTGCTCAGCAGATCACCGTCATTGATGCATCTACGTTCCCTGTTTATTACATGAATATGAAATCGCTTCTTGCGGAGCAGATCAGAAATTCCGAAATGATCATCTTTAACAGATGCGATAATGTAAGAAATGATCTGCCTGCATACAGAAGGAATATAAAAGCTGTTAACCCTTCGGCAGATATCGTATTCGAAGATGCTAACGGTGAGATCAACGAGATATTCGAAGAAGATCTTCCCTACGATCTTAAGGCCGATGAGCTTACTCTCGATACAAATGCATATGGTATCTTTTATCTGGATGCCATGGATCACCTCGAGAGATATGTCGGAAAGAGAATCGTATTTCAGGCGCTTTGCATGACACCTCCCGATTTTCCCAAGGGATACTTTATCCCCGGAAGAATGGCAATGACATGTTGTGCACAGGATATGGCCTTCCTCGGATATGCATGTAAATACGGCGAAGGACAGGATCCTGTTAAAGATAAGGACTGGGTTGTGGTGACCGCTACCGTAAAGAAGGAATTCTTCCCCGAATACGGCGGAGAAGGTCCCGTGCTTTATGCCGAAAAGATCGAGAAGTCACGCGAACCTAAGGATGCGGTGGTTTCTTTTACTGCATAAACTTTTCTGCCTGACTTAATGTCAGGCAGTTTTTGTGAGGAACGATATGAGTCAATATCTGTTAAGAGAGTGGGTATTCATATTCTGCTTTTATTCCGTCGTCGGATATCTCTGGGAGACGGTGTATTGCTCACTCAAAGAAGGGAAATTATTGAACAGGGGATTCATGAAGGGTCCGTTTTTGCCTATTTACGGTTTCGGTGTATGTATCATGATGATAGCTGCCGGACCTTTTAACGGTAAGAACATTTTGGCCGAATGTATCTCGGGAATGGTGTGTGCGACGGTTCTGGAATATGTGACCGGAGAACTCATGCAACATCTCTTCAAAGTCAGATACTGGGACTATTCCAAAGAAAAATTTAATCTGAACGGCCATATATGCCTGGGGGCTTCACTGGGATGGTTCGTGGCGACTTTTATAATCAATGAGATCTTCCGAGGTCCGGTTGATACCCTTATTCATTCGATCAGTGCTTTCCATATGTTACTTATCGATAACATAGTGATGGGAATAGCCATCGTGGATTTTGCAATCTCCTTTAAGGCTGCCATGGATCTTCGTATCATCCTGGTCAAGATGGAAAAGGCACGTCATGAACTAAGGCTTATGCAGAAGAGACTTGATGTTCTCGTAGCCGTTGTGTCGGATGAAACTAAGCAGACCTATAAGGAAGTGACCGGAAATATCAGCGAGATGTATGACGATTTTACAGAGTCCGTAACCGAAAGATTCGATTATTTTGAAGAAAGTATAGGCAGGAGGCTTGATTACCTCAAGGATAATGCCAAGGCTCTCGGAGATAAGATGATTCCCGATTCCGGCAAGAAGGTAGTGGACGAGATCTTCTCCATGACCGAGAAGTATACCGCGGCCATCAAAGAGCATGCATCCTTCGATCATCTTAAGAGCAAGATCAAGAAGTTCTACATTATGAGCATTATCAGATCCAACCCTTCCATGACTTCCGACGAGTATAAGGATGCTCTCGAAGACCTTAAATCATCACATAAGTAAGCGTCCCCAATGTCACTCTTTACACTTGAAATACCTGATATGTGATGATAAAATTATCAGCGGTAAGTTTTTCCGAAGGAGGCTGAGATGGAAACAATAAAGTGTATTAAAGAACGTCGCAGCGTACGTAAATTTGATACTTCCCGCGAAGTATCCAGAGAGCTCATCGATTCCGTACTTGATGCCGCTCGTTTCGCTCCCAGCTGGAAAAATACTCAGGTTACCCGTTATTATGTACTTACCGGTGATGCGAAGAATGCGCTTGCCGATTGTACCAATATTTGGGCCAAGAACGGAGACATTATGAGAGAGGCTCCCATGGTAGTTGCTCTCAGCGTTGTCGATAAGAGAAGCGGATATGAAAGAGACGGCTCTCCATCCACTCCTTTAGGATCGGGATGGCAGATGTTTGATTCAGGTATTGCCTGCCAGACATTTTGTTTAGCTGCACATGATGCAGGTCTTTCATCCGTTATCATGGGACTTTATGATGACAATGCAGCGGAAGTTATCGGTATTCCCGAAGGTCAGATCCTTACGGCACTTATTGCTGTTGGTTTCGCGGCCGAAGAACCCGTAGCTCCGAAACGTAAAGAACTTTCCGATCTGGTCACCTATAAGAGTTGATCTTTTTAAGGACTGAAATTTATTTCAGTCCTTTTTTATGGAGGTATATTGTATGAGACATTTGATGAGTCCATTGGACTTCACCACAGAAGAGCTTGATAAGCTTTTCGACCTTGCCGCCGAAATTGAGGCAGATCCCGGAAGGTTCGCCCATGTCTGCGACGGAAGGATTCTTGCAACGGCTTTTTATGAGCCCAGCACAAGAACAAGATTATCATTTGAGGCTGCCATGCTCAGACTCGGCGGCAAAGTAATAGGCTTCTCCGATGCAGGTTCATCATCCGCTGCAAAAGGAGAGAGCGTATCCGATACCATCAAGGTTATTTCACAATATGCGGATATCTGCGCTATGAGACATCCCAAGGAAGGAGCGGCATTCGTTGCAGCATCAAAATCCGAGATTCCCGTTATCAATGCAGGCGACGGAGGACATCAGCATCCCACTCAGACTCTTGCGGATCTTATGACCATCAGAAGCATACACGGCAAGCTGGGCGGCTTTACCATCGGACTTTGCGGAGATCTTAAATTCGGCCGTACCGTACACTCGCTGATAAATGCACTGGTAAGATATGACGATATCAGTTTTGTATTCATATCCCCCACCGAACTTAAAGTTCCCGATTATATCACCGATATGCTCAAGGAGAAGAATATCCCTTACACCGAGGTTATCAAACTCGAGGATGTTATTGCGGACCTTGATATGCTCTACATGACCAGAGTTCAGAAGGAAAGATTCTTCAACGAAGAGGATTACGTAAGACTCAAAGATTTCTACATCCTGACCAAAGAAAAGATGAACATGGCCAATAAGAATATGCTCGTGCTTCATCCCCTTCCCAGAGTAAACGAGATTTCCGTAGAAGTTGATGACGATCCCAGAGCGTGCTACTTCAAACAGGTCAAGTACGGAATGTATGTCAGAATGGCTCTTATCATGACCCTATTGGGAATCGAAACGGAGGTTTAACCAATGCTTAATGTAGGCAAGATAGAAGAAGGCTTCGTGCTTGACCATATTCAGGCCGGAAAATCCATGAGTATCTATGAGCACCTCGGACTCGACAAGATGGACTGCACCGTTGCCATAATAAAAAATGCCCGTTCCAAGATCATGGGCAAAAAAGACATCCTGAAAGTAGAATGCGATATCGATACACTTGATCTCGATGTCCTCGCTTTCATCGATCACAACATCACCATCAACGTCATTAAAGCCGGTGAGATCATAGAGAAGAGAAGTCTCAAGCTTCCCAAGGAAGTAAAGAATGTCATCAAGTGCAGAAATCCCAGATGCATCACCTCCATCGAACAGGAACTTCCCCACATCTTCTTCCTGGCAGACGAAGAAAAAGAAATCTACAGATGCAAATACTGCGAAGAGAAATTCTCCCAGAAAGACAAATTCTAAACTGAATACCTTATCCATCACGAGTCAGCAGGCCCCCCCTGCTGACTCGTTTTTTGTTACGCACCAAAAATATGAACGAGCTTATTTCTGATTTTGACTCATTGAGACGGTTCCTGCCGACTTGTTCTCATTTTTCTCCAAAGGCATAAACCCATATTTTTATTTTTACGATTTTGAACGAGTTTAGCTGTTCTTGGGGGCACATACTTTATCAGGCGGGATTTTTCCCGGATGGAAAAATCAGCGAACATGAGACAAGGATGTCGAATGTGAGCGACGCCGGAAAGTGGAACATATATCGCGTGTCCCCATAGAACAGCTTAACGAAGTGATTATGAGTAAAAAGAAAAATATGGGTTTATGCCTTGGAATTAGCATGGAACCGAGTCGGCAGGAACCGTCTCTTTTATCGGCCACAGACTCTCTTATTTTCTTTATTTGTAGGCGCTTTTGTGGTATATTCGAAGTTGAAAGATTTTGTCCGTCTGTGAAAGGAGGAGAGCATGGGCTTTATCAAAAAGCTTGGTTACGGGCTCCTGGCCATAGTGGCCGCCGTCGCCCTTTTTGTGCTCCTCTGCGCCATGAATCCCAACCTCACAAGAGGTCTCAGCCAGATCCTCTACGGTAAGGACGGAAACAGCGGACTTATCGGCTCTAACACCTCGGAAGAAGTGAATGCCGGTGCACCCACGCTGCGTACACCTGCGGAAACGGGCATCCCTGCGGCAGATTCGGGAATAGACACATCTTCGCTTGTTCCCTACATGCCCTATAACGGCACCATAACCACCATTCCCGATAATGTACTTGGAAGAAACGGTTATATGCCGGTCACCGGAACCGGACAGGAACTTTCCGAAGCACAGGCTAAAGCGACAGAAGAGAGCATAGATGAAGGATCCGACGGATCCGGACTTGATTTTGACCCGGAATTATATCCCTACTATGCGATGCTCGATTCCACATGCCGGGAACTGTATAAACAGATATATGCCAATGCATGTGACCTCGTGACTTCTTTTACACCGTGTAAGATAGTCAATACCGATCAGGTACAATACACATTTGAGGCGGTATTTGCGGATCATCCCGAACTGTTTTATGTACAGACTGCTTATACCGAGAAATACACATCGGACAGAAAAGTAGTCGAGATCGATATGGCTTACTACACTATAGCCAACGATCTTGCAAATGCTAAGGCTGCATTCGAGAGTGCAGCTACGGTCATTGAAGAAGCGGCAAGACAGTTCCCCGATGATTATTCCAAAGAGAAATATGTTCACGATACTCTGATGCAAAATGTGGTATACGATGCATCCGCTCCGATGGATCAGAGTGCATACAGCGCTCTGGTGAACGGAAGATCGGTATGTGCCGGATATGCAAGGGCATTCCAGTACGTAATGCAAAGGCTTGGAATCCCCACTTATTACTGCGCCGGAACATCCGGTGAAGACCACGCCTGGAACATTGTTAAACTCGGGGACGGATATTATAATGTTGACGTCACCTGGGATGATACCGATCCCGCTTCCTATGATTATTTCAACAAAACGGACGGTGACTATGCCGGGACTCATGTAAGAAAAAGCTTATCGGTCTACCTGCCCGCATGTACCGGAACCCAGTACAGGAATCTGGAAAGCTCCGCGCCTGCCGGTGAAGAAGAAACGGGTCCTGCGGAACCGGTCAGTGAAGCGAATCCGGATCATTACGATCCGTATTTTGACCCGTATATCAATAACGATCCCCAGATACCTCTTGATTATGAGGCTGAGCACCCGGAACTTTATCCGACCGCTTCGGGATCGGGACATTCTACTGCGAGTCCTTCACCCTCGGTGAACAATGCGGCGGCTCAGCTTGCCGTTTACGGATTAAAAGAAAGCGACGCGGTTACAACGCTTCAGGATTATTACAATGATTGCAGGGTCCAGCTTGTATCCTGCGGAATGGGTGACCATTGTTTTTATAATGTCGTTCCGGAATCGCTTTTTAAGACCATTGAAAGCGAGTACGGTAAAGGCAATCATCTTAGCGGCTATATGAACAGTGCACTTAAAACTATAGGCGCTTCGAATTGCAATATAGTTATTCAGGCTGAGAGGCTTGGCGGGGGGTATTACAGGGTCTGGCATAATGTTTATGTCTGGTGATCCTAACGACCGGGAGAATTTTTTATGGATGCATTTATGTTGTTTAACCTGGGGGTTGACAGTTTCGCCGTAATAGTAATGGCGATACTTATCTTCACCTGCTTCGTAAGCTTTGATAACACTCAGGATGTCCGCCTGATGCGAAGAACATTTCTGGCACTTCTGTTGGTTCTTTTGTCAGATCTGTTTCAGTGGGCTCTTGACGGAAGGATCGGATCTACAATAACGACCCTTTTGTATATCGACAACACTCTTTATTATATTTTCCAGATTGCTTCGGTTATAGTCTGGAACGATTATGTTCACTACAGGGTTACGAGGAAGGTTAAGACCAGAAATGCGATGATCGCGACTTCAATTGTTCCGATGGCAGTGGTTCTGGTGCTTATGCTGACCAATCCTCTTACGCATTTTATTTTCTTTATCGGAAGCGGCAATCACTACGAGAGAGGACCTTTCAGCAATCCGCTGGCATTCATGGTTATGGGATATCTTCTCTTTACATCGATCTGGATCCTGTACATGAGGAGAAAAGAAAAACTTGCCAGCATCCGAAGAGAGTATATGATCCTTGCAGGTTTTGTAGTTGCTCCCTTTATCGGTGCGGTAATTCAGCTCAGTGCATTCGGAATAAGCCTTATCTGGCCGCTTGCAAGTATCAGTATGCTGATACTTTACATTAACAGGTCGCAGGATGAAATATCCATTGATGCGCTTACGGGTCTCAATAACAGAGGAAGTCTTGATAAGTACCTTCTGGAGAGAATATTCCCCGAGTCGGAAGAAAGACTGACACTTATCCTGATGGATCTTGATAAGTTTAAGACCATTAACGATGAACTCGGACATGATATGGGAGACGTTGCCTTAAGAGAAGTCTCCGAGATCATCAGACAGTCGTTCTCGGTAGGACATAATTTCCTGGCCAGATACGGAGGAGACGAATTTGTGGTTGTGATACCGCAGATCGACGATCCGAGAATGATAGACAGTTACATGAGAGCTCTGAAATCTAATGTAGAGAGCTTTAACAAAACGGAAAGCTTTCCGATTAAGATCAGCATAAGCTGCGGAATGGCGTTTTATCCGAGAGAAGACATACATATTCCGGAAGACCTTCTTAAAGCGGCTGATAATCAGATGTATCTGGAAAAAGAAAAACATCACGCAGAGATGGGTTATAGAAAATAGGTGAGGGCGTATGGCATCCATTAAGTTTGACTGGTCCGAGCACTATGAGACCGGCATTCCTGAAATAGATGAACAGCATAAACAGCTTTTCTCCATAGGTCGTACCATTGAACAGATGAGTATGAAGGGCGGGGAAAATGTTACCGACCGGGAGATTCTTGGTCTTGTTAACAGCCTCAGGGACTATACCGGATTTCATTTCTACTCGGAAGAAAAACTTATGGAGGAAATCCGTTACGAGGACATTCAGCTTCATAAGAAGCACCATGCCCAGATGCTATATTTTGTTTCAAACTACGACATCAGAAAATTCAGGAAGAATTTTGATGCCACCATCCGAGAAATACTCGATATCATAAGCGACCAGGTAGTCCACCATATCTTGGGCGATGATAAAAAATTTGCGGCCGCATATAAGACTTATCAGAAGATGCATAAGCATATGGAAGAGAAGGTTAAAGCGGACCGTATGGAGAATGAGGAAAGCTACGGATTCCCCATAAAGGAATTTAATTCCTCAATCGCATACCTTATGAGAGACCAGAGCGCATCGGGCCACTGTGTTATCGTCAATAAGGAAAAGAAAGCCAAATACCTTGCCATGACCGCACTTGAAAGAGACTCTTTTCACGCTGATATGATCAGGGTAGCAAAGGCGGTTAAGAAAGTGTTTAAACCCGATGCGATCGATTATATGTATTTCGAAGATGTAGATGAGCACCTTCTTTTTCATATAATCCCCAAATACCAAACTGCCGAAGACTTCGGAAAACCTCCCGTATGGAATAAGGGTAAGGAACTTACCGAAGATGAATACAAAGATCTCGTAGAGAAGATCGGTTCGGAAATAAAATGATCGGAGAAAGATTTTAATGGACGAAAATAAGAATGTACAGCCGGCTGCTTCCGAGAATGCACCTGCTAAAAAAGTAATGCTTTCGGGGATTCAGCCCAGCGGAGATCTTCATCTGGGCAATTACCTCGGAGCCATCAAAAACTGGGGGGCGAGAACGGAAGAGTTTGACTGTTATTATTTTATGGCAGATCTTCATACCATTACCGTAAGACAGGAGCCCGCAGAACTCAGGAGAAGAACTCTCGAGCAGCTTGCTCTTTACATTGCCTGCGGACTCGATCCCGAGAAGAATACTCTTTTCATTCAGTCACAGGTGCCCGCACATGCGCAGCTCGGCTGGATTCTTCAGTGCTACACCCAGTTCGGTGAGCTTTCAAGAATGACCCAGTTCAAGGATAAGTCCGAGAAGCACAAGGACAATATCAATGCAGGCCTTTTTGCGTATCCTTCACTTATGGCTGCAGACATTCTTTTATACAAACCCGATTACGTTCCCGTAGGCGAAGATCAGAAACAGCATGTAGAGCTCACCAGGAACATCGCTACCAGATTTAACTCTATATACGGTGATGTATTTAAGATTCCCGAGCCTTATATCGCCAAGACCGGTGCGCGTATTTACGGACTTACCACTCCCGATTCCAAGATGAGTAAATCCATTCCCGAGGGATGTGTATTTCTCATGGACGATCCCGATACCATTGCGCGTAAGTTCAAGCGTGCGGTAACCGATTCCGATACAGAGAAATGCGTAAGATACGACAAGACGGGTAAGCCCGGCGTATCGAATCTTATGAATATCTATTCCACCATTACCGGCAAGACCTTCGAAGAAATTGAGGCAGAGTTTGACGGTAAGGGATACGGCGTGTTCAAGCCCGCCGTAGGAGAGGCTGTTATCGAGGCTCTTCGTCCCATCAGAGATGAGGCTTCCAGGATCATGAAGGATAAGGCATATCTTGAGTCCGTATATAAGGACGGTGCCGCAAGAGCATCCAGAGTTGCCAATAAGACTCTTGCCAAGGTTTGTAAGAAGGTAGGTTTTGTTCCTCTGTCATGATCCGATTATTTATATCAAAAGTAAAACAAAAAGGTTTTAAGACCGTAATGAAGATCTGTTTCGTAAGACTTAAGTATTTTATAAGACAGATCTTTTCCGGAAAGAGTTTGAGAGAGTCCTGGTCTAGAACTCTTTTCTACGGCATCAAACCCGTTGAATACGATGAGCTTGTAAGAGAAAGAGAAGCGCAGATTCCTCATCCCACCGATCTGGAATATCAGCCTCTCGTATCGATAATCATCCCCGTATACAACATCGAAGACAGATTCTTAAGACCCTGTCTCGATTCCTGTATGGAGCAGACTTACGGGAATTTTGAGGTCTGTGTGTCGGATGATAACTCTACGCTTGAGAGTGTTAAGAAGACTCTTACCGAGTACGAGGAGAAGTACGATAATTTCCACGTCTTTTGGAGAAAAGAAAACGGAAGGATCTCGGAAAACACCAACTCGGCACTTTCGATCGCCGGGGGCGAATACATAGCACTTGTTGATGATGACGATCTTCTCGAGCCTTATTCGCTTCTCGAGATGGTCAGATTCTTAAATGAGCATCCCGGAACCGACATGGTATATTCCGATGAGGATATGCTCACCGAGGACGGAAGTAAACGCCACGATCCCAAGTTTAAGCCCGACTGGTCACCGGACTCTTTTATGTCCATCATGTATACCTGTCATCTGTGTGTGATCAGAAAAGCACTTGTGGACAGTGTCGGAGGCTTTGATAAGAGATTTGACGGAGCTCAGGACTACGATCTTGTAATGCGTATATCCGAGATCACCGATAAGATCGGACATGTTCCGCAGATCCTTTATCACTGGAGAGAGATCCAGGGTTCCACCGCACTTGATATGGGTGCCAAAGAATATCTTAAGGCTGCCAGCGAAAACCTCAAGAAGGAAGCTCTCGAAAGAAGAGGCCAAAAGGGTCATATAGTATGGTGTCCGTTAAAAGAAGTCGTTCAGTGCTTCCCTGTTTACGAGACATCCGATGACGATCTGGTAAGTATAGTCATTCCCTCCAAAGATAATTTCAAGGTGCTTAAGAGATGTATTGACAGCATCCATGAAGTTCCTGCGGGAGTTAAGTTTGAAGTCATCGTTGTCGATAACGGATCGAATGACAAGAACAGGGAAAAATACCAAAAGCTTCTTAACGGGTACGGAGATTCGTATGTTTACGAGCCTCTTAAGTTTAATTTTTCCAGGATGTGCAACATAGGTGCATCCCATGCAAAGGGAAATATCATTCTGTTTTTGAATGATGATATCAAGGTCCGCGGAGACGGATGGCTTTCCACAATGGCGGGTCATGCAAAGCTTCCTCATGTGGGAGCGGTGGGATGTAAACTTTATTATCCCAAGGGATGCGCTATCCAGCATTGCGGAGTCGTAAATACCGCAGCCGGTCCCGGACATGCTTTCTACGGCATTGAGGACAGGGATATCGTTATGTACGGCGGAAGAAATCTTCTTCCCTATAACTTCAGTGTTGTCACCGGAGCCGCACTTATGCTTACCGCCGACAAATTTAAAGAGATCGGCGGATTTGAAGAATCACTTACCATCGCTTATAACGATGTTGCGCTTTGCTTCTCACTTCTCGAGAAGGGTTACAAAAATGTCTTAAGACCCGATGTTGCACTCACTCACTATGAGTCTGTCAGCAGAGGCCTTGATGATAAGGACAGTGAGAAGACCAAGAGAAGGATTGCCGAGATGGAGAGACTTTATGAACTTCATCCTGACATGAAGGGATTCGATGCCTGCTTCAATCCCAATTTCAAAAACGATTCGGCTGATTTCAGATACGAGTAACATTAATAATCCGGAGGTGTGATATGGCTCTTAACGATGCTTGTGCAAAACTTGAAAAAGCGGTCAACGCATATGTTTTCCGTAAAAGTGATGAGACGGATCTTGAGTTCAGGGAAGAGCTTGTAGGTTTCATAAACAGAAACGAAACGGTGCTCACCTCCGTGAGGATCCTCAAGAAGGGGGCTACCTTTGATGATGTGGCGGATGAAAAAAATGCTGACGGTTCCCGTCCCATTTCCATCAGCCTTGTAGGGGCTTCCGACGGTGTATGGATTCCTGTGTTTACCGGCAGTGAGCAGAAGAACCTCGGGTACGGACACGAACTTTTGGAAACGGGTATCATCTGGATTCTTGATTATGCCCTTTCCGTAAATGATGTAAAGGGTGTGTCCATCAATCCCTTCGGCGAACAGATCAATCTCGACCGTAATTCCATCAGATCACTTTTGAGAGCTGCCAACGTTGAGGCCGGATTTGGAAACGGAGAGGAAGGCTGAGCCTTATGAATGAAGAAAAATACAGAGGAATAGAATATCCCAAGAGGGAAGCTACCGATGAATTCATCGAAGAGGTAATAGCTCATCTCGACAATGAGCTTGAGATTGGCGCGGTTAAGATGACTGTCGAGATGGACGATCATCAGGAAGAACACGCCAAGGTTTCCCATAAATGCTCCAAGGCCTACGGCAGGGAAGCCACAACAATGATCGCCCAGCTTGATATGATCCACGACCTGTATTTATCTGACATGGAAGAATAGTAATGACGGTGGAACAGGGGGACGGTTCTGTCGTTCCACCAAAATCGTGTGGAACGACAGAACCGTCCCCCTGTTCCACCGTCATCGAAGACTCTTTAATAAAACTTTTAGAACTCCGCAAATGCAGTAAATTCAATACTTACAGAGCGATTGTTAGCACTCTTATTAAAAGAGTGCTAATTTTTTCTTGACTTTAAAAATTGTCGGTCATAAGATGATAATCGTGGTTTAGCATTACGCGCTATAAGGAGGCGATTTTTATGAGCGAAAAAATGGGAAATCTTTCGATAGACAGCGAAAACATATTCCCGATAATCAAGAAGTGGATGTATTCGGACCACGATATATTCTACCGTGAGCTGGTTTCCAACGGATGTGATGCGGTTACCAAGCTTAAGAAGCTGGACATGATGGGAGAGTACGAGCTTCCCGAAGGCTATAAGGGAAGGATCGATGTTGTACTCGATCCCGCTGAGAAGACCATTTCCATCATCGATAACGGTCTCGGAATGACCGCCGATGAGGTTGAGGAATACATTACCAAGATCGCATTTTCAGGAGCTACCGATTTCATCGAGAAGTACAAGGATAAGAGCAATTCAGACCAGATCATCGGTCATTTCGGACTCGGTTTTTATTCCGCTTTCATGATCGCAGATGAGGTTCATATCGATACCCTTTCATACAAGGAGGGTGCAAAGGCTGTTCACTGGGAGTGCGACGGAAGCACTTCATACAGCATTTCTGACGGTGATAAGACCGAAGTCGGAACCAAGATCACTCTTTATGTTAATGATGACTGCCTTGAGTTCTGCAACGAATACAAGGCAAGGGAAGTTCTCAAAAAGTACTGCGGTTTCATGCCCACAGAGATCTTCATGTCCAAGGTAAACGATGATTCCACCGAGACCATCGATCTTGATGACAAGAGAGATGACGATGTGGTTGTGGAAGAGATCCATCCTACCGTAGAGAAGAAAGAAGACGGTAGCGAGGAGGTTAAGGGCAAAGAGAGATTAAAGATCAGGAAACGTCCCGAACTCATCAACGATCCTGCTCCCCTTTGGACCAAAACTCCTTCGGAGTGCACAAAGGAAGAGTATCTTGAGTTCTATCGCAAAGTATTTCAGGACTACAAAGAGCCTCTGTTCTGGATCCACCTGAACATGGATTATCCTTTCAACATGAAGGGTATTCTGTACTTCCCCAAGATCAACATGGAATACGATTCTCTTGAGGGAACCATCAAACTTTACAATAATCAGGTATTTATTGCAGACAATATCAAGGAGGTCATTCCCGAGTTTTTGATGCTTCTTAAGGGCGTCATCGACTGTCCCGACCTTCCTCTCAACGTATCCAGAAGTGCGCTTCAGAACGACGGATTCGTAGCCAAGATCGAGGAGTATATCTCCAAGAAGGTTGCCGAGAAGCTTTCCGGAATGTGCAAGACCGAGAAGGAGGATTACGAGAAGTATTGGGATGACATCGCTCCCTTCATCAAGTTCGGCTGCTTAAAGGACGACAAGTTCTGCACCAAGATGAACGATTACATCCTTTTCAAGAATATCGACGGTAAGTACCTGACTCTTCCCGAGTGCCTTGAGACTAAGCCCATCGATGGTGCGGAGGATGAGGAAAATACCGAAGAGAAGACCGAAGATACGGCAGATACCGAAGAAACTGCGGAAGAAAAGGCAGAGGACGAGAAGAAGGAAAAGACTATTTACTACGTCACCGATCCTCAGCAGCAGAGCCAGTATATCGCAATGTTCAAGGCTGCCAAGATGGATGCGGTCATCCTTACCCACCACATCGACATGCCTTTCATACAGCAGCTTGAGAGCAAGAACGAGGGCATCAGATTCAAGCGTATCGATGCCGATGTTACCGAAGCCATGAAGACCAAGACTTCCAAGAAGGCAGAGGAAGAACTTGCAGAGCTTACCACCAAGGTGGAGGGCATCATGAAGAAGGCCCTCAAGAAGGATAAGATCACCATCAAGGTTGAGAAGCTCAAGAACAAGAAGGTAGCTTCAATGCTCACTCTTTCCGAAGAGACCCGCAGAATGCAGGATATGATGAAGATGTATTCGGCAAGAGGTATGGATATGGGTGACTTCGGAAGTGAAGGAGAGACCCTTATCCTCAATGCCGGACATCCTCTCGTAAAGTATGTTACCGAGCATGAAGACGGTGAGAACACCCGAATGATATGCGAGCAGCTCTACGATCTTGCCAAGATCCAGCAGGCACCTCTTTCCGCCGATGACATGGCAACATTCATCACCAGAAGCAACGATATTCTCCTGATGCTCGCAGGTGAAAAATAATACGTAAAATACGGTAAATGCCCCGAAGAAACTCGCGTCTCTTCGGGGTGTTTTTGGTTTACTAAACAGCCGTTTTTTGGTATACTTTTTATATCTTTGTGAAGGTGGAGAAGGATAATGCGCCGGGTTCTTTCGAGAATATTGCAGGGCAATTACACATCTGAAGATCTTTCTCTTGATTTTTCCTGTTCCAGGATAGAATTGGACGTTCTCGCAGGTGAGGAATACGAAGGTTCCTTTCATGTTTATTCGTCATCAAACGCGATCCCCGAGGGAAAGGTAGTATCATCCGATCTGAGGATGGTGCTGATTTCCGATACCCTTACGGGCAAGGACTCCGAGATCACATACAGATTAAATCCCGATTATTGCAATGAAGGGGACACCGTTAAGGGTGTTTTCTCCGTCATTTCCAATATGGGTGAATACTATATTCCTTTTTCGGTCAATATTGTAAGATCGGTTCCCGATTCTTCAATAGGCCCCGTCAAGAATCTGTTTCATTTCACCAATCTGGCAAGGGCCGAGTGGAAGGAAGCTCTTTCTCTTTTTTATTCCAAGGATTTCCCCTACGTCATAGCCGATTCCGATACGCAGACAAAACTGGCCTATAAGGCATTGTCCGCTCAGAGGGGCAATGAACTGAATATGGAGGAGTTCCTTATCTATGCGGGTAAGAAGAACCGTGTGACCTATTCTTTCAGGGCGGGTGAGGTTAACATTTCCGTTCCTTCCGCAGAGCGCGGAATGGGACTTAAGGAAGTTGCCATTGAGATAGGCAAGGACGGCTGGGGCTATACGCATCTTGATGTTAAGTGCGAAGGCGGTTTTATTTTCTCGGAAGTTTCGGTTCTTAATGCTGATGATTTCTCGGGAAATATCTGCCCGCTCAAACTCTTTGTGGATTCTTCCGCCTGTGCTTCGGGGCTTCATCCCGGCAAGATCATCCTTTCCAATTCCTACACCGAGCTGGTGATACCCGTATGGCTCAGTGTCGGCGGAAAGAGCAAGACCGCAGGTGAGGAGCATTCAAAGAAAACTCTCTTTGTAAGAGTTACCAAGCTATATGTTAAAAAGATCCTCGGTGAGATCGAGAGAAATACTTATATAGCCGAGGCGGGAAGGCTTATAGATCATATCCTGACCGTTGATGAGTACGACATAACAGCCAAGCTTATGCAGGCTCACGTGCTCCTGATGCAGGGAAGGGAAAGCGAAGCTGCCTGGACATGCGATTATGCCGCCCAGCTTCTTGAGAAGAATGACAGCAAGAGAGCATCGGATTCCAAATCTCTTGTGCTTGATAATGCATATCTTGATTATCTCAGGATCCTTTCCGGAGAAGATAAGATTCAGGCCAAGGCCCGCAAGCATCTCGATGAAATGTCCAAACGTTTCAGGGATGACTGGAGGGTAAGATGGATCCATGCCAAGGCTCGTTTCGGCGAGACGGGCGACACTGCAGCCTTTTGGAATGCCATGAAGAAACTCAGCGAGGAGGATTGCAACAGCCCCGCTATTTATGCCGAAGGAACACTTCTGTTAAAAGATGATCCTTCTCTTGCTTCGGAACCCGACAGATATACACTCAGAACCATTCTCTTCGGACTTAAGAGAGGAATCCTCGGAGAAGATATCAAAGAAAACCTTCTCTATATTTCCGGAAGAAGCCGCGCGGCAATTCCCATGCTCCTCAGAGCTCTTGAGGAAATGTACAAAGTAAGTCCCGACAACCGTATTCTGGAAGAAATCTGTTCCCAGCTCATAAGAAGCTTCAGGAGAGATGAACAGGCTGCGGTCTGGTATAAGAGAGCGGCTCAGGAAGATGTCAGGCTTACCAATCTTTATGAAAACTATGTCATGAGTCTCGGTGAGGATTCTTTTGAAGACATTCCCATGAATGTTCTTAAGTATTTCTCGATGTCCGACACTCTTGATGCGCTGCATACCGGAAGTCTGTATCACTATGTCATCAGACATAAGAGGGAACTCGGTCCTCTTTTTGATGTATATCTTCCCAAAATGGAAAGCTTTGCCATGGAGCAGATCGGCAAGGGTGTTATCACAAGACATCTTGCTGCGGTTTATTATGACGTTATCAATCCCGCATCCCTGGACAGAAACAATGCCAGGATATTTGCGGATATGCTTTATTCCGTATGGCTTCAGTCTTCGGATTCCAAATATGTAAAGGCATATGTATATCAAAAAGGCTTTAAGGCCCCGTGGGAATACAAGCTGGGGGAAGGAAACGGATGGATCTCCGTATACGGCAATGATTATGTCGTTGCTTTGGAGGATTCCTTCGGAAACAGATATATAAAGAGTTCCGATTACACTCTGGAAAAGCTTATGCTTCCGGGTAAGTTCATCAAAGCCGTTGCGGACTGCGTTTACGACAACGACAGATTTAACATGAACATCCTTAATACCACAAAGGGTGAAGATGAGGTTAACGACGGCAATATTCTCCGATATCAGAATCTTGCTTCCTCGGAAGAGCTTGAGAGAAGCGTGGCTGATTCGTACAAGTTAAAGCTTCTCGATCATTTTGCACTCAAAGGCGACAGATTATCGCTTATCAACGGTCTTAAGACCATTCATCCCGGTCTTATGAATGCCGAGGATAAATGCGAGGTTATGAGACTGATGCTCATGACTGCGGACTATAAGCCCATATACGATCTGATCAAAGCATGCGGACCTTATTTTGCGGATCCCAGATACATGCAGACATTCCTTGACAGAAGGCTTATCGATACCGAGGGAGAAGATGAGATCCTCACAGCATCGGCAATCTACTGTATAAGCCTCGGCAAGAAGGACGGAATAATCCTTCAGTATCTGGCAGATCATTACGAGGGACAGTGCAAGGATCTGAGAAATATCTGGAAGATGTCCGGAGGATACGGTGTAAACCGTAAGGGCATTGAAGAAAGAATGATCATTCAGATGCTCTACAGCGGAGCGTTTGTCGGAGAAAGGAATGAGATCTTCGAAGACTATCTTATCGACGATCCCGATCTCGAAGTGGTAAGAGCATTCCTTCTTCAGTCATGCTACGACTACTTTGTACATGAGAAACTGATCGCACCTAGCGTATTTTCAGAGCTCGTAAAATACGAAGAAAGCTGGAAGAATCTTCCCAAGGAAGCAGCGCTTGCCTATCTGAAATATTATTCCGAATCACCCAAAGAGATTACGGATGAGATCAGGTACAGGATAATAGATCTTCTGAACGTTATGATGAAAGACCGTATTCATCTGGGAATGTTCCAGAACTTCTTATCAGAGGAAGCTTTCCCTGAGGGCGACCTTAGGACAAATCTTCTTGAAGTGCTCGATGTAATGCATGACCGCACCATCATCGATTACAGGGCATCCGAAGGAAACACCGCGATCATCCATTACACTTTTGCAAGTGAATCCGATGATGAATGCAAATACCGCGAAGAGCGTATGAGAGATGTTTGCGGCGGAGTATGCTTCAAAGAATTCGTTCTCTTTTTCGGAGAATGCGTTCAGTACTATATAACCGAAGAGACTGCTGCAGGTTCCGAACTTAAGACCAGCGGCGTGCTCAGGAAAAACGATGTTCTCGGTTCTGCGGAAGGCTCGGTATTCGGACTTATATCCGACATGCTTGTCAGCAACACTCTTCAGGACTATGCAACATTCGATAAGCTTTACGACGAGTATTACAGGAAAGAATATTTGAACAAGAAATTGTTCAGTCTGGAGTAATATGCTTAAACTTCCCGGGGGCTTTGGAAGCTCCGGAAAACGATATATTGTCGGCTTTGACTTAAGCGATGTTTCCTGCGGGATCAGTTATTGTTCCGACCGCGGGGATATTCGCACGGTCTCGCTTGTAGCCGGAACCGAGGAGTATGTCATCCCCGTTGCACTCTCCAAGAGGCATGGTGCGGGACAGTGGTTCTTCGGAAAAGAAGCTTATTCATCAGCGGAAGCGGGTGAGAGCATTCTTGTTACCGGTCTTTACAGTAAAGCGCTTTCCGGCGAAGACACTCAGATCGACGGTCTCGTATACGGCGCCGATTCACTTCTTACGCTGTATCTCAAGAGAGCCTTCGGGCTTCTGCAGAATGTCGGTTCATCGGACAGAATGGAAGCGGTTATGTTCACACTTCCTGAAGTCACCGACACCGCAATGGATCTGATCAAGGAGTGTCTGAAGAGTCTTCACATCAAGACCGACAGAGTTTACTTCCTGAGTCATTCGGAGAGCTTTTTCTACTACGTATCGAATCAGGGTGAAGACAGGATGCATTTAAATCCAGTACTCTTTACCGTTGATGACAAATACATTACCCAGACCAAACTTCCTTTGAACAGGCGCACAACGCCTCAGGTAGTTTATGCTGAGAATGCGTACTTTGAACTTCCCGCGGGAAGAGGAGCGCTGCCCGACGAACTCGATAACCTGCTTCTCAAAGCCGCCCAGGGCGGAAAAGAATTCGGTCAGGAGTATTCGTACTATCTGGTGGGTGAGGATTTTGCCGAAGAAGCTATTTCCAATTCACTCAGGTTCATGTGCAGCAGGGGTAAGGTCTACGGCGGAACCAATCTCTTTTCAAAAGGTGCGGTTTATGCGCTTTTGGAGAAATTAAAGAATTCGGGTGAACCTTCACCTTACATATTCCTCGGCGATGATAAGCTTTCCGCAAATATCGGAATGAATATCTTAAGCCAGGGAAGCGATGTTTATTACGCACTGCTCGATGCCGGCACATGCTGGTACGAAGCGGAAGCGGAACTGGAATTCTACATATCCGGAGGAAATGATGTAACCCTTACCCTGTCGTCGATCATCGGCGGAGGTAATTCGGACGTCATCATCACTCTCGAAGGATATGAAGGCGAACTTACAAGAATGAAGCTGACCGCCACCATGTCAGGTCCCGGACAGCTCAGCGTGGTTATAGAAGATAAGGGGCTCGGTGTGTTTACGCAGACCAAAGCCCGTAAATGGGAAGAGGAGATCAAACTTCCGTAATGGCATCAAGAATATCGCTAA
>JAEEXJ010000123.1 GCA_016291475.1 Lachnospiraceae bacterium | reverse complement strand
ATAACATAATGGTTGTCGCTGTTTGAACCTATCAAATGATATCATAACGCATTAATCCTAGGCAAACATGAATCCTTCAATATCAGGCAAAAAAACAAGGCCCGTATCGGACTGTCTTCCCATACTCGGATTTGCTCTCGCATTGTGCTATTTCATGTACGGTGTTGCCATCCGTGAGCTCACCGGTGAACTGTCCGATTACAGCGGTCATGTGTATGTTTATCTCGCAACCTTCACTGGAGAGAGCGCATTAAAAGGCTGGATGATGTCTCCCTATTTTCTCTGGCACGCCTTAGTACTGTTCTTCAAAAACGTACTTAAACTTCCCATAGAAAGTTCTGCAGCCGCATCAAGCTGCGTTTTTTATCTCGCATCCTTTTTCCTGTCCGTATTTATGACCGAGAAGTGGTGCTCTCATAAAGAGATAAAAATATCGGTTACACTTACAGGATTCTTTTCCTTTGCACTTACAATGATCCAACCCATATGGATTTCATTTATGGATGTGGGAGCATCAAGATCCGTCGGAGTTTTTTCCTTTAATCCCCTGTACAGTCCCACTCATATGGCAGCGAGGCCCTTTGCACTTTTATGCTTTATGCTGGTGGCCGATCTTTTGGAACTTGCTCACGACAGTTTACCTGTTTTCTTTGGCTTAAACCGCATTAAAACTCTGATAATTCTTTCGGTATTTTTATTCATATCTGCGGCAGCAAAGCCCGTCTTTGCGGAAATGTTCATCCCTTCGGTTGGAATATTGATGCTTGCCGAATGTATCTCTGCCTTTGTAAGTAATAAAGAAAGCGGCGGAAAATACCTAAAAAACTATCTGCTTCCCGCGTTTTGTGCGGCCGTTCCCACAGTAGTTTTCATCTTTGCCATGTTCTTCCTGTTCATAAATATGGGTGGCAGCTATACGGAGACCGAAGGAGTCGTAATAACCCCCTTCCTGAAGGTATGGTCAATATACTCGGAAAACATTCCTCTGTCCATGCTCTTTATGATGAGCTTCCCCATTTATATCCTTGTGATCGACAGTAAGAACTTTTTACGTTCGGTAACAGGCAAACTGGGAGCCGTATCATTTGTCACAGGCTTTCTGGAAGCTGCCTTTCTCGGTGAAGGCGGAGATAAGCTGGGACACGGTAATTTCATATGGCCCATGATGTTCGGAATACTTCTCCTGTGGGCATCCGCTATGCTCCATTTCCTGACCATGGAGAAAAAAGCCGTTTCGGGATTTACAAGATTTCTGATATGCATCGGCTGGATCCTTATACTGATCCACGTTCATTACGGATTTCAATATTTGTTCGAAGTATTCGGCTGGGACTTCATGATCTTTTAAATAGCTTACATCATATAAAAAACCCGCAGGTCTAACACCTGCGGGTTTTCTCTATTAAATCATTTATCCCATTACTACTTCAACCTTAACGGTCTTCTTGGAAGCGTCGTAAGGAATTACGGTTCCTTCTACCTTAACACCGTCAACGATAAGTTCTTTAACGCCCTTCTGTGCGCCGTTCTGCTTAACGCTGATATCGTACTCGACACCTCTGTAAACTCTCTTTACACTGAAATCGCCGAAATCAGCGGGTACGCAGGGATCAACGGAAAGTCCCTTGAGAGTGGGATATACTCCGAGGATGTACTGAGAGATATTTACGAATGTCCATGCAGCGGTACCGGTGAGCCAGCTGTTCTTTCCTTCACCGTGGAACTTCGCATCCGCACCCGCTACCATCTGGCAGTAGATATAAGGCTCGGTTCTGTGGATCTCGCTGATCTCCTCGGTGTATGCGGGACAGGTCTTCTTATAAACCTCGAATGCTCTGTCTCCTCTTCCGATAACGGTCTCTGCGATGGAAACCCAGGGATTATTGTGGCAGAAGATACCTGCATTCTCTTTGTACCCGGGAGGATATGAGGAAACTTCACCGAGTTCTTCATGATAAACGGTATATGCGGGCTGAAGGATCATGACCCCGTACTTGGTATCAAGATGTTCCTTAACGGAATCAAGAGCTTTCTGAGCCTGTCCGGTTTCGGTGCCGACTCCTGCAAGAACGCAGAAGCCCTGAGGCTCGATGAAGATCTTACCTTCTTCACACTCTTTGCTTCCTACCTTGTTTCCGTAAGAATCGTATGCTCTGACGAACCACTCTCCGTCCCAGCCGGCATTGGAATCAAGAAGGATCTCATTCATCTCGGCAACGGATGCACGAACTTTGGCAGCCTCATCGGTAAGGCCCTTGAGGTCGCAGAGATCCGCATACTCATTACCGTACTTAACAAACATACCACCGATAAATACCGACTCGGCAACGGGTCCCTCGCTTGGGCCGAAGGTCTGGAAGGATTCTCCGGGCTGTGTTGAATGGCAGTTAAGGTTCAGGCAGTCATTCCAATCGGCTCTTCCGATGAGAGGAAGCCTGTGAGGTCCTCTGTGAGTATCTACATAGCCGAAGGATCTGCGGAGATGCTCCATAAGGGTCTGAGCGACGGAAGCATCGTTATCAAAAGGAACCATCTCATCGAGAATGGTAGCATCACCGGTCTCTCTGATATATGCACTGGTTCCTGCAATGAGCCAAAGAGGATCGTCACCGAATCCGGATCCGATATCGGAGTTACCTTTCTTGGTCAGAGGCTGGTACTGGTGATAAGCACGTCCGTCCTCAAACTGGGTTGAAGCAATGTCGATGATTCTCTCACGGGCTCTGTCGGGAATAAGATGTACGAATCCGAGAAGATCCTGGCAGGAATCTCTGAATCCCATTCCTCTTCCGATACCTGACTCGTAGTAGGATGCGGATCTGGACATATTAAAGGTAACCATGCACTGATACTGGTTCCAGATATTAACCATACGGTTAACCTTATCATTGGAGGAATCAACAGTGTAAATATTTAAAAGCTTATCCCACTGATCATTAAGCTCGGCAAATGCGGCATCAACCTTAGCGTCGGTGTCATATTTTGCCAGAAGTGCTTCAGCAGGCTTTTTGTTAATAACATTGTGGGATTCCCACTTATCCTCTACGGGATTCTCAATATATCCGAGTACGAATACATAAGACTTGCTCTCACCGGGCTTAAGGGTTACGTCAAGCTGATGAGCAGCAATGGGGCTCCATCCTGAAGCCATTGAATTGGTAAGCTTTCCGTTAAGAACAGCTTCGGGATTTCCCGCATAGTGATACAGTCCGAGGAATGAATCTCTTGCGGTATCAAATGCGGTAATGGGAGCATTTACGGAATATACAGCGTAGTGATTTCTGCGCTCTCTGTACTCGGTCTTGTGATAGATAGCGGATCCCTTTACTTCAACTTCACCTGTGGAGAAATTTCTCTGGAAGTTTCTGCTGTCATCGTCCGCATTCCAAAGGCACCACTCAACATATGAGAAGATGCTGATATTCTTTTCTTCGGAGGAGTCATTGGTAACAACAAGCTTGGATACTTCACAATTGTCGTTAACGGGAACAAAAGTAAGAACGTCAGCTCTTACGCCGTTCTTAACGCCCTTGAATTTGCTGTATCCGATTCCGTGACGGCACTCATACTCATCAAGATCGGTCTGGGTAGGCTTCCAGCCGGGATTCCATACGGTATCTCCGTCCTTGATGTAGAAATACTTTCCGTTGATGTCCATGGGAACATCATTGTAACGATATCTCGTAAGTCTGAGAAGCTTGGCATCCTTGTAGAAGGTATAGCCTCCGCAGGTATTAGAGATCAGTGTGAAGAATTCCTTGCTGCCGAGATAGTTGATCCAGGGCAGAGGGGTCTTCGGGGTCTCAATGACATACTCTCTGTGCTCGTCATCAAAATGTCCGAATTTCATGTTGACTTCTCCTTAAATGTTTATTTATTGGTTACGGGTGCAATGCACCGAATTCTTAAATTCTTGCTACAGAACCGCCCTCATAGATCCTTCCTTTAACAATGACCTTTTCGATCCTTGTCTCGATCGGATTCTCAATAAGGGAAATGAGCTTCTGTGCGGCTGTTTCACCGATAAGCTCAGTTGGCTGTCTCAGTGTTGTAAGCGACGGAGTCAGATGCCTTCCGACCCTGATGCCGTCATATCCGACGATGGAAATATCTTTGGGAATCTCGAGTCCCGCTTCCTTGATCGCAGCGATTCCTCCAAGTGCGGAAAAATCATCGGGATACAGGATACATGTCGGTCTGTCATCAAGCGCCAGAAGTTTTTCCGTTGCTTTTCTGGATCCTTCCGTTTTGCGATACTCCGCTATGGGCAGATAACTTTCCGGAACACTGAGCCCCAGACTTTCCATGGTATCTTTGAAAGATCCCACGCGGTCTCTTGTTACGGCACTGTCATTATCATCGTGGATGTAAGCGATCTTTTTGTGCCCCATCTTGGCACAGTACAGTACGAGATCTCTGATGCCGGATACGTTATCGGAGCCTACCGACATCCTGTTTTCAAAAGAATAGTCGATGGTGACCAGAGGTATATTACTCTGAGCAAGTTCGATGACCTCCGGATTATGGAAATCCATACACGCTATAAGGACACCGTCAAAAGCCCTGTACCTCGCATGAGCCAGATAATTCATGTTGCCCATGCTTCCGGATGAGATACCTCTGTTTATGAAAGTTATGTCATAACCCTTTGAATCTGCGACATGCTTAAATCTGTCGAGAAGAAGAGCAAAGAATTCATTTGTCAGACCGTTGTGAGCTTCATCAACGAACAAAACGCCGATGTTGTTGGATCTGTGAGTACGTAAGACTTTGGCCGCGGAATTAGGCTGATAGCCCATGCTGCTTGCAGCATTCTTGATCTTCTCGCGAGTAGCCTCACTGATATCCGGTTGTCCGCTGAGTGCTTTACTTACCGCCGCTACCGATACACCGCATTCACGGGCGATATCCTTCATTGATACCATATATTAACTCCCCTATACCCCTCACACTCTCAACTTAATCCATTAAGTAAAATTAATATATCGTATTTGGATAAAGCTTACAAGTCACTAAATGACAAAAAAAAGTGCAACATAGTGTTGCACTTTTACTAATTTTAAAATAATTTTTTCTTTTTCGTAGGTTTTTCTTTGGTTTCCGAACCTCCCGCCGATGCTTTTTCAGCGGCATGAAGAGAATCGCCGGTAAGGGCATCGAATTTTTTAAGAAGTTCTTTTGCCTCGTTGGAAAGTTTCTCGGGCGTTTCCACAACCAGGGTGATGTAATGATCACCTCTCTGGTTCTTGTTTCTCCAGGAAGGAACTCCCTTGCCCTTGAGTCTTACTCTCATATCGGTCTGGGTTCCGGCTTTGACATCATAGATGACCTTGCCGTCCACTGTATCAACCAGAACAGGTCCGCCGAGCGCTGCGATCGCATACGAGATCGGCACGAATGAATATATATCGAAGCCCTCTCTCTGGAATACCGGATGTCTGTCGACTATAGCTTCAACCCTGACATCACCTCTGGGGCCGCCGTTCGTTCCGGGATCACCGAGCTCCGCAAGGCTTACTGCCTGTCCGTTATCGATACCTGCAGGGAAGTCAACGGAATATCTCTTTTTGATGGAGATATATCCCTGACCCTTACAATCGGGACACTTGTCTCTTATGATCTTGCCGGTTCCGCGACAATCGGGACAGATCTCGGCACTCCTCATAAGACCGAATACGGAATTTCTGGAAATGAATACCTGGCCCTTGCCTCCGCAGGTAGAGCATGTTTCGGGAGCAGTACCCGCTTTGGCACCGGTTCCCTTACAGGATTTACATTCCTCTTTAACGTTAAGCTCGATCTCTTTTTTGCATCCGAATACGGCTTCCATAAATGTAAGCCTTACACTTGTACGGATGTTTGCTCCCTTCATGGGGCCGTTGCTTGCAGATGAATATCTTCTTCCGCCGCCGAAGAAACTTCCGAATATGTCACCGAAATCACCGAAGATATCGGAGAAGTCCATATTGTTGAAGTCAAATCCTCCGCCACCGCCGGCACCGCCTTCGAATGCGGCATGTCCGAATCTGTCGTATTTAGCCCTCTTGTCGGGATCGCTCAAAACGGCATAGGCTTCGGAGGCCTCTTTGAACTTGGCCTCCGCTTCCTTATCACCGGGGTTTGCATCCGGATGGTACTTTTTGGCAAGTACCCTATATGCTTTTTTAAGCGCTGCCTCGTCGGCAGTTTTGTCTACTCCGAGAACCTCGTAGTAGTCGCGCTTACTCTCTGCCATATTTATTAAACCTCACGGAAATTTCCGTCTATAACATCATCATCCGCAGAACCCTGTGAAGACTGCTCGGGACCTGCACCTGCGCCTGAGAATCCTCCCATGTCGGGGCCTGCACCCTGACCTGCGCCTGCACCTGCGGCAGCACCGGCTGCTTCATACATCTTGGTGAATACGGACTGAGCAGAATTTGTAAGCTGCTCCTTAGCTGCCTTAAGTGCATCGATATCAGATTCACTTGCGCTGGCTTCGTTACCCTTAACCTTGGCAACAAGTTCCTTAACCTTATCAAGGTCAGCCTGAACCTGAGACTTATCGGAATCGGAGATCTTGTCCCCTACTTCGTTAAGTGCCTTCTCGGTCTGGAATACGAATGCATCTGCATCGTTGATGGTCTCAACGTTTTCTTTTCTCTTCTTGTCCTGAGCCTCAAACTCCTGAGCCTCTTTGATAGCCTTCTCGATATCGGAGTCGGACATGTTGGAGCCTGCGGTGATGGTGATGTGCTGCTCTTTTCCGGTTCCGAGATCCTTAGCGGATACGTTAACGATACCGTTAGCATCGATATCGAAGGTAACTTCGATCTGAGGTACTCCTCTGGGAGCGGGAGCGATGCCGTCGAGTCTGAACTGTCCGAGGGACTTGTTGTCACGTGCGAACTGTCTCTCACCCTGTACGACATTAATATCTACTGCAGTCTGGTTGTCGGCTGCGGTGGAGAATACCTGGCTCTTCTTGGTAGGAATGGTGGTGTTTCTCTCGATGAGGTGAGTAGCGATGCCTCCCATGGTCTCGATAGAAAGAGTAAGAGGAGTTACATCAAGGAGAAGGATGTCACCTGCACCTGCATCGCCTGCGAGCTTACCACCCTGAATGGAAGCACCGATAGCAACGCACTCATCGGGGTTAAGGCTCTTGGAAGGCTCTTTGCCGGTAAGCTGGCGAACCTTATCCTGAACTGCGGGGATACGGGTTGATCCGCCGACAAGGAGAACCTGTCCGAGATCGGCATTGGTAAGTCCTGCATCCTTCATAGCGTTCTGTACGGGGATTGCGGTTTTCTCAACGAGATCTCTGGTGAGCTCATCAAACTGTGCTCTGGAGAGATTCATATCGAAGTGCTTGGGTCCCTCGCTGGTAGCGGTAATGAAAGGAAGGTTGATGTTGGTGGTCATGGCACTGGAAAGCTCCTTCTTAGCTTTCTCTGCAGCTTCCTTAAGTCTCTGCATTGCCATCTTATCGCCGGAAAGATCTACACCTTCAGCCTTCTTGAACTCGGAAAGCATCCAGTCAATGATCTTGTTATCGAAGTCATCACCGCCGAGGTGGGTATCACCGTTGGTTGAAAGAACTTCGATGACGCCGTCACCGATATCGATGATAGATACATCGAAAGTACCGCCGCCGAGGTCATATACCATGATCTTCTGCTCTTTTTCGTTATCAAGTCCGTATGCAAGAGCTGCTGCGGTGGGCTCGTTGATGATACGCTTTACATCAAGGCCTGCGATCTTACCGGCATCCTTGGTTGCCTGACGCTGTGCGTCGTTGAAATATGCGGGAACGGTGATAACGGCTTCGGTAACCTTCTCACCGAGATAGCTCTCAGCATCGTCCTTAAGCTTCTGAAGGATCATT
>JAEEXJ010000026.1 GCA_016291475.1 Lachnospiraceae bacterium | reverse complement strand
GAAAACTTATATTGAGTAACAATAATAAAGAGATTCCGACGTCCAAGCTTAAGATCATCCCTTTGGGAGGGCTTGAACAGATCGGAATGAACATCACTGCCTTCGAATACGAAGACAGTATTATCGTCGTGGATTGCGGACTCGCATTTCCGCAGGATGACATGCTGGGAATCGACCTCGTAATCCCTGATGTATCCTATATCGAGGAGAATTATGACAAGCTGAAAGGTTTTGTCATTACCCACGGTCACGAGGACCACATAGGCGCCATCGCCTATATACTGGCCAGGGTGCCCGCCGCCGTTTATGCCACCAGACTCACCATGGGTCTTATAGAGCATAAGCTTACGGAATATGACAAGGATCACTCCTCACAGGGAGTAAGCCTGATGGATACCGTCAGACGAAAGGTGGTAACCTTCGGGCAGTCGATCAACCTCGGAGCCTTCAGAGTAGAGTTCATCCGTACCAATCACAGTATTGTTGATGCGGCTGCACTTGCGATTTATTCCCCCGTCGGATGCGTGGTTCATACGGGCGATTTCAAGGTTGATTACACTCCGGTATACGGAGACTCCATTGATCTTCAGAGATTTGCCGAGATCGGTAAAAAGGGTGTACTTGCGCTTATGTGCGACTCCACCAACGCCGAACGTCCGGGCTTTACTCCTTCCGAGAAAACCCTGGCGCCGATTTTCGACAATCTGTTTGAGCAGAACAAGAACTCGAGAATATTTGTTGCAACCTTTGCTTCGAATGTGGACAGAGTTCGTCAGATCATCAACACGGCCTATAAATTCGGCAGGAAAGTTGCCGTTGAGGGTCGAAGCATGGTCAATATCATAGATACCGCACAGCGCCTTGAGCGCATAGAGATTCCCGAAAACACCCTTGTAACTCTTGATGAGATGAAGGAGATACCGGCGGACAAGCAGGTCATCATAACCACGGGAAGCCAGGGCGAGAGCATGGCCGCTCTTTCGAGAATGGCCGACGGAACTCACAGGAAGATCACCATCGGTGCGGGAGATACGGTTATTTTCTCATCCCATCCCATCCCGGGAAATGAGAAGCCCGTAACAAAGATCATAAACCAGCTCCTTCAAAAAGGAGTACACGTCTCTTACCAGGATGTCCATGTATCGGGACATGCCTGCCAGGAAGAGATAAAGCTTATTTACAGCCTGGTACAGCCCAAGTTTTCCGTGCCCGTTCACGGGGAGTACAAGCATCTTATGGCACAGGCTGCCATCGCACAGTATCTCGGTTTTTCCAAGGACCGCATCAAGATCTTATCGAGCGGTGATGTCCTGGAACTCGGACCGGACAGCGCAGATATAACCGGCAAGGTTACCGTAGGAGATATCCTTGTTGACGGATCCGGTGTAGGCGATGTAGGAAATGTCGTTTTAAGAGACAGACAGAGGCTTGCTGCGGACGGAATAATCATAGTCTGTATGAGCATTACCACGGAGGGTCAGCTGATCGCGGGTCCCGACATAGTATCCAGAGGATTCGTATATATCAAGGAATCCGAAGATCTTCTGTCGCAGGCATCCGAAGTTGCGCTCATGACCGTTGAGAAATGTATCGACAGCGGAGCGGACTGGAATACCATCAAAACTTCCGTCAAGGATTCCATCGGCGATTTCGTATGGAAGAATCTTAAGCGTAAGCCAATGATCCTTCCAATCATCGAGGAAGTATAGGAGTAAGATTTGGAGTACATTGAAGCTGCATTACAGACTTATATTGCGGCCCTTAAAGGATCTGAGGTTTATCAGGAGTACAGACGAGCCCTCGATGAACTGAAGAAAGATCCAGATCTGAAGCGCAGGGTTGATGATTTCAGAAAGAGGAATTATAATTTTCAGCAGTCCGAAGACATCGACCTGGGGGAGTATGATTCCTTCAGAACCGAAATGCTGGGCTTCAGGGCAGGGAATCCGGTAGCGGATCAGTTTTTTGACGCAGAGCTTGCCCTCTGCAAAATGATGCAGGATACGACGTACCGAATCATAGAAAGCTTAGATTTTGATTAAAGCGGTTATGACCGCACAGTAATGAGATGAACAAAAAGAAAGCAATGTTTTTATCCTTCTCCGTCCTTGACATGGTCTTCAGGGTCGCGATGTGGGTGATAATAATTTATTTTGTGATCAAAGGCGCCACCAGGTGCTACGATCTCGGATACAGGGTATTTACCGAAGAGCCGATGTCTCCCGAGGGATATGGACGTGAGGTTACCGTGGAGATACCCGTTGATTTCAGTGCCAAGCAGCTGGGAGAACTTTTTGAAGAAAAAGGCCTCTCCAGGGATTCCGTTCTCTTTGCGCTTCAGTATTATGCATCCGAGTATCGTGAAGGCGTGAAAGGCGGAACATACACTTTCCGTACCGATCAGACCGCGGAGGATATGTTCGCACAGATATCCGAGCTCAACTCGGTCGAGGAAGAATTGGATGAGTCCGTTATCGGACCTCCGATATCTCCCAATGCGGAAAATATAACAGAGGAAGCTGCTCCTGCGGAGGAAGGCGGATCCGAAGAGCAGACGGAAAGTACAGGGGAAAATTGATCAAAATGTGGGGGCGTCCTTAGGGACGCCCTTTTTAGGAAAAAAACACCGAATTATGCATATAGATCGTACCGAAAAATACATAGAGCTGACATCCCTTCCCCTTACGGATGGTCTTGAATCTGTCAGGGTGGAGGCACTTGAGAACGGTATTCCCATTATCAGGCCCAGTGTTTGCGGCCTTCTCAGGTTCCTGATGGGATATGTAAAGCCCGCAAACATCCTGGAAGTCGGAACTGCCGTCGGCTTTTCCGCACTGCTGATGAATGAATATGCGAAAGGGTCAGCCATAACCACAATAGAAAACTACGAACCAAGGATCATCAAGGCAAAAGAAAACTTTGAAAAGTACGCAGGACCGAACGGAAACATAACCCTCTTGGAGGGAGATGCGGAAAAGATCCTTCCTACGCTTGAGAGCGGCACATATGATTTTATCTTTCTTGATTCGGCGAAGGGTCAGTATATCACCTTCCTTCCCGAACTCATCAGGCTCCTTGCTCCCGGCGGAATGCTGGTATCGGATAACTGCCTGCAGGATGGGGATGTAATCGAATCAAGATATGCGGTCAGAAGAAGGGATCGTACCATTCATGACAGGATGAGGATGTATTTAAGTGAAGTGGCATCGAATCCGATGCTGAAGTCGGCGATACTTCCGATGGCAGACGGAGTGACCATAAGCTACAAAGCAGGAGAATGAACATGAACAATTTAAAAAAGCCCGAGCTCCTGCTTCCCGCGGGAGGTCCCGATACATTTGAAACTGCGCTCAGATACGGAGCGGATGCCGTGTACATGGGAGGCGAATTCTTTTCACTTCGTGCAAAGGCACAGAATTTCGGCCTCGAGGAAATGGCGGATAGTATAGTCAAGGCTCATGCACATGGGGTGAAGGTTTACGTTACGGCCAATATATTCGCCCATAACCATGACCTTAAGGATGCTGCAAAGTATTTTAAGGAATTATCGCAGATGCCCGAAACACCCGATGCGATCCTTATCGCAGATCCGGGAATGTTCGATCTTTGTAAAGAAAGCTGGCCCGAGAGCGTTATCCATATCTCGACTCAGGCCAACAACACCAATTACGCAACCTGCAATTTCTGGTACAGACAGGGTGCAAGGAGGATCGTTGTAGGAAGAGAGCTGTCTCTTAAGGAAATATCGGAGCTGAGGGCAAATATCCCGTCCGATATGGAGATAGAAGCCTTTGTACACGGCGCCATGTGCATATCCTATTCCGGAAGATGTCTGCTTTCGTCATATATGACCGGAAGGGATTCAAACCGCGGAGCATGCACTCATCCCTGCAGATGGAAATACTATGTCTGTGAGGAAAGCAGACCGGGAGAGTATATGCCCGTGGAAGAGAGCGAGAGAGGGACATTTATATTCAGTTCCAGGGATCTGTGCATGATAGATCACCTTCCCGATATGATAAATGCCGGGATCGATTCTCTCAAAGTAGAGGGCAGGATGAAGAACCCTCTTTATGTTGCATCGGTTGCAAGAACATACAGACGTGCGATAGACGATTATTTCGAATCGCCGGATAAGTATGAATCCAAAAAGGAAGTCTACACCGATCAGATATCTATGACTACATTCAGACCTTACGGTACCGGTTTCTTTTACGGGAACCCCTCTGCGGAAGGTCAGATATATGACGGCACGACATATAAGAGCAAGGCAGTCTATCTGGGAAGCATAGAAACTGCCGAAGCTCAGGGTAAAGACACGATTGTCACATTTATGCAGAAAAATAAATTCTCTGTCGGAGAAGAAATCCAGGTCATGAAACCGGACGGAACAAATTTAGCAGCAAAGGCCGTTAAGATGTTCGGACCTGACGGAAACGAGATGGAGAATTGCCCTCATGCCAGTGAAATGATAAAGGCAGTTTTGGAATGCGGAAAGGAGGCACGCCCCGAAGCGGGAGATGTGATGAGGCTCGTTTTATAAAACGGCCCGGAGGTATTTGTTATGAGTAATGAAAGAAGAAATGATTCAGGCAGGGATCGTATGCCTGAAAGACCCATATATTATAACGACATAGAAAATGACGGTTATGTGGATTACGATGCGAAAAGACCCGGAACATCAGGCCGGGGAGCAAGACGCCCGGCGGGAAGACCCGAAGGACGTACTTACAGAGAGGATGTAAACGGATACGAAAGAAACAGACCGCAGTATGGACCTGTCGATAACAGAGTAAGACGTGAAGCAAGACCCCGCCCGGAGGATAAGAGAAGACGCCCCGAGCCCGAATACCTTGACGAGCGTGATTATCGCGATGACAGACGTGATGGCGGAAGAGGCGGCAGAAAAAATGCCCGCAAGAGAAAAAAGAAAAATCCTTTCAAGAGCTTTTTGATCACTGTACTTGTGTGTGCCCTTATCATCCTCGCAGCGGGACTTGCGATTACCCGTTCCTTGACCAAGAAGGCATACGGAATGATGAAATACGAGTCTGCCGGTGATTTTGACAAGGAAGCACTTACCGCGGACGGAGTGACCAACATTTTGCTCATCGGTAATGACTCCAGACTTAACGGAGAGGACGGAAGAAGTGATGCAATGATCCTGGTTTCCATATCCAAGACCAGCGGCAAGATCCTTATGACCTCGATCCTCAGAGACGTATATGTGGAGATTCCGGGACACGGTTCCAACAGACTTAATGCGGCTTATGCATTCGGCGGTCCCGAACTGCTCATGGAGACCATTGAGCATAATTTCGATATTCCCGTAAGCAGATATGTTCTGGTTAATTTCGAGGCATTTGCGGGAGTCGTAGATGCGGTTGGCGGAGTTGACATCGAACTGACACTTGAGGAGATCGGATGGGTCAACGCTTATCTGAACGAATACAACGAACTCACCGGTCATGAATTCGGATACAATTATCTGACCCAGACCGAGCCCGGAGTTATACATCTGAACGGTCCTCAGGCACTTGCATATTCCAGAAACAGATATGTGGGAACCGATTTCGGACGTACCGAGCGTCAGAGAAAGGTAATGGAGGAGATCATCAAGAAACTTCCCCGTGCCGTTATTACCAATATGGATGGTCTTATGGAGGGGCTTTGCCCCAATCTTACCACCAACCTGACCATGAACGAGTGTTATGGACTGGTTCTCAGGCTTCCCTTCATCCTGAAGTATGAGAGAGTGAGCGGCAGCATTCCTCTTGAGGGAACCTGGTGGGACCAGAACATCGACGGAATGGCGGTTCTCGGTATAGATTTTGAGGCAAATAAGAATTATCTTCACGAAAACCTGTATGTAAAACCCGAAAAAGAAGCGGGTGAGGAAACAACAGAGCCCTAAAGATAATGCAGGCGGCGTATTTTTCATTGAAAAATACGCCGCTTATGTATAAAATCAATCTGTGTATGCCCAAAAACAGGGGAATTATGCCCCAGCGAAGGAGTGCTTTTATGTACGATGAAGTAAATGTAGAAGAGATATTCGGATCGAAGGTCTTTACTCTCGGTAAGATGAGAGAAAGGCTTCCCGAAGCCGTGTTCAAGGAGGTCAGAGCCGTAATGCAGCACGGCGGTGAGCTTTCCAGAAAGTCTGCCGATGTTGTTGCGGGAGCCATGAAGGATTGGGCCATCGAAAACGGTGCCACTCACTATACCCACTGGTTCCAGCCCCTTACCGGAATAACCGCAGAGAAGCATGATGCATTCATTTCCCATCCCGACTCAAACGGAAGGATGATAATGGATTTCTCCGGAAAAGAGCTCATCAAGGGTGAGCCCGATGCTTCATCATTCCCTTCGGGCGGACTCAGAGCGACATTCGAAGCGAGAGGATATACGGTTTGGGATATCACCTCTCCCGCATTCCTCAAGGAAGATGCAACGGGAGTGATCCTCTGCATACCCACCGCTTTCTGCTCATATACCGGAGAAGCACTCGATAAGAAAACTCCTCTCCTCCGTTCCATGGAGGCTGTTTCCGATCAGGCTCTCAGGATTGTCAGATTATTCGGGGATACCACTGCCAAGAAGGTTACCCCTTCGGTAGGACCCGAGCAGGAATATTTCCTGGTAGACAGGGAAAAATATCTCAGACGTCCCGACATGGTATTTGCGGGCAGAACTCTTTTCGGAGCTCCCGCACCCAAGGGACAGGAGATGGATGACCATTATTTCGGTGCCATCAGAGAAAGGATCGGAGCTTTTATGAGGGATCTTAACCTCGAGCTCTGGAAACTCGGTGTTACCGCTAAGACACAGCACAATGAGGCAGCTCCCGCACAGCACGAGCTCGCTCCCATATATGAGACCGCTAACATCGCGGTTGACCATAACCAGATCATTATGGAGACCATGAAGAAGGTTGCGGAACGCAGAGGACTTCACTGTCTTCTCAACGAAAAGCCTTATGAAGGAGTTAACGGCTCCGGAAAGCACAATAACTGGTCTCTTACTACCGACACCGGTGTTAATCTTCTCGATCCCGGTGAAGCTCCCGAGGCCAATGTAAGATTCCTTCTTGTATTATCCTGTGTACTCAAAGCCGTAGACGATCATGCGGATCTTCTCAGACAGAGTGCAGCAAATGTAGGTAACGAGCACAGACTCGGTGCGGATGAGGCGCCTCCTGCCATCATCTCCGTTTTCCTCGGAGAGCAGCTTGAAGATGTTGTAAAACAGCTGGTTGAAACCGGTGCTGCCGATCATTCGATCCATGGCGGAAAACTGATGACAGGTGTATCTACGCTTTCCGATATCGAGAAGGATGCCACCGACAGAAACCGTACTTCACCTTTTGCATTTACCGGAAACAAGTTCGAATTCCGTATGGTAGGAAGCTCCGATTCAATCGCGGATGCCAACACGGCTATCAATACCATCGTAGCGGAGGCTTTCTGCGATGCTGCGGATGAGCTGGAAAAGGCCGATAATTTCGAACTTGCCGTTCACGATCTTATCAAGAAGAACCTGACTGACCATGTAAGGATCATATTCTCCGGAGACGGATATTCCGATGCATGGGTTGAGGAGGCCGCAAAGCGCGGACTTCCCAATATCCGTACAATGGTTGATGCGGCTTCCGCACTTACCAGCGAAAGAAGTGTTAAACTCTTCGAGAGATTCGGAATCTACACAAAAGTTGAGCTTGAATCCCGTGAAGAGATCGTATACGAAACCTATTCCAAGAGCATCAATATTGAGGCAAATGCCATGATCGGAATGGCTAGAAAGCTCTATATTCCTGCTGTGGTCAAGTACGAGAAATTACTTGCAGATACCATTAATCAGCTTAAGAGCGCGGGACTTGATGCCGCAGCCGAGACAGAGATCCTTTCCGATATCTCCGTTGAGCTTAAGCTTGTTCTTAAGGCAGTTGAGAACCTTGAGAGAGTTACATCAAACGCAAAACTTATGAAATACGGCAAGGATCAGGCTGCTTCATACAGGGACAATGTTGTACCTGCAATGGCACAGCTCAGAACTCCCGTAGACAAGCTTGAGACTTTGGTCGATAAGAGAATGTGGCCCGTTCCTACCTACGAAGATCTCATGTTTGAAGTATAAATGCGAAGAAGAGGCATTTTATGGATCGCATAACATCCAGATTACTCATATACGGATCACTCCCTGAGGATTCAATACTGATGCAGCTTTCACAGGTCTGCAGGAAAGTAAGGAGCGGCAGATACGATCTCGGAACCGAGACCGGTATTGTTTATGCCCAGATAAAGAGGATTCTTGAGATATCCACGGATTATGCATTCGATCACAACCTCTGGCAGAATTACCTTACATATCTTCTTGTTACCGCCGAAAATCCCTTCACTCTTACTGCGGAGAAGACCGGCGGAAGCGAGGGAAGCGTAAATCATTTTGCGAGAAATGATTTTGCGGCATTTATGGAACTCTTCCATTACGATTTTACCTGGCTCGAGGATATCCTTGAGACGGATGTATTCAGGACTATTACGAATTACAGGGCCATCGAAAAGCCCGCACTTATGTATAACGGCAACGTCAGTGAGAAGGTAAGAGCACTCAGTGACAAACTGGCACATGCACAAACCGCAGACGAATTTTTCACCGTGATAACCGGATTCTACAGGGATTACGGCGTGGGAATGTTCGGACTTAACAAGGCATTCAGAATAACCGAAGCACCTGACGGGACTGTCATTTTTAAACCTGTCGCAAATATGGAGCACGTTCTCCTCTCGGATCTTCACGGATATGAGATTCAGAAAGAAAAACTAGTCCGTAATACCGAGGCTTTTGTTGAAGGAAGAAAGGCCAATAATGTCCTTTTATTCGGTGACAGCGGAACCGGTAAGTCTACCAGTATCAAGGCCATAGTCAACGAATACTATGACCGCGGTCTTCGTATGATTGAGATTTACAAGCATCAGTTCAGAAATCTCAGCCAGCTCATAAGCCAGATCAAGAACCGTAACTATAAGTTCATCATATATATGGACGACCTTTCATTTGAAGAGGATGAGTCCGATTATAAATTCCTGAAAGCGGTCATCGAGGGCGGTCTCGAGACCAAGCCTTCGAATATCCTTATATATGCCACATCCAACAGACGTCATCTTATACGCGAGATGTGGACTGACAGGGACGACATGGAACAGAACGGTGACATACACAGATCCGATACGATGGAAGAGAAGCTTTCTCTTGCAAACCGTTTCGGTGTTACCATCGGATATTACAAGCCCGACCGTAATCTGTACCATTCGATAGTAAGGGCTTTGGCTGACCGCAACGGCATCAAAATGGAAGATAAAGAGCTCTTCCTTCTCAGCGATCAGTGGGAGATGAATCACGGCGGAGTATCGGGCAGAACTGCGGGTCAGTTCATCAGTCATCTGATGTCGGATCCCGGAAAATAATTCTTAAAAAAAGTTCTTGCATATTTTTAATCTTTTATATATAATGTGTTTTCGTAATGCAAATAGGGCTATAGCCAAATGGTAAGGCAGCGGATTCTGATTCCGTCATTTTCAAGGTTCGAGTCCTTGTAGCCCTGCTCTAAGCCGAGGACACCGTCCTCGGCTTTTTTTGTAACCATTTATAGGAGAATATTATTGGACGGAAATAATAACCAATTTGAACAGCCGAAGTACGATCCCTTTACCGGACAGCCGATAGAGCAGTCTCCGGAAGACGGAACATCATCTCAGTACGGAAATTATCAGTACACGAATCCTCAGTATGCCTATCCCGGGTACGGATACGGAATCCCTCAGGCTCCCGCATTTGACGAGCGCAGAGCAGGACATCATTTCAGCAGGATAGGATTGAGTTATTTTGTATTCTGGATTGCTTCTTTACTTCTTGGAAACGGAGTTGCCATTGTTCTTTATCTGGTCGCACCGGATGCGATGGATAATTATCTGATATCGATGCTGGTCGCACTGCTTCCGATGTATCTGATCGGTGCCCCTCTATGCTGGCTTTGTTTGAGAGGCGTCCGGACTGAGAAACCGGAGAAAAATCACTGGAGCTTCTGGCAGATATTAGGCGGATTTATAGTAGCTTACAGCATGATGCATATCGGAAGCTGGATAGGTACCTATGTCGGAGAGATCATAGAATCTTATATCCCCGATGCCCAGGCATCCACAAACAGCGTTCAGGAGCTGGTCCTTACAGGTGAGATGTGGGTTAATGTCATGGCCATGGTAATATTCGGCCCCATTGCAGAGGAATTGCTTTTCAGGAAATTTCTCTGCGACAGGCTTAAGCCTTTTGGAGACGGTGTGGCGATCGTTGTTTCCGGCATTATGTTCGGATTATTCCATGGAAATATCACACAGGGAATTTATGCATGTATGTTAGGCATGATCTTTGCATATGTGTATCTGAAAACGGGAAATATTTTTATTACCATCGGATACCATGTGGTCGCAAATTTCATGGGAAGCGTACTTCCGCTGCTTTTATTGAATTCCGCTGCACTGGGCGGGCTTGATGAAGTGATGGCAGGCGGTGATCCGAATGCGCTCAGTGAGTTTATCATGGGAAATATGGATGTTTTCTTCCTGTACGGAGGGTATGTTTTATTGATCTTCGGACTTATGATAGCGGGAGTGGTCATCCTGATCGTTACCGTTGCAAGAGGCCGTGTCCGGATCAATCCCGGAACATACAGGATTCCTTCGGGAAAGAGATTTAAGACCGTTTTCATCAATGTCGGTATGATCCTTTTCCTGCTCGGATGTTTTTCCGAGGTAATTCTCAATACGTTTTTCTAAGGAGCAAAGCAGATGTACGAATATGACATCCGAATAGGATATCATCAGGTAGATGAAAATAAAATACTTACCATCCCCGCGCTTATCGATCTGTTTCAGGACTGCTCAACGTTTCAGTCGGAGGATCTGGGAATAGGTGTTGATTACTGCAGGGAGAACAATTTTTTCTGGGTTATCAATAACTGGCAGGTTGAGATAGATTCGCTTCCTCAGCTGTGCGACCATGTTACGATCTTTACTTTCCCTTATGAATTCAAGGGATTTGTTGGGAAAAGATGCTTCGGACTTAAGATGAACGGAGAGACCGTTGTAAGGGCATCATCCGTGTGGTCACTCCTTAGTACCGAAACCTACCTCCCCGTAAGGACAAACGAGCTGATGCATGAAAGATACGTTCTGGAAGAGCCTCTTAAGATGGGACCCTTCAAGCGCAAGATCGCAGTGCCCGAAGGCGGAGAAAAACAGCTTCCCATAACGATACAGAATGTGCATCTGGATGCGAATCATCATGTAAATAACGGAAAATATGTTGCAATGGGTGCATCATTTCTTCCGGAAGGTGTTAAGATAAAAGAAATAAGGGTCGGATATCTCTCCCAGGCATTTCTCGGAGATATTATCTATCCCAGACTTGTAGAGATTGAAGACGGATATATCGTTTCTCTCGAAGATAAGGACGGCAAGCCATATGCCGTAATGGAATTCAAATGATAAAAACAGGATATTTACAAAAACTGACTGTAGTAAAAAAGGTTGATTTCGGAGTATACCTTGCTGAAGAGGGCTCTTCCGAATCCGATAAGGAAAGGGTGCTTCTCCCCGCATCCCGCGTTCCCGAGGGGACTGAGATCGGAGATAAGCTCGATGCCTTTATTTACCGTGATTCCGAGGACAGGCAGATCGCAACTCTTCAGGTTCCGAAGCTTGTGATCGGCGGTTTGGCAAGACTTAAGGTGGTGCAGGTGACCAAGATCGGAGCTTTCCTGGACTGGGGACTGGAAAAGGATCTTTTCCTTCCGTATGCCCAGCAGACATACAAGGTAGAGCAGGGGGATGAGATCCTTGTCACCATGTATGCCGACAAATCCGACAGACTCTGCGCCAAGATGGATGTTTACAGGAGCCTCGAAGACAGGTCCGATTATAAAAAAGACGACATAGTCGTAGGAACGCTTTATCTTATCAGTAATAATTTCGGGGCCTTTGTTGCCGTTGATGATAAGTATTCCGCACTCATTCCCAAGAAGGAGATGTTCGGTTCAGCCGAGAAACTTACTGCCGGAATGAAAGTTACCGCAAGGGTTGCAAGGGTCATGGATGACGGAAGACTTGAACTTGCCGTTCGTGACAAGGGATATATGCAGAGAAACGAAGATGCGGAAAAGATCTTCGAGATGCTTAAGGCAGCAGGCGGAAAGCTTGACTTTTATGATAAGAGCGATCCGGAACTCATCAGGGAGAAGACCGGTATGAGTAAGAATGAATTCAAGCGTGCCGTCGGAAAACTTCTCAAAGAAGACAAGATCGATATCGGGGATGGCACCATTTCTCTGAGAAATTAAGAATTCATTTATTGTAATAAGTTTTAGACCGTGGTATCATCAGTTTACATAAAGAGGGAATGAGTATCTCCCCGAGGAGCGCATATGGATATGGGACTTGTTCAGATGGCGGTCAATTTTAAAAACTCAATGACGATGGCCGATGTAAGCACGGCAGTTTTGGCAAAAGCACTCGACACCAACAGGGATCTGGGTCAGGGCATGGTTGAGATGCTTGATTCCGCAGCGCTTGAGAGAAGCGTTAATCCTGCTGTAGGTGGAAATATTGACATATCTGTATAAATGTTTTTGAACAGTTTTTAACACCCCGATAACCTCGGGGTGTAATTTTTTGCCAATTTTTAACATATATTTCTTGTATTCTTGTGCAATTTGTTATATATTATGAGTTGGGGTTTAATATATATGTAACAATTGTCAAACTAATTTTTTTAGGGGCATTTTATGATATCCAATCAGATACTTCAGGCAACTTTAGACGGACTTAAATCTATAGCAAGGGTGGATCTTGCGGTAACCGATCCGGAAGGCAGGACCGTAGTCTCAACCGGAGAGATTCCCGGACTTCTCAGGGATGCCGGCGAGTTCGCCGCATCGGGAGCCGATTCACAGGAGATCAAGGGAAATCAGTATTTCAAGATCTATGACGATCAGTCCCTTGAATATGTACTTGCAGTTGCGGGTGCCGGAGAGGACGTATATACCCTCGGCAAGATGGCCGCATTCCAGGTTCAGAGTCTTTCGGTTGCTTACAGAGAAAGATTTGATAAGGACAACTTCTTCAAGAATCTGCTTCTGGACAACCTTCTTTTGGTTGATATTTACAGCAGAGCAAAGAAGCTTCATATTGCCAATGATACCCCCAGGGTTGTGATACTCACCGAGGCAGCAAATACCAAGGACATCAATATTCTGGAGACTGTCAGAAATTATTGTCAGGCAAGACCCAGAGATTTCGTTACCGCAGTTGACGAGACAGATGTTGTTGTGGTCATGGAACTTGAGCAGCCTATGTCCAGACTTGATATGCAGGAAGCCGAGATCGAGGAAATGACAGCAGGCCTCAGAGATGCTCTTGCGGATGCCGGAGCAATGGGTATCAAGATCGCTTACGGAAGCATCGCTTCCGAGATCAAGGAAGTAAGCCGTTCCTACAAGGAAGCCAGAATGGCAGCCGATGTAGGAAGGATTTTCTTCGAGGAAAGAGAAGTTGTTTCTTACAGCGGACTCGGTATCGGAAGACTTATCTATCAGCTTCCCATTCCCCTCTGCAGACTTTTTATCAAAGAGATTTTTGACGGCAAGGATATTGATGAATTCGACGATGATATCCTTCCCACCATCGATAAGTTCTTCGAAAATTCACTCAACGTATCGGAGACTTCCAGACAGCTTTTCATACACAGGAATACCCTTGTCTACAGGCTTGATAAGATCCAGAAGACAACGGGGCTTGACCTGAGAGTATTTGACGATGCGATCACTTTCAAGATTGCGCTCATGGTCGTCAAGTACATGAAATATATGAAAAAGAACGAATTTTAACAGGTAAGGACAAATGACCAGAAAAGAAAGAAGAAGAGCTGAGAGAGATCAGTTCATTGAAGAGAACGGTATCATTTTCCTTGACAATGTAAGCATGAATTACCCGGAGAAAGGTAATCCTGCGGTCAAGAATGTTACTCTCAGAATAGATAAAGGCGAATTCGTATTCATCGTAGGAGACAGCGGATCGGGTAAATCGACCCTGATAAAGCTTCTCTTAAGAGAGATCCTCCCCACCGGCGGTGACGTATTCGTAATGGGACAGAATACCAGAAAGCTTCGTCACTCACAGATCCCCAAATTCAGAAGAAATCTCGGAGTGGTTTTCCAGGATTTCAGACTTCTCAAAGACAGAAATGTATATGAAAATGTTGCCTTTGCGCAGCGTATCATTGAAGTACCTTCAAGAGAAATGAGACGCAATGTTCCGAGCATACTTTCCATGGTCGGACTTGCGGGAAAATATAAAGCCAACGTCAGAAAATTATCGGGAGGCGAACAGCAGAGAGTTGCTCTTGCGAGAGCTCTTGTCAACAAGCCTTCCATTCTTCTTGCCGATGAGCCTACCGGAAACCTGGATCCAAACAACTCATGGGATATCATGGATCTTCTTGCTGAGATCAATGAGCAGGGAACCACGGTAATCGTCGTAACTCACAGCCCCACCATAGTCAACTCTATGAAAAAGAGAGTTGTGGCGATGAAGCTCGGCGAAATAATCAGCGATGAGCAGGAAGGGGAATATGTAAATGAAGATTAGAACCTTTCTGTATACACTTTGGCAGGGCATCCGTAATATGTTCAAGAACGGATGGTACACCCTTGCCTCTGTCGCAACCATAAGCGCATGCCTGTTTTTGCTCGGTATGTTTTATTCCATAGTTTCGAATGCACAGCATATTCTCTATACGGTTGAAGAGGGAGTTTCCGTCACCGTATTTTTCAATGAAGATGTTACCGATGCACAGATCGATGCATTCGGACAGGAGCTTCTCCAGCGTCCCGAGGTAAGGGATGTTGTGTTCCATTCAGACGAAGAGATCTGGGCAACATTCGGCCCCATCTATCTCGGTCCCGATTACCAGGAGGGATTTCTCGAGAACCCTCTTAAGGGCGAGCATAACTATGAAGTATTCCTTCGCGCGGTTAGTCTTCAGGATCAGCTCGTGGGATGGCTTCAGACAAAACCCGAGGTAAGACTGGTCAGATATTCGGAAGTAGTTGCATCTACCCTTTCCGGATTCAATCTGATGCTTGTATATGTATCCGGTGCGATCATCCTGATCCTTCTTGCGGTAAGTATATTCCTGATCAGCAACACGGTCAGAGTAGGTATATCCGTAAGAGCCGAGGAGATTGGGATCATGAAGTACATCGGAGCAACAGACTTTTTCGTAAGAGCACCTTTCGTACTCGAAGGAATCATGATCGGACTGATAGGTGCGGTTGTTCCTCTGGGACTTATCTACTATCTGTATGACTATGTTCTGAATATGCTCACTACCAGATTTGAGATGCTCAGTTCCATATTAAGCTTCCTGACTGTCGCGGAGATATTTAACGTTCTTGTACCTCTTTCCATAGGAATTGCGGTCGGAATGGGCTTTTTGGGAAGTTTCATCACAGTACGCAAGTATCTTAAAGTATGATTTAAAACGGTGATCTTTATATGATCAAAAAGAGAAGCATCAAAAAAACAGTATGCCTGGTTTCTGCGGTCGTGCTTGCCTTTTCCTGGTATATTCATACCGAAGAGCAGGTTCCTGTTCATGGTGCCACATATACAAATGCCCTGATCCAGGAGAAACAGCGTGAGATCGAAGAAGCCAATGCCCAGAGAGCGGAGCTTGCCGGAAGGGTTACGGATCTTAATGCAAGCCAGAACAGGCTTGCTTCCCTCAGGAGCGATCTTAATGCATATGTAACAGAACTCGACGCAGAGCTTGTGGCTATGCAGGACAATATCGCCGCACTGAATGAGCAGATCCTTGCCAAGGAATACGAGATCTCCCGGACGGAAGCGGAGCTTGAGGCTGCCGAGGAGACCGAAGCCATCCAGCATGATGCGATGATCGTCAGAATGAGGCTCATGTACGAGCAGGGCGATAAGAGCATGATAGATATGCTTTTTTCCGCAAGAAGCCTGAGAGATCTTTTAAACAGTGCGGATTATATCGAAAAAGTAGTTCAGTACGACAAAAGCCTTTGGGAAGAATACAAGGCAAATGTCGAGTACATTTCACTTTGTAAAGAGCAGCTTGATCTTCAGAAAGAGATCCTTGATGAGGCTAAGGCTGCAGCGGAACAGGAAGAGCAGAATCAGGAAACCCTGATCAACGAAAAGAACGCGGAGATTGACAGCTATAACCTTCAGATCAATGCGACCCAGGCAGAGATTGATGCATACCAGGCGGAGATTGCCGCACGTGATGCCGAGATTGAAGCACTTACCAAAGCTATCGAGGAAGAAAGAAGAAGGCTTGCAAGTGCCAACGGACTCAGATATGACGGAGGACAGTTCCTCTTCCCTCTTGCATCCTACAAATATGTATCATCGGATTACGGCCCCAGAAATGCACCTACCGCAGGCGCAAGTACATTCCATAAAGGAATAGATTTCGCTGCTGCATACGGAACCGATATCTATGCCGCATACGATGGTGAGGTCGCTGCCGCATCCTATTCGGGTGCCATGGGCAATTACATAATGATCGATCATGGTGACGGATTATATACCGTATATGAGCATTGTTCGGCACTGTATGTTCAGAAGGGAGACAAGGTTGTCATGGGTCAGACCATTGCGGCCGTAGGTTCCACAGGTATTTCCACCGGAAACCATCTTCACTTCGGAGTAAGAAGAAACGGAGAATACACTTCACCCTGGCCTTATCTGGGCAAGTGATCGGAAAGCGGAATATGAGTGATCAGGATAATATAATCAATACGCAGGAGCCTGTGCAGGAGGAAAACCTGCAGCAGGCGTCACCTGCTCCCGTTAAAAAAGAAAAAAAGAAGCGTCCCTTCAGGCTTGGTTTTTTGACCGGAATGCTGGTGATGCTTCTTTTGTGCGTTGGAACCTTTTTTGCACTTCTTTTTACAAGGCGCCTATATCTTGCCGGAGGTGCGGGAATAGTTGATGCGGAGGTTATGGCCAAGGCGGAAGCTATCTACGCATACCTGGATGCGCATTCCATATATGATTATGATGATCAGGCCCTCAGAGACGGAATGCTGGATGGACTATTGGACGGAACCGGCGACAAATATGCAGAGTATTACACCGCCGATGAGATCAAAGATCTTTTTGCGGATTACAACGGTGATTTCTGCGGCCTTGGAATTCTTCTTAAGGCCAAGGAAGACGGAAGCGTATATGTATCCGGTGTTTATGAAGATTCCCCTGCGGAGGAAGCCGGTTTTCAGATAGGAGATGTCTTGATCGCGGTTGACGGAGAAAGCGTTGTCGGAATCGACAGATATGACGTAGCGGCGATGGTACGCGGTCCCGAGAATTCCTCGGTTGTCCTTACCGTATACAGAGAAGAGACGGGTGAGACCCTTGATATTTCAGCTGTAAGAAAGAAGCTCAAGAAGATAGACGTAGACTATTACATGGCATCGGATAGCGTCGGATATATCTGGATAAAGGATTTTGATGATGTTACCACGGATCAGTTTAAGGAAGCGATGTCCGATCTCAGATCACAGGGAATGAAAGACCTTGTACTTGACCTGAGAACGAATACCGGCGGATTGTTCAGGGTAGCTCTTGAAGTTGCGCAGGAGCTTATGTGCGAGGGAATTATAGTCTCCATAGAAAGTTCCGACGGAACCATGAAGGAATATACCTGTGACGGATCTCATGAGTTTGAGGGCAACATCGTAATTCTCACCGACGGCTATACCGCAAGCTCATCCGAGATACTTGCGGGAGCTCTTATCGATAACGGAATGGCCATATCAATGGGCACCACCACATTCGGTAAAGGACTCGTACAGGATTTCTACTACTTGAGCGACGGATCATGCGTCAAGTTCACTACCAACCAGTATTACACTCCAAACGGAACCGCCATAAACGGTGTGGGAATCATACCCGCCATTGAGGTGCAATTTGACGGAAATCTTTATTATGAAGACGGAAGCGACAATCAGATAGATGCCGCAGTCGATTATCTCGAAAACCTGTAAGAAATTTCATAAAACAACCCGGAAGGATGAATCCTTCCGGGTTTTCTTATGCCTTTAAGTTGTCTGAGGACCGAGAATGTCTTCTTTTGTCAGGGAATAGGGGCCGAAGAGATTGCTGTCCCACTGGTGAAGAAGGTCTAAGTTCATTCCGCCTCCGTCCCTGAAGTTTGCCGCGTGGTGTGATGCCATATCCGCAGTGAAGTCTTCGAGGGGATATACACCCTGAATATAAAGGGGCCCCCAGGTCTGATACTCGACCATGGGAAGAGCTCCGCTGTTATCAAGGTCAACCTTTGCACCGTCTTTGTCTACGTGGATCGTAACCCATGCCATTCCTTCAAAGCTGGTGTAGTTTTGAATCTGGCAGTGGATGAAGTTTCCGATGGAGTAGTAGCAAAGTCCGGAATTTCCGTTATCGGTGGTGATATATTCAACGGGCTCTACGATGTGGGGATGTGCTCCGATTATTACATCGGCACCGGCATCTATCATCTGCCTTGCAAAATCCTTCTGGTAAGCACAGGGCTCGAATGAGTATTCATATCCCCAGTGAGGACATACTATAACGATGTCACAGACCTCCCTGGCCAGCTTAATGTCCTCGAGGACTTCGGGGTTGATGGTGTCAAAATCAATCTCTCTGGTAGCGGGATCGTAATAACAGAGTCTGTTGAGATATCCGTCCAGTCCGTTAGCCCAGGTTGCCCAGTTGTGGGAGTAGGTGTAATTGAGAATGGCTATCTTAACCCCGTTTACCTCCCTTATTACGAAAGCCGAGGTATTAACCATATCCTCGGGTTCCAGCTGCAGGTCGTCGAATCTGGGCCTGTCGTTGGGGCTTACACCGTATTTGTCGATCCAGTAGGAACCTCTGTGGGAGGTTCTGGAATCCTCATTAAGGTTGCTGTGTGTTCCGACAACGCTTATCCCGGGATACTTATAGAAATAATCATGGAAATAGATAAGTCCTCCCAGCCCCTGGTCGTATGCGTGGTTAGTTGCTGTCAGCACGACATCGAAGCCTGCCTTGGCTATTGCATCCGCTGCCTCGGTGGGAGAGTTGAATGCGGGATATCCGGAAAAACCTCTCTCGTTGCCGCCTATGGGTGATTCCTGGTTGATGATGGCAATGTCTGCGGCATCTATGTAATCAAGTATGTCCTTGAAAAGGAAATCGTAATTTCTGGTCCCGTCAGCGAGAATACCCTGATTGACTAGTCCCATGTGGAGAAGATCGTCTCCTACCATCATTACGTGAATATCGAACTCCTCAAAGGGCTCTTCCTCAGGCTCCGGTACAAGTGTCTCTTCCGGGATGGCTGTTCCTTCCATGGGGTCCGAAGGAAGCTGCGGCTCCTCAGTGGGGGGCGGGTTATCCGCTACTGAAGCCCCTTCATGAAATATGGGTTTTATCAAAAATACATAGCCGAGTGCAAGCATAAGTACGAATAAGGCCAGGAAAATGCTTACCCGCATCATTCTCTTGCGGCGTTTTTTCTTTAAATAGGTATTTATATCAGAAGATCTCATTTTTTTCTCCAATTTCGGGCAATTACAGGCCCTAATAACCTCAAAAATATAACATTTACAGGGGTCAAACGCAACTTGTTACAAGTTTTGACGCTGTTTTTTAAGGGATATTTCGAAAATGTTACAAAATTGTTGCATTTTTTAATAATGCAGGTATAATGGACTTGTTCGACCGAATCAGACTATGAATATGAATTTAAAGAAATTACTTATAAGTACATCAGCTTTTATTGCAGGCACAGCCATTGCTGTGCTTTTTCCCGTTAATACGGAAGCTGCGGTAATGGTATCGGGCGGAGCTTCCAGAGAACTCAATACCACGTCCCACACCCTTAATGAGAAAGGCACAACATCCGATTCCGTTGCACAGATCACAGATCCCGCTGATGTCATAGAAGAAGAATATCTTTCACTTTCAATAGCTCTTTTCGAAACAGATCCCAAGTATTGTAATGTACGTTCCGGTCCCGGAACCGAATATTCCATAGTAGGCCGTATGTATGACGGAAGTGTAGGTTCCGTTATCGATGGTGTCGATGAGACCATCGCTGACGATCCGGATCCCGATGATGACAATGATGAGTGGATACACGTCAGAAGCGGTCAGACAGAAGGATATGTATTATCGAATTTCGTGGTTACCGGTGTTGCCGCATATAACAGACTCGAAGAGCACACTCAGTACTTCGCCGAGATCCTTGTAAGCCAGCTTAATGTCAGAAAAGAAGCCTCCATCGATTCCGAGTGCCTCACCTATGTGACCAGAGGAGAGAGATACAGAGTCGTTGTTGAAGACGGAATGGATCCCAGAGTATATCTGGCAGCCAAAGAGTCCGACGATCCCGATGATGACGGAATGAACTGGATAAAGATCGTTTATTCCGGGGACAAGGTAGGATATGTATCCGCCGATTACATCACCATCACCGAGGAATATAAGACCGCAAGAACCATTGAAGAGATCAGGGAAGAGGAAGCTGCGGAGCGAGAGAGGAACTTAAGAGCGACCACTTCGAACGGAAACGGCGGTACCCAGTCATATACCGCACCTGCCGAGAATCTTACCCTGCCGGATCTTTCCACTGATTACGCATCGACTTCCGAGCTCAGAATGGCAATCGTAAATTATGCTCTTCAGTTTGTCGGAAATCCTTACATCCTCGGAGGCCAGAGCCTTGCGGGAACCGATTGCTCGGGATTTACCTGCTACGTCCTCAGAGATTTTGGTATAAGCGTAGCAAGAACTCCTTCCGGACAGTATTCATCCGCAGGACGCAGCGTATCCCTCGCCGAGGCCCAGCCCGGTGACATCATCTGCTACGGATACGGCGGATGCTCGCACGTAGCTCTCTACATCGGAAACGGACAGATCGTTCAGGAGTCCAATCCGAGAAGAGGCCTGGAAGTAAATTCCGTATACTTCATGAGCAACATCATAGGTGTTAAGAACGTATTAGACTGATAAATATTTTGTCCCGCCCGATGAGGGCGGGATTTTTTATTTTTGAAATCCGTAACTTTGTGGTAATATTATTGCCGTAGCTCATATTTACAGGGGAGGCATATATGGAAATCGAAAAGATCCTTTCTGTCTGTGATCATACTCTTTTACATCAGGATGCAACATTTGATGACATCAAAGCACTTTGCGACGATGCAATCAAATATCATACTGCGTCCGTATGCATTCCTCCCTGCTATGTAAAAGATGCCAAGGCATATGTGGGCGACAGAATGAAGATCTGCACCGTCATCGGATTCCCCAACGGAAACATGACTACCACCGTCAAGGTACTTGAGACCTTTGATGCACTTGACAAGGGCGCCGATGAGATCGACATGGTCATCAATATCGGAAGACTTAAGAGCAAGGACTACGCTTACGTTAAGCAGGAGATCAATCTCATTAAGCAGGCGTGCGGAGATCACATTCTCAAGGTTATAATCGAGACCTGCATGCTTACGGATGAAGAGAAGATCAAGATGTGCGAGATCGTAACGGAGGCAGGGGCGGACTACATCAAGACCTCAACCGGATTCTCCACCGCGGGTGCGACATTTGCCGATGTAGAGCTTTTTGCAAAGCATGTCGGAAAGGGAGTTAAGATCAAGGCTGCGGGCGGAATAAGCTCCATTGCGGATGCCGAGAAGTTCATTGAGCTTGGTGCATCCAGACTCGGAACCAGCAGAATTGTAAAAATTGTAAAAGAACAGAGTTAATCAAAAACCGGGTGTCCGTAACGGAACACCCGGTTTTTTATATAAGGAGATCTCGGCTAAAAGATCTATCCGTTTTATTTTCCGAGCAATTTGAGAAGGTAAGGAATCTCAAGCTCGAAATTTACGGCGTAGTTAACTCTGTCCGGATCGTTGTATGAATTCCTGATGCAGGCGGTAGTGAAATCAGCTGCGATGACAAGGGCATCATACACGCTCTTTCCGTTTACGAGGGCTCCGGTGAAGGCGCTGGCATATACATCGCCGGTTCCGTGAGATTTGTAAGGGATCTTTTCCGCACCGTAGCTGATGAACTCGTCTTTGGCGGAATCGTATCCGATAAATCCGAAGGTTCCGTCTGCGAGGGTTACGCCGGTGATGACCGGGAATTTGATACCAATTCCCGTAAGCTTTTTAAGAATATCCTTAACGGTTTCTTCGGATGCATCTTCTCCGGGATATTCGATACCGAGCATGAGAGCAGCTTCCGAGATATTCGGAAGGGCTATGTCGGACTCGGCACAAAGCGTTCCCATCTCGCGGGCGAAGTTTTCATCAAATCCGTAATAAAGTTTTCCATTATCGGCCATTGCGGGATCTACGATCTTGAAAGTACCTTCCTGACCGAACTCTTTGAAATAGCTCTTTACGATATTTATCTGGCGGAGGCTTCCAAGATAGCCTGTGTAGAGTGCGTCGAACTTAAAGCCTTCTTTTTTCCAGTGATCCCTGATGGGCTCCATGTCATCGGTAAGGTCTCTGAAAGTAAAACCGGAGAACTGCGTATGTGTGGACAGAACTGCGGTGGGAACTATGGCGGTCTCTACGCCGGTAGCGGAAATGATGGGGAGTGCTACGGTGAGAGAGCACTTTCCGATGCATGATATGTCCTGAATAGTGGCGATGCGTTTCATTTTTTGTAAGACTCCTTTAATACTTTGTTTATTGTATTTTAGATTTTTACAAAGTATAATCTGAAACTGGTTCTATTGGTACACCCATTTTAGATTTTTTTTATAATACCAGTTTAAGATGATTTTTAATTTACAGAAAAAAGGCGCAAAGCCCATATACGAGTATCTCTATGAAAGCATTCGCAATGAGATCATCTCCGGAAAGCTGAAGAGCGGTGATAAGCTCCCATCCAGAAGGCAGATGGCACTTGATAACGGTATCGCTGAGATAACGGTGGCAAATGCATATGCACAGCTTGTGACCGAAGGTTATATAGAGAGCAGGGAAAAGAGCGGATATTTCGTATCCCGGGACATAGACCTCATTCCCGAAACGGGGATCAAAAAGCGAAGGGAAGACAACTGCCCCGTCAAAAGGTTCTTGTGTAAAAAGAAAGAAGCAGCAAGCAAGACGGTCAATCTGTCGAACAGCGGCCTTCCGGAGGAGACATTTCCTTTTGATACCTGGTCTAAACTTGCCAGGAGGATACTTTCTGAGGAACGAAGTGAGTGCATAAAGGCTCCTGAAGTAAGAGGGCTTCAGAAACTCAGGGAATCCATTGCCGGCTATCTTGAAAGATCGAGAGGATTCGCACCCGATCCGGAGCATATAATAGTCGGTCCCGGAACGGAATACCTGTGCAATGTTCTCCTAAGTCTTCTCGATAAGGATACTGCGGTTGCACTGGAAGATCCCGGATACAGAAATATAGGACGGCTTTTTGAGGGAAGCGGGCATAAATGCCATCACCTTCCCGTGGATGAAAACGGCCTTATCACATCGGAACTTAAGGGAAAAGGGATAAAGCTCTTGCACGTTTCTCCTTCTCACCATTTCCCACTCGGATGTGTAATGAGTGCTCCCAGAAGGGCGTCGCTGATATCCTGGGCAGAGGAAGAATCCGCATGGATCATAGAAGACGATTATGATTCTGAGTTCAGATTTGAAGGGCGGCCCGTACCGCCGGTCGTATCCTATGAGCAGGACAGAGTGATCTATATGAATACATTTTCAAGAACACTGTCCCCGTCAATAAGGATCGCGTACATGGTATTGCCTGCCGAGCTTTATGACTTATTCATGGATAAGTTCATGTATCATTCGGGAAGCGTCTCGACCTTAGAACAGCTGACACTTGCGTCGTTTATTTCCGGAGGATATTACGAAAGACATTTAAACCGGGTCAGAAATTATTACAAAAAGCGAAAAAAAGCCATATTTGATATTGCCATGGAAAAACCGATCGCCGATAGCTTTGAGATAGAAGGCGACGGAAGCGGTATGACTTTTATTCTCAAATGTAAGACGGATACGGATGATAAGTACCGGGAAGTACTTGCCAGACACGGAGTGCTTATAAATCCGTTAAAAGAGTATTGCTACGAACCATCGGACTATTCCGATAACAGATATGTTGTAAATTTCGGATACGTCAACGAAGAACAGTTTAAGAATGCCGCGCTTAAGATGTGCAAGGCACTGAGGGTGAAAAAATGTCGAAATTAAGTGTAAAAAAGCCGTTTACGGTACTGGTCATGGTTGTCATCATGATCGTGCTCGGCGTAGTAAGTATTCTGAGGATGCAGATGGATCTGCTTCCTCACATATCACTTCCCTATGTTCTGGTGATCACCGCATATCCCGGTGAATCTCCCGAATCGGTCGAAGATACCATATCCAAACCTTTGGAGCAGTCGCTTGGAACCATATCCGGTGTCAAGAATATCTATTCCATGAGCTACGAAAATTACGGAATCGTGGAATTGGAGTTCGCATCCGGAACTGATCTTGATTCCGTTATGGTCAAGATCTACACACAGATAGATACTGTAAGAGCCACATGGCCCGAAGAAGTTGGAATCCCTTCCATACTGGAACTTTCCACCGATATGCTGGCCAACCAGTATCTCGCCGTATCCTATGACGGAATGAGTATCGAGGAACTGTCCAGATTTACGGAAGATGTTGTGGTTCCGGCATTCGAAAGACAGGACGGTGTTGCAAGAGTAACCCCCAGCGGTCTTATCGAAAAGACTGTTCAGATACAGCTGGATCAGGAAAAAGTAGACATACTTAATGAGAAGATCTATGCGTACGCTGAAGGAGAGCTTGAAGATGCGTATGACGAGATCATGGAAAATCAGGATGATCTCGACGATGCGAGACAGCAGCTGGTTGATTCGCAAAACGATCTCAACCAGTCACAGCTGGATCTGAACGAAAGCCTTCAGGAACTTACCGATGCATATGCGGATCTTATAGATTCCCAGTACGACCTTGTGGATTCGATCGAAGAGATCGATGATGCCAGAAGAGAACTGGATGAAAAGAAAGCGGATCTCGAAAAAGCAAAGAATGAGGCTTATGAAAAATTAGCGTTAGCTTCAGAAGGCTTGGATGCCCTTAACGCATATAAAGCATTAAAGACACAATATGATTCTATGGTAGAGCTTGGAATGGATCCATCTGTCGAGCCACTCTTGTCAGTAGCAAACGGAATGAATGCTATAGAATCTGAATTGGCTAAAAATGGAATGAGTATAGCTATGATTGAGGCCATGCTCAATGAGGCAGGAATTCATAGTCAAGCTGATCTTGACAGAGCACGAATGGAGTTGGCAACTCAGTTTGGTTCCGCCTCAGCTCAGATCTCCATCGCTCAGCAGCAGCTTGAAGCAGCCAGAGAACAGGCCGAGAACGGACAGGATCAGATCAATGATGCATACGATCAGATCATGGACGGTTACGATCAGATCGCTGACGGACAGGATAAGATAAATGACGGTCAGCAACAGATCAATGACGGATGGGAATCATATTATGATGCCGTCGAGCAGTTTAACGACGGACTTGCCCAGTTTGAGGTTCAGAGACAGGAAGCTCTTAAGAAAGCTAATTCGGATGAACTGATCACTCTTCAGACTCTGTCCCAGCTTATTTATGCCCAGAATTTCGACATGCCTGTCGGATATATCGATGATAAGGATGACAATTCATGGCTCCTTAAGATAGGTAACGAATTCGAAAGCATAGAGGAGATGGAACGTACTCCCCTTGTTGTATTGGATGGTGTGGGCCCTGTACTTCTCGGAGATGTTGCCAATATCACCGTAATAGATAACTCCGATGTTACCTTCACCAAGCTTGGCGTAAACGACGGAGTTATCCTCAGTATTTTCAAGAGCAGCGAAGCCGGAGCAAATGATGTAGCAAATGTTTGTATCGACGAGTTAAAAGTACTCGAGGAAAAATATCCCGGACTTGATATCACGGTCATCATGGACCAGGGTGCCTATATCGAGATGATCCTCTCGGTCGTTGTTCAGAACATGCTGATAGGTGCCGGACTTGCGATACTCATACTCGCAATATTCCTTAAGGATGTACTTCCTACCATTGTTGTTGCAATAAGCATTCCTCTCAGTGTCCTCACCGCGCTCGTTGCCATGTATTTCAGCGGTGTATCGCTGAATATGATGAGCCTCTTCGGAATGAGCCTTGGTATAGGTATGCTCGTAGATAACTCCATTGTTGTAATGGAGAATATATACAGACTAAGGGGCCGAGGTATAGAAGCTCCGAGAGCTTCGGTTCAGGGTGCAAGGCAGGTGTTCGGAGCGGTGGTTGCTTCGACGCTCACCACCATCTGTGTATTCTTCCCGATGGTATATACCGAGGGACTTATCAGGGAATTGATGATGCCCCTTGCACTTACGATCATTTACACCCTTTTGTCATCGCTTTTGATCTCAATGACGGTTGTTCCGGCGGCATGTTCAACTCTTTTGAAGAGAACCAAGCCCAAGGAGCATAAGCTGTTTGATAAAATTCTGGATGCATACGGAAAAGCACTTTCTTTCAGCTTGAAAGTTAAGATATTGCCCCTCGGTCTTGCCATAGGTCTGCTTGCATTCAGCGTAATAATCGCGCTTCGCTCGGGAATCGTAATGATACCCAGTGCATCCTCCAGCCAGATCCAGGGTACCGTTACATTCGGTGAGGAGACCACAAGAGAAGAGAATTACGAGAAGATGACTCTGCTCATTGAAACCATGTCAGCCATCGAGGGAATCGATACAGTCTGTGTAATGAGCGGAAACGCCGATGAGACTCTTATGGCGGGATCGAGTTCGGATAACTTCAGAAGTTTCTCGGTCATGGTTCTTTGCGAAAATGATGAAGCAGGTGAGGAGGAAGTTGCCAGGATCACGAATGCGATGAATGCGACAGCTGCTTTATTGGACGTTGACCTGTCCGTAACTTCCGGAATGGATGCCATGGACCAGCTCCTCGGAAGCGGACTTTCTCTCCAGATCTTCGGTGATGATATTGAGGAGCTGAAGCGGATCAGCAATGATATCATGGATATTGTTGCAACCGTTCCCGGCTATGTGAATATCTCCAACGGAAATGAGGACGCGAAGCAGATCCTCCACATGTATATTGACAGAGATGCGGCAATTGACGACGGTCTTACCGTTGCTCAGATCTATCAGGCCATTTACGGTAAGCTGACCACGTCTTCTGTAGTATCCAGCATTAAGCTTGCGGGAGAAACTCTTGATGTCGAGATCATCACGGATCTTGATCCTCTCGATGCCGGAAATATCCTGGATTACACATTTACAATTGATGATGAGGATGAGGACGGAAATGCGATAACAAGGGATGAGCCTTTGAGCCGTTATGCAAATCTTGTCAAAGAGGACGGCATGAACCAGATCAACAGACTCAATATGAGTTATTATCTGGACATTACAGCGGATGTTGCCGAAGGGTATAACAATGCGCTTCTTTACAGAGATCTTGAACCCCTTCTTGAGAATTACCAGCTGCCTTCCGGATATATCCTTGATGTAGGCGGAGAATCCGAGACCACCAATCAGATGATCGAACAGATGGCACTCGTTCTTGCCCTGGGTCTTGTCCTAGTATATCTGATAATGGTTGCACAGTTCCAGAGCCTGCTCAGCCCCTTCATCATTCTTTTCACAGTGCCTCTTGCATTTACCGGAGGTTTCCTGGGACTGAAGTTTACGGGTGAGCCCATTTCCATGATGGCTCTTATGGGCTTCCTGGTACTTATGGGTACCGTCGTTAATAACGGTATCGTATATGTAGACTATACAAATCAGCTTAGAATAGGCGGTCTTTCCAGACACGATGCACTTATCGCAGCCGGCAAGACCAGAATGCGTCCCATTCTGATGACTGCACTTACCACGATTTTGGCGGAAAGCTCGCTCTGCATAGGCGATTCGCTTTCATCACAGCTCGGTAAAGGCATGGGAATCGTAATCATAGGCGGTCTTGCTTATGCGACCCTTATGACGCTGTTTATAGTTCCCGTGATTTATGATATCTTATTTAAGAAACAGCCCGTAAACATCGATACCGGATCTGAGAGCCTTGATGATATTCCGGATGATGCTGCGGAGTATCTTAAGGAGAAAGAACTTGAGCAGAATCGTAATATTGAACGGATTGCTGATGGACCCGAAGAGCAATCTTCAGGCGAAAGCGGATCTGAGGATCAGTGACGGACGCATCGCTGAAATAGTACTTAAATCTGACGGCGGGATCACACCTGAAGAGGACGATGAGATTGTAGACGCGGAGGGACTTATAGTAGCCCCCGGCCTTGTAGATGTACATGTCCACTTCAGGGATCCCGGCTTTACCGCCAAAGAAGACATAGAGACAGGCTCCGCATCTGCAATAAAAGGCGGATATACCTCCGTCGTAATGATGGGTAATACCGATCCCAGATGCGACAATGTCGAAACACTTAAATACATGCAGGATAAAGCATCAAAGATGCCCCTGCACATATATGTGACCTGTAATGCGACAGTCGGAATGAAAGGCGCAGAACTTGCCGATCTTGAAACCCTTCATAAAGCCGGAGCGGTCGGCATCACGGATGACGGCCTGCCCATTATGGATCACGGAATTCTTAAACAGGTTTTCCTCAAAGCGGCTTCTCTGGGAGTTCCCGTAAGCCTTCACGAGGAGGATCCTTCACTTATCACTAATAACGGCGTAAACAGAGGAAAGGCATCCGACCATTTCGGAATAGGCGGATCCCCCTCTGAAGCCGAATATTCTCTTATCAGACGTGACCTTGAGATTGCTTCGGGCACCGGGGTCAGTGTCGATATCCAGCACATATCCACGGCAGAGGGTGTTGATGCGGTAAGACAGGCCAAGGCTAAGGGCGTTAATGTCCATGCGGAGGCGACTCCCCATCATTTTACCCTTACGGATGAAGCCGTCATCACCCACGGAACACTTGCCAAGATGAATCCGCCCCTCAGAACGGAGAAGGACAGAATGGCTATAATCGAGGGCTTGAAAGACGGTACCATCGATATGATCGCAACAGATCATGCTCCTCATACAAATGAAGAAAAGGCACTTCCCATAACCAAGGCGCCCAGCGGGATTATAGGTCTTGAAACTGCTCTGGGATTGGGTATCACCGAACTGGTGGACAAGGGATATCTGTCCATGATGGATCTTTTAAGACTCATGACCATCGGCCCCTCCGAGGTTTATAACCTGGATGCCGGATATATAGCGGAGGGCGGACCCGCGGACATGGTTTTGATAAATCCGGAAGTTCAGTGGACCGTAGAAGATGATTTTGCATCGAAGGCACACAATACTCCATTTATAGGATGGAAATTAAAAGGCCGCGCGGTTATGACAATTGTGTCAGGAAATATAGTGTACAGGGGTTAGTATGAAAAGTAAGACATTAGGAAAAGTGTTATCCCAGAAGCAGCTCGCTCCCGGGATATTCGATCTTGTGATCGAGACAAAGATCGCCGAAGAAGCCGGAGCAGGACAGTTTGTGGGGGTGTATACCAAAGACGCTTCCACGCTTCTTCCCAGACCCATCAGTATCTGCGGAGTATCCGATGACAAAAAGAGCATCAGACTCGTGTACAGAGTTGCAGGCAAAGGCACCGCTGATTTCTCGGGTTTAAAAGAAAACGATGAAGTAATGCTCCTTGGAGTACTCGGAAACGGATACGATATCGAAAAGCTTAAGAAGACTTCGGAAGCGGGCGGAAAGGGTGTACTTCTGCTCGGAGGCGGAATCGGTGTGCCTCCCATGCTGGAGCTTGCCAAAGAGCTTAAGGCAGCAGGCGTCAAGGTAACATCGGTGATGGGTTACCGTGATGATAAGACTTTTCTTCTCGATGAATTCAAAGAGTATTCCGACACATATGTCGCTTCTGAGGACGGAAGCGTCGGAACCAAGGGAAATGTTCTTGATGCTGTCAGAGAAAACGGGATCGAATTCGATGCCGTATGTTCCTGCGGACCTCTTCCCATGCTCAGGGCTATTAAAGAATATGCCTGCGATAAGCCCGCATTTATCTCACTTGAAGAAAGAATGGCCTGCGGCGTAGGAGCGTGCCTCGGATGCGTCGTTAAGACCAAAGAAGTAGACCATCATTCACATGTAAATAATGCAAGGATCTGCACTGACGGTCCTGTTTTTGCAGCATCGGAGGTGGAGATATGAGAAAAACCGAAGTCACCATAGCCGGTGTCACATTCAAAAATCCTATCATGGAAGGATCCGGAACCTTCGGATCGGGTATGGAATATTCCGAATTCGTAGACCTTAACAGACTCGGAGCTGTAGTAACAAAGGGCGTGGCAAATGTTCCCTGGCCCGGAAATCCCACACCCAGAGTCTGCGAAGTATACGGCGGAATGCTCAATGCCATCGGCCTGCAGAATCCCGGAATAGAAGTTTTCTGTGAAAGGGATCTTCCTTTCCTGGAAAAATATGACACGAAAGTCATAGTTAATGTCTGCGGAAAATCCGTATCCGATTATGTAGAGGTAGTTGAGAGACTCTCTGATGAAAAGAGAGTGGATATGCTGGAGATCAACGTATCCTGTCCCAACGTAAAAGAGGGCGCCATTGCCTTCGGAACCGATAAGGCAGCCTTAGAGAATATCACCAAAGAGATCAAGGCACATACCAAAAAGCCCGTGATCATGAAGCTCACCCCGAATGTAACGGATATTGCGGAGATGGCAAGAGTCGCCGAGAGTGCCGGTGCAGATGCTTTGTCCCTTATCAATACCATCACCGGAATGAAGATCGATATCGAAAGAAGGCGCTTTGCTCTTGCCAATAAGACCGGCGGAATGAGCGGCCCTGCGATAAAACCCATCGCCGTAAGAATGGTCTATCAGGCATCACATGCCGTGAAGATACCCGTTATAGGAATGGGCGGAGTTGCAACGGGAGAAGATGCCATTGAATTCATGATGGCAGGTGCCACGGCCGTAGCTGTCGGTATGATGAATTTCGTAAATCCTTACGCTACAACAGAATGTATCGAAGGAATCGAGAGATACATGGATAACCACAAGATAGAGGATATTAACGAGATCATAGGCTGTGTCTAAAAAATAACAATAATTGTTTTTAAAATCTGCGGATGGTAAGATTTCCTTATAGCACTAAACAATCGGAAACATGATTCCGATATAGATAATGTAATCACGGATGATTATGCATAATGTGACCGCGCAAATTCATGTTATGCCACAGGCGAAAGGAGAGATTTATGAATGTAAACGGAGTTACATCCTCTCAGGCAGCAAGTGCGTATTCGGCTTATACTTCCCAGACAAAGGCAAAAGAAGCCGCAAATACCACTGATGTTAAAGAAGAGGCTGCGGCAGTATACGAACCTTCGGGCAAGACTGCCGAGACAGATAAGGTTTACAGATCCAATACCGCTATGATCGATAAGCTCAAGGCAGAGGCAGATGCCAGAACCGAGAGCCTCAGATCACTGGTCGAGAAGCTCCTGGGTCAGCAGGCCACCAAGTACGGTGAAGCAACAGATATTTGGTCATTCTTAAAGAGTGGCGATTATGAGGTTGATCCCGAGACCAAGGCACAGGCTCAGGCGGATATCGCAGAAGACGGATATTGGGGAGTTGAAAAAACCAGTGACCGTATTGTACAGTTTGCCATGGCTCTGACAGGCGGCGATCCCGACAAAACAGACAGTATGATCGACGCATTCAAGAAGGGCTACGAACAGGCCGAAAAGACCTGGGGCGGCAAGCTTCCCGAGATTTCTCAGAAGACCTATGACGCCGTTTTGGACAAGTTTGAGAAAATAAAGAGCGGCGAAACAGATCCTGCAACCTATTTAAACAGATAAATCATCCATGATGACAAAGCTGCCCTCCCTTGGCAAAGGGAGGGCGTTTTTATATACATCCGGATATGATAAAATCTGATGAGAAGAAATCTTCGGGAGAACAGATATGATAACGGAAAGAGCATATGCCAAGATAAATTTGAGCCTTGATGTGACCGGAAAACGTCCCGACGGATATCACGAAGTTCGTATGGTGATGCAGACCGTGGACATATATGACACTCTGACATTCGAAAAGTCTGAGTCCGGCATTACGATAGATGTTGGAGGAAGTCCTCTTCCGGCAGACGGTGACAACCTGATCTATAAAGCTGCAAAAGCAGTCATGGATAAGCGCGGAATCACCGGAGGAGTAAGCATATCTCTTGATAAGCATATTCCCATAGCCGCGGGGATGGCGGGAGGAAGCTCCGATGCGGCAGCCGCTTTAAGGGGCGTGAACAGACTCTTTGAATGCGGACTTTCGAATGATGAACTCAGGGAGATAGGGGTAAGGATTGGCGCTGATGTTCCCTACTGCGTTGAAGGCGGTACGGTTTTGGCAGAAGGAATAGGTGAAAAACTGACATTTCTGTCACCACTTCCCGAACATGTCCTTGCGGTGGCAAAGCCGGAGCGCGGAGTATCCACGGGGAATATCTATAAATCATTGGATGAGATATTCGATACAGTATGCCATCCGAACGTGGATTCCATGCTGGAAGCATTTAAATCTTCGAAGGATTTATCATTTACAAAGTACCTCGGAAACGTCCTTGAATACGTTACCGTTCCTTTATGCCCCGAGGTTGATGAAATTAAGAAAATTTTTATGGGGTCAGGCACCGTGGGGACCCTTATGACCGGAAGCGGCCCGACCGTATTTGCTTTTTTCGAAGACGAAGATAAAGCGGCAAAAGCCATCGACAAGGTCAGGGAGAGTGGACTGTGCCGTGATGAGGAACTCTTTGTAACTACCTTAACAAGTCCGAAAAATCCTTAATACGTTGACACCATTAAGCGGATTGTACTAAAATCAGTACAATCCGTTCATTTATGTATACAAAATTCAAGGAGAAGAATATGCCCGGGGCAAAGGAAGAAGATTTCCTACCTTTAAGAGATTCAGTATATAACAAGCTCAGACAGGCCATTCTTACCGGAGAGTATCCTCCCGGAGAAAGGCTTATGGAAGTTCATCTGGGAGATAAGCTCGGTGTCAGCCGCACGCCCATAAGAGAAGCCATCAGAATGCTGGAGCTTGAGGGACTTGTTACCATGATCCCGAGAAAAGGTGCCATGGTATCCCAGATCACGGAGAAGAACATGTCCGATGTTCTGGAAGTCAGACGTGCCCTGGATATCCTCTGCGTGCAGCTTGCCTGTGAGAGGATCACATCCGACGGTCTTGCGGAGCTCAGGAAAGCGAGGGACAATTTCGAAAGAGCCGTTGCCACCAATGACAGCCGCAGGATTGCCCAGGCTGACGTGGAATTCCACAATGTGATCATTAAGGCTACAGGTAATGACAGGCTTATCAGCCTTGAGGACTCCCTTTCACTTCCAATGTACAGATACAGATATGAGTACATCAAGGATTCCTCCGGACACGATAATCTGGTGAAGGAACATCGTAAGATCGTTAATGCCATAGAAAAAAGAAACCCCGAGGCGGCAGCTTTGGAGACGGGCGAGCATATCGACAACCAGCGCAGATCAATCATGAGACAGATAAGGCTCGAGCGCGAGGAAGAGACCATGAATGCTCTGTACGGTAAAAGAACAATAAGATGATGACAGTGGAGACGCTTCATTTTTGTCATCAAAAAAACCGGTGAGGAAATCCTCACCGGTTTTTCTGTTATTTGATAGGTTTTGCTCCTGCCTTTTCCTGGAGCTTGTCGACCCAGGCTTTGATGCCCTTCTTCTTGACGACTTCGGTTTCTTTCTTACCGTGGAGGCCCTTGACCTCGAGTACGTAGATACCGCTTACGGCCGCTTTGACTTCCTTCTTGACGGGAACTTCGTCGAAGATCTTCTCTTCGCAGATCAG
>JAEEXJ010000122.1 GCA_016291475.1 Lachnospiraceae bacterium | reverse complement strand
TATAAAAAGTTTTGCAAACAAGGAGAAGCAGTATGGGAAAAATAGTGGTAATGGATCATCCTTTGATAGGACATAAGATCGGATTTATCAGAAGAAAGGAGACCGGAACCAAGGAATTCCGCGAGACCATCAGTGAGATCGCAATGCTCATTTGTTATGAGGCAACTCGTGATCTTAAGCTTGAGGATGTAGAGATCGAAACTCCCATCTGCAAGACCACAGTTAAGCAGCTTGCCGGCAAGAAGCTTGCTGTCATCCCTATTTTAAGAGCAGGACTCGGAATGGTGGACGGAATGCTTTCCATGATTCCTACCGCCAAGGTCGGACATATCGGACTTTACAGAGATCCCGATACTTCCAAGCCCGTAGAGTATTATTGTAAGATACCCGCAGACTGTGCAGATCGTGAGATCTTCGTAGTAGATCCCATGCTTGCAACCGGCGGATCAGCAGTTGAAGCTATTTCAATGCTCAAACTCAGAGGATGCAAGAACATTCACTTCCTCTGCATCATCGCAGCTCCCACCGGAATCGAAGTACTCAAGAATGCTCATCCCGATGTCGATATCTTCATCGGTGCGGTTGATGAGAAGCTCAATGACCACAATTACATCGTTCCCGGCCTCGGTGATGCCGGAGACAGAATTTTCGGTACCAAATAATGGAAGATAAGAAAAGAGAAGATTATATCAGCTGGGATGAATATTTCATGGGTGTCGCACATCTCTCCGGATTCAGGAGCAAGGATCCCAATACCCAGGTGGGCTGCTGCATAGTAAGCCGTGATCATAAGATTCTTTCAATGGGATATAACGGACTTCCCAAGGGATGCAGTGATGACGAATTCCCCTGGAGCAGGGAAGGAAATCCCGGAACCAATAAATACGCATATGTAACGCACAGTGAACTGAATGCGATACTTAATTACAGGGGAGGTTCTCTTGAAGACACGATCCTCTATGTATCTCTTTTCCCCTGTAATGAATGTGCGAAAGCCATAATCCAGGCCGGTATCAAGGAAGTTGTTTATCACAGCGACAAATACAACGGCACGGATACCAATCTGGCCGCAAAGAGAATGTTTGATGCAGCAGGCGTCAAATATACCCAGTACAAAGAAACGGGCAGGAACATAAGCATTTCATTATGATGAAAAGACGCGGTGAAAATCTCATATTTAAGCCGCACAGACGCGGGGACGCAGGTCATAAGTTCATAAGCGGCCTGCTGACCGCAGCTTTGGTTTCTGCGCTCGTTTTCATACCGAAGGGTGAGGTTTATGCCACAACCCAGCAGCAGATCGATCAGGCACAGGCCGAGAAAGACCTTCTCGAAGCCCAGCGTCTTGCCAATGAGCAGGCACTTAACGAACTGAGAACCCAGCACGGAGAACTCATGACAAGGGTCGGAGAACTCAGCGGGGAACTGGAGAACATCAGTGATAATCTCACTGCTCTCGAAGCGGCAATGGTTCAGAAGCAGGCCGAGATCGAAGAAACGTCTGCAGCTCTCGATGAAGCGGTAGCCACCGAAGAGTGGCAGTATGAATGCATGGTCATCAGGGTTCGTGACATGTATGAAAGAGGAGATCAGGATTTTATCTCCGCACTCCTCAGTGCAAAATCCATTTCTGAAATGCTGACTGCTGCGGAATTTTTCGAGAAGATCGAAGAGTATGACCAGAGAAAGCTTCAGGAGTTCAAGGACAACAGAGCATTCATAGAAGATCAGAAAGCACGTCTTGAAATGGAAAGGGCGGAGCTTGAATCCCTTATAGCCGAAGCCGAAGCCGAGCAGGATAAGGTTAACGGTATCATAGCCAGCACAAGGGATACGATAAATGTCTACTCCGGACAGATAGAAGACGGAGAAGCTGCGGCACTTGCATATGAAGCGGCAATAAAGGCCAAAGAACAGGATCTCGCATACCTCAAAGCAAAACTTGCGGAAGAGATGGCTATGTCCAGAGCGGCGGCCAACGGAGTATGGAGAGATATCTCCCAGGTTACTTTTGATGAAAATGACAGATATCTGCTCGCGAATCTGATATATTGTGAAGCGGGCGGAGAGCCCTACGAAGGACAGGTTGCTGTAGGCGCCGTTGTTATTAACAGATTACTCAGTGCAAAATATCCCGATACCATCACGGGAGTCATATATCAGAGAAGCCAGTTCTCACCTGCGGGAAGCGGAAGATTGGCGATAGCACTTGCTCAGAACAAAGCAACATCCAGCTGCTATCAGGCTGCGGATGAAGCCATGAGAGGTGTTACAAACGTAGGAACATGCGTCTATTTCAGAACGCCCATAGAGGGACTTACGGGCATTCAGATAGGCGGGCATATCTTTTACTGATACGAAAGCTTTTTTGCGGAGGGCAAAGGGCTCGGATATATAGGAAAGGAAGAGGGGCATGAAGATTATTCACTTGGCAGACGCCCACCTTGATTCCAAAATGGAATCCAAGCTGGACAAGTCAAAAGCTGCGACAAGAAGGGACGAGATCCTGGACACGTTCTGCAATATCGCAGATTACGCAGATGAAAACGGAGTAAGAGCCGTTATTATAGCGGGCGATCTCTTTGATACCAGCCGTGCGAGAGTGGGAGCGGTTAACAGAGTTCGCGATGCATTCGAGAAACATCCCGGAGTTCTCTTTTATTATCTGAAGGGTAATCATGACGAGACCGGATATTTCGAATCGGGAAGTCTTCCCGCAAATCTGAAGATCTTCGATAAAGAGGGAATTCAGAATTATTCACTTACCATTCCCGGCGGCAAGAAGATTACCATCACGGGTATCATCCCCGGCGAGGACGGATTCGACAAGGCTTACACAGAGCTTAATCTTGAGTATGAAGCCATGAACATCGTTATCATGCACGGATGTGCGGATAAGTATCAGGGCAAGGACAAGGCTGACAGCATTGACCTTGGCAGGCTCAAGAACAGAAACATAGATTATCTTGCACTCGGCCACTATCATACTTTTGCCGAAGGCGAACTTCCTTCAAGAGGAAAGTATTGCTATTCGGGATGCGTTGAAGGCCGCGGATTCGACGAGTGCGGTGAGCACGGATTTGTCCTTATCGACATCGATGAAGACAATCTTTCATTTGATTCCAAATTTGTTCCTTTTGCAAAGAGAAATATCTACGAGATCAAAGCTGATATCTCCGAATGCATGACCACTCCCGAAATCGATAAGTGTATCGGCGATGCCATCAAGGCTTCCGATGCAACTTCCGAGGATCTTGTAAGGATTATTCTTACCGGTGAAGCGGATGTAAATATCGAAAAAGATTTCGAGCACATCAAGAGAAATGCTGTCGACAGATTTTTCTATGCGGAAGTTAAGGACAACAGCAAGATCGCTATCGACTATGACGAATATCTCCATGAAGCTTCCCTCAAGGGAGAACTCGTAAGACTTCTTCAGTCAGAGGAAGGATTAAGCGAGGAGGAGAAAGGACGTATAGTCAGATGCGCCGTTCAGGTGCTTAAGGGGGAGGAAATCAACTTATGAGGCTCGTTTCTTGTCATATAGAGAATTTCGGATTGCTGAGTGGTGTCGACAAGGATTTCACGGACGGGCTCAACAGTTTTATCAACGAAAACGGAAGCGGTAAATCCACTCTCGCCGCATTTATCAGGGTTATGTTTTACGGTTTCTCAAATGAGAAATCCAGATCCGAGATCGAAAACGAGAGAAAGTTCTATAAACCCTGGCAGGGCGGAACTTACGGCGGAAACCTTACTTTCGAAAAGGACGGAGTAAAGTACTGCATATACAGAACCTTCGGAACCAAAGAATCCGAGGATGTGGCAAAGGTCATGAATACCGAGACCGGAATGGCATCACATGATTTTGAACCTGTAATAGGTATCTCACTTTTCGGTATCGATTCGGACTCTTTTGAAAAGACCGCATTCGTTTCTCAGCAGGACTGTGCGACCAGCGTAACCAGCGATATCAGTGCACGTATCGGCGGCGTCTCCGAAAAAGATGACGACATGAGAAACTTCGCATCCGCAGATGAAGCACTCAAGAAGGAATGCGACAGACTTAATCCCGGAAGAGCTACAGGTCTTATCAACAAAGAAGAGACCGAGCTGTCCAAACTGAAGGATCTGTTCAGAAATATCGAATCCCAGAAGAGCCTTTGCGAAGAGCTTAACTATAAAAATGAGCAGGCTGCGGAAAAGGCAAAGGCAGATACCAAGAGATCCGCGGAACTCAGAGCACGTCTTGATGCACTGAGAAAGTATCTCGATCTGAAAGAGCAGAAGGCCAATTATGACAATCTCAAGAGAGCCAAGGTTAAGGCCGAGGACGATCTGAGAGCCGCAAAGAGCGTATTCGAGGGAGAGATTCCCAGCGAAGAGACCGCCAAGAAGTGGGTGGAGGATGCTGCCAAGCTCAGGGAAGACGAGAAGGAGATCAGATCTCATAACCTTACTCCCGCAGAGGCTGAGAGACTTGAGGACGAGACCAAGAGATTCAGCAAGAAGATCCCCGATTCCAAAGAGATCGACAGACTCATTCATCAGTGGAACATGATCCAGGAACTCAAGGATGAACTTCCCGACAGAAGAGATGAGGCGGAGATTCTTAAGAACCAGGCTCTCGAAGCTCAGAGAGAAAAATATAAGCCGTTCATCGCAATGCTCATCGGAGGAATCGTTATCATCCTCGCGGCAGTTCTTGCGGCAGTCATTACCAAGATCCATTTTATCGCAGCAGCTGCTGTGCTCGGTGTTGCACTTATTGTCTACGGACTGATCCTTAACAAGAAGCACAATGACGAGACCAGGACCAGCGGTGAAGGTGTTGCCAGAAGATATAACGAACTGATGACCAAGATCGCCGAAGATGAGGAACTTGTCGAAGGCACCGAAATGGATGCCCAGGATCTCCTCGGAAACGTAGGAATCAGACTCGTAGGAAGATCCGCTACCGGAGATCTTATGAACCTCAGAAACCAGGTAAGGGAATATGAGGCTCTCGGTGAGAAGAAAAAGAAGTACGAAGAGCTCATCAAAGAATACGACTACGAGGGAAGACTTGCTGCCATTAAGGAGTATGTAAAGAAGTGTTCCGTAATGGGTACAAGATCCGCTATTCCCGAGTCCGATGCAGCAGAGATTTCCATACCCGTAAGTGAGATCGCTACCAGGATCGAGCAGATCTCAGGAAGAGAGAAGGACCTTGCGGACGCAACAAAGAGAGTAAGCGTATTTGAAGCCGATCACGATATTTCCAAGTTCGATTCTCTCGAAAGCCCCGAAGAGTCCGTTATCACTGTGGAAGATCTTGAAGATGCACTTTCCAAGAGCGAGCAGTCCATCAAGGATGACGAGAAACTCATGGATGCTTGTAAGAAGGAGATCGCCGAGGCAGAAGAGATCTTCACCGCAATGGACAATGCACGTGAAGAGTACGAGACCCGCAATGAGACTCTCAAGAATCTTAAGGCAAGATATGAGACTGTCAGCAAGACCAGAGAGCTTCTTGCAACGGCAAGAGATAATTTCAATACCAGATATATCAAGGATATACAGGCTGCATTTGATAAGTATTATGCAATGCTTACCGGAAGCGATGAAAAGAAGTACACCATCGATGCTAACCTGAATGTAACTTATCTCGAGCAGGGACAGCCCAGAGTTCCCGATACCCTTTCCGAGGGCTATAAGGATCTTGTGGGACTTTGCAGAAGAGTTGCCATGGCTGATGCGATGTATAATGCGGAGAAGCCTTTCCTTGTATTCGACGATCCTTTCGTCAATCTCGACGACACCAAGCTTAAGGGTGCGTCCGAGTTCGTAAAGACTCTTGCAAAAGAGTACCAGGTTGTTTACTTCACTTGCCAGCAGGCAAGAAAGTTCTAAAGAAGAGTATATGAGAAAGCCGGCGCAAGATGCGCCGGCTATTTTAATGACAGTGGGGGCGCTTTTCGTTTTGTCATCGAATTCTGATGACAGAACGAAAAGCGCCCCCACTGTCATATGTCTTATCTTATAACCCTCTTGAATCGAGGGGCTCTGTCAATGTATCGAACTTGTCTCTGTAGATAAGGGTAAGGAGGTCGTTGAGCTGTCTGAGGCAGTTGCCGGTCTGCTCCTGGGTGATAAGTCCTTTTTCCAGGGCCTCCGCAAGTTCGTCCAGATCAACTACTTTCATCTTGCCCGTGGGTGATATGATCACATCTGCCAGAAGATCTGTCACTATCAGTTCACTCTTATCGCTACCCGAGTTGAATTCCACGATGTCGATGTACCAGTACAGGAGAGAATCATCGTCTCTGTAGAATTTACTTATCTTGATTCCCTTTTCAAAATCATAAACGCTGGCTCCGTGGGAAAATTCCGTCTTGGGATTAAGTGTTTTCCATTTGGTCACAAGAATGGATTCGTCGGAGTATATGATCTCGTCATCTTCGAGAAGTCTGCATTCTGCGGGAATAATCCGTCTGCGGAACAGTTTTTCGATGCCCATGGGCCCTCCTTTTGTGATTATGGATAATTTGTCATGCCTATTGCGGAAACCGCACCAAGTTGCATTGACTATAGCATAAATTAGTGTCGAATTGATAGACTTTTCACCAAATTAGCGGTATAATTGGGCTGTTGTGAGAAGGGATAATGACCGCAAAGTAATCCGGGCGCTGTCCATGATGTTTCAGTTCACCCTGTTTTTGCTGGTGCCTGTATTGGGTATGGGCGCACTGGGGTTCTTTCTGGACAGGAAGTTGGGAACAAAATGGATAGCCATATTGTTCTTTTTTATCGGTGCTTTGGCAGGTTTCAGGAATATATACCGTTTTGCTATGAGCATTTCGGATGATAAAAAGGATCCCGGTAGAAATGAGTCTGAAGGCGGTTCTGAAAAAAAGAAATAGAACGCTTTTGGAACTTATAAGCGGGATTGTGTTTTTAGGACTCTTAGGAATTGCAGTAGTACTGATAATAGTTCTGTGCGGGAAATTCAAAGTATTCCCCCCGGTGTTTTCCTGGATCTTCGGAATACTGACCGCGATCGTCTCGGCACTCGATATGTACAGGACCCTCGATAAGGCATTGGACCTTCCTGAGGGAGATGCACGGAAGAAGATTTACTTCGGATATTTGAAGAGGTATGTGATCCTCGGAATACTGATCGCGATCTTCTGTATGTCCGACAGACTTAATCCCATTGCTTTTTTTGCGGCTTATATGTGCCTTAAGATCGGTGCTTATCTCCAGCCGCTCACACATAAGATCTACAATGCATATTTTGGCGAAAAGGACCCTGTTCCCCTAAGCCAGGAAGAATACGACGCTCTGCATCCGGAGCTTGTTCCGGAGAATGAAAAGCCGAAAGATAATGAACACGGAGGGTGAAGGATTTGGGATACGGATTACTGCTGTCAGCAGATAATATCGATTTCATGGTCCACGGACTGTTTGATTACTCGTTCTTCGGACACACGGTATACATCACGAATACTCATGTGAGTATATTGATCGTGATGCTCATACTGATGGTATTCTCGGTGATTGCGGGTCGCGGATTCAAGAAAGCTCTTGCTGAAGAAAACTTTGCTCCTAAGAGCGGATTCATGAACGGAGTCGAACTTCTTGTCGAGTTTCTCATGAACACCGTCAAAGGCGGTATGGGAAAGGGAGCTCCGGTATTTTTCAATTACATAGCTACTCTTTTCTGCTTCATACTTTTATCAAATATCTCGGGTCTTCTGGGACTCAGACCGCCCACTGCGGATTATGGTGTGACTCTTCCCCTGGCCCTCATTACTTTTACCATCATTCATTACAGCGAGGTCAGATTCTCCAAGCCTTCACAGCTGTGGAAGGATAAGTGTTCACCCCTTCCTCCCTGGCTTCCCATCTGGCTTCCCATCAATATCATTTCGGACATAGCGGTTCCCATTTCGCTCAGCTTGCGTCTCTTCGCAAACGTCCTTTCCGGAACGGTAATGATGGCTCTGATCTACGGACTGCTGGGCTGGATAGCAACCGGATGGCCCGCAGCACTTCACGTTTACTTCGATCTGTTTTCCGGTGCGATACAGACATACGTTTTCTGCATGCTGACGATGACTTACATCTCCAGTGCAAGAGGC
>JAEEXJ010000025.1 GCA_016291475.1 Lachnospiraceae bacterium | reverse complement strand
TCCTCCGATACCGAATATACCTTTATCAGAACTCTTATAGAGAAGGATATGATCCCCGATGATGTCACCATTCAGGTTCTCACCCAGGCGAGAGAGCACATCATCAATAAGACCTTCGAAGCGGTTAAGGGTGCGCCCAAGGCTGTTATCCATCTTTATAATTCTACCTCCGTTGAACAGCGTGAGCAGGTTTTCAAGAAGGATAAGGAAGAGATCAAGAAGATCACAGTTGACGGTGCAAAGCTTTTAAAGAAGCTGGCTGACGAGACCGAAGGAAACTTCATGTTTGAGTACAGTCCCGAAAGCTTCTCCCAGACTGAGCCCGAGTACGCATTGGAAGTCTGCAATGCGGTGCTTGATGTCTGGAAGCCCAATAAAAAACGAAAGACCATCATCAATCTGCCCTCTACGGTGCAGGTGGCAATGCCCCATGTATTCGCATGCCAGATTGAATATATGAGCAAGAACCTTAAGTACAGGGACAATGTTGTTCTCAGCGTTCATCCCCACAACGACCGCGGAACCGGCGTTTCAGATGCGGAGCTTGGCGTACTTGCCGGAGCCGACAGAGTTGAAGGAACCCTTTTTGGAAACGGAGAGAGAACCGGAAACGTTGATATCGTTACCCTTGCCAACAATATGATGACCCACGGCGTTGACAGCGGACTTGATTTTTCAAACATTATGGAGATCCGCGAGAAGTATGAGAACTTCACCAACCTCCGTGTTCACGAGAGAACTCCCTATGCCGGAGACCTTGTGTTCACTGCATTTTCCGGTTCTCACCAGGATGCCATCAGCAAGGGCATGGCCTGGAAGGATGCAGGAAAGACCGGCAAGAGATGGGATATCCCTTATCTTCCCATCGATCCGGCAGATGTTGGAAGAGAGTACGAGTCCGATGTTATCCGTATCAATTCCACTTCCGGAAAGGGCGGCGTAGCATTTGTTCTTAAGCAGCAGTTCGGCTTCAGCCTGCCTGCTGCAATGAAGGAAGAGGTCGGATATCTTATGAAAGGCGTATCCGACAGAAAGCATAAAGAGCTTAAGCCCGATGAGATATTCTCTGTGTTCGAGGATGTATATGTAACCTCCAGACCTGTATTCGATGCGACGGCTATTCACTATAAGCAGCTCGGAAACGGAGGAATAGAGGCATCCGTCAGCTTTAAGGATAAGAGCGGTGAGCAGAACGTAGTTACTGTAGGAAACGGACGACTTGACTCAGTTAGTAACGCCATAAAGCTCTATTTGGGCGTCGATTATGAGCTCACCGGTTACGAGGAACATGCAATCTCCAAGACCAGCTCTTCCAAGGCGGCTTCATATGTAAGCGTTGTTTCCGAAGGTAAGACCTATTGGGGAGTCGGTGTGGATGAGGATATTATCAAGGCGTCCAATGCCGCACTCGTAAGCTGTGTCAACAAGGTTGCTTCCGACCAGCATATAAACAGGGCCCGTGAGGAGAGGCTTGTGGAGATCCTCACTTATATCCAGAGAAATTATCAGGATGTTTCACTGGATTCCATGGCCGAAGAGTTCCACCTTTCAAGACCTTATCTGTCGAAATACATTAAGGAAAAGACCGGTGAGACTTTCCAGGATGTTCTTCGTATTGAAAAACTTAAGAGAGCAAAGACTCTTCTGAAAGATACCGGAAAGACCATCGAGAACATTGCTCTCGAGGTTGGCTATGAAAATGTGGAGCATTTCAACAGAATGTTCAAGAAGACCTACGGAGTAACCCCTGTACAGTACAGAAAGCAGTAAACAGGCAGGGTTCAGCGAATTTAACGACCCTCGGACCGGATGGTCCGAAGGTCGTTTTACTATCCGCGGTGAAGTATTTGACTAATCTGTGAAAAAGAGCTCAGTTGACAAAATTATAAAAAGAGGTATATTTATAACAATAAGTGCGGCTAACATAACCATATAAGTGTTAAGCACAACAAAATGCACTGTTTATATCACAAAATGTTATTTATTTACCTCTTTAACATGGGAAAGGAGACGAAATGATCAAAAACAGGATCAAAGAATACCGTGCCAAGATCGGAATTAACCAGGAAGAGCTTGCTTTTAAAGTAGGTGTACGTCGTGAAACCATAGGAAATCTGGAAAACGGACGCTATAATCCCAGTCTGGTACTGGCCTGGAAGGTTGCAAAGGTATTTGATGTCCCCATTGAAGAGGTTTTCACCATAGATGAGATCATACGCTGAAGATAATAATAACGACAATAACATTGGCTTATGATAAAATGCTGTTCATGCGGCTGGATCTATCGCAGGAAGGGATAAGGCATTGAAAGGCTGGTTAATAGTAAATTCTTTTGTTAAATGGGATAAGTTCAGTGAGATCTATTCACTGCTCCTTGAAGCCGGTAAGAAGGTGGGAGTGGAACTGGAGCTTAAAACATCCTCCGATATTTTCTGCAGTGTACAGAGCAGGTTTTCGGAATATGAGCTTCCCGATTTCGGAATATTCTGGGACAAGGATATTCTTCTGGCATCACGTCTCGAGAAGATGGGACTCAGACTTTTTAATTCCTCTCAGAGCATCGAAGCCTGTGATGATAAGGGGCAGACAGCCATTGCCCTGGTGGATGGCGGTATCAGGACCCCCAAGACCTTTTTGTCACCCAAGGCGTATCCCACCTTCGGCTGTACCGATATGACATTTCTCAGAATGGCGGAGGAAGAACTGGGATACCCGATGATCATTAAAGAAAACCGCGGATCATTCGGACAGCAGGTTCATTTGGTGAGAAATTCACAAGAGGCTGAGGCACTTATAAAATCATTTAAGGAACATCCTTTTATAATGCAGGAATACATAGAAGAGTCTGCAGGAAGGGATGTGAGGATCAATGTAGTCGGAGACAGAGTGGTGGCTTCGATGTACAGATATAATGACAATGATTTTCGCTCGAATATAACCAATGGCGGAAGTATGAAGTGCTTTACCGCAGACAAAGAGCAGGAAGATCTGGCAATCGCTGCATGTAAGGCACTCGGCCTTGACTTTGCGGGAGTCGATGTCCTTTTCGGAAAAGAAGGACCGATCATATGCGAGGTGAATTCCAACCCTCATTTCAAAACCACACTTGAATGCACCGGCATAAATATGGCCGAGCACATAATCAGTTATATAAAAGAGTACATGGATGAAAGATAACAGAGCGCTTCTGGTATATTTTGAAGCGGACATAGAAAAGAATAGGTGGTTCATAGACAGGCTGACAGATGTAGCGGCAGGAAGAGGTATCAGGCTGGATCTGGTAACTCCCTGGCAGGCTTTTGATGAAACCGAAGCTGCCTTTGTGATAAACCGATCAAGGGATGAAGAGGTTTCAAGATATTTCGAAGGACTCGGTATCAAGAGTTTCAATAATTCGGAAACAGTCAGGATCGGAAATGACAAGCTGGAAGAGTACTATCTTTTTCAGGAACTGGGGCTGCCGGCCATGGATACCGTAACCGGTGATACACCCAGGGAAGAGATATTATTTTCCGCTCCTTACATTGTAAAGCACAGAAGGGGACACGGCGGAAACAGGGTGTTCAAGGCCGGAAAGTATGAGGAAGTCAGGGAGATCATCAGGGGACTTAATCCTTCGGAGTGGATAATCCAAAAAATGTGCGATACTCCCGGAAAGGATATGCGTCTTTATATTCTCGGCGGCAAGGTAGTAGCGTCGGTCATTCGAACTTCGAAGACGGATTTTAGGAGTAACTTCAGTCTCGGGGGTGATGCCGTTCTTGCGGATCCTCCCGAAGAGGTCGTGAAAATGGCACTAAAGATGTCGGATTATCTTCTGGCTGATTATATCGCGGTTGATGTGATAAGAGACCACGGAATGTGGATCGTAAACGAGATCGAGGATGCTGCCGGAGCAAGGATGCTTTACAGCCTCACAAACCTTGACATAGCTGAAATGTATATGAGTCATATTTGTGAAAAATCTTTCCAAAAGCGGTAAAATGGGATAGAATAATGCAATGCGCGGGGCAGATAGAGCAGATTGCCCGGTATGAAAGGAGATTTTTATGTCCGAGAAGACCGAAAGTGCCGTTCAGACGGAGAACAGCGAAAAGACAGAGAAGACCGTCAAGACGCACTATGATATGAAAATGGAAAAGCGCAAGGCGGCCCAAAAGCGTGAGAAGCGCGAGCAGGCAATCTGGAAGTGTGCAGGAATCGTGATCCTTATCGCGATCATCGCATTTATCGCTTCTTTCCCCATCAGAAAATATATGGCGATGAATGAGACTGTCTGCACCATCGGCGGCAGAGCGATAGGACGCGTAGAGTTCGACTATAATTACAATATGGTCAAGAACGCGTATATCAATAATTACAGCTCGGTTCTTTCTTATTACGGAATGGACGTTAATGAGATCGAGAACCAGATGTATGATGACACCCTTACCTTCAGACAGTATTTTGAGAAGGAAGCGGTTGAACGTATCAAGCAGACCATAGCTCTTAATGCCGAGATTGCAAAAGAGGGCTATACCGCAGACATCTCCGAACAGTATGAAGATTATGCTCAGAGCATGAGAGACGGAGCCAAGGAAGCGGAAATGAGCCTTGGAGCTTATTATAAGCAGTCCCTTGGCCAATTTGCTACCGAGAGAAGGATAGAAAAACTTGTAAAAGAAACCCTTCTTGTTGCCGAGTTCAGCGATTACAAGCAGAACGGTTTCGAGCCCACCGATGAAGAGATCGACGCCCGTTATACCGAAGATGCCGATGATTATGATGTATTTGATTATAAGATGGTAAGGATCGATGCAGAGCTTCCCGATGCTCCCACCGAGCTTGCCGATGAAGGTGCTGCGGTAGCCGAGGACGGAAGCTATACCCCCTCCGAGGCAGAGGTTGCGGCTGCAATGGAAGAAGCAAGAAAGCTTGCCGATGAAGCCGAGACTACCATTATGACCGACGGTGAAGTTCATGAAGGCGAGAGAGGATCGGTAGTAAATTATCAGGTACGTAACTGGATACTTGATCCTTCCAGAAAAGAAGGAGATACTACCGTAGTAGAGTCCGAGACAACAAACAGCTATTATGTTGCAGGTTTTGTTTCGAGATATAAAGACGAGAATCCTACTCTTTCACTCAGGATCATCTCCACTTACGAAGATAACGGAGCACAGATCCTTTCAGAGTTTGCCCAGGCAGGAAGCACCGAAGAAGCATTTATCACTCTTTATGATCAGTATGCCCAGGATCAGACGACCGAGGGCGGTCTTTATGAGGGAATCACCGGAGGTGCTCTTCCCGGAGATCTCGGAGTGTGGGCAAATGATTCGACGCGGTCAGCCGGAGATGTAACCTCCTATTTTGATGAAACCGCATCCATCACCTATGTAGCTTATTATGTGGGCGAAGGAAAGCCTTCGTGGTATTATACTATTAAGAATATCTTGATGTCGGAGGGAATGGATAATTATCTGGCAGGACTCACCGAGCCCCTTACGGTAGAAGATCCCAACGGAAATCTTGAGTATATTTCCGTCGAAGAAGCCCACCAGCTCCTTCAGCAGATGGAAGAGCTTTATACTCCCGCTGATGAATAATACATCCGATTAATAGAACCTTCTGCGGCCGGAAGACAGAGATCAAGACTCTTTCTTACGGCCGCATTTTTATACGGTAAATGAACATAACTATTCCAAAAGAAGTAAATTATATATTGGAGACGCTGTTTGATGCGGGATTTGAAGCCTATGTTGTGGGCGGATGTGTCAGAGACAGCGTTCTCGGCAAACAGCCGGACGATTGGGACATTACAACCAATGCTCTTCCGCTTGAAGTTAAAGCTCTGTTCAGAAGGACCGTGGATACAGGGCTTCAGCACGGTACCATAACCGTTATGAGGGGAAGTGAAGGCTATGAAGTTACCACCTATCGTACCGACGGAAAATACAGTGACGGAAGGCATCCCGATAAGGTAACGTTTGTCCCCTGTCTTGAAGAAGACTTAAAGAGAAGAGATTTTACGATCAATGCCATGGCATATAATGACAGAGACGGTTTGATCGATATGTTCGGCGGAATGAAGGATCTTGAGGACGGAGTCATAAGATGTGTGGGAAAAGCCGAGGAGAGATTTTCCGAGGATGCGCTCAGGATGCTTAGAGCCGTAAGATTTGCGGCAAAACTGGGTTATACTCTCGACAGGGATGTATATGATTCCATAAAAAAGCTTTCCGGTACCCTTTCATTAGTCTCGGCAGAAAGGATCACCACCGAGCTCATAAAGCTGCTTACATCGGATCATCCGGAGATGATAAAGATCGCTTACGAAACGGGGCTTACCGGCGTTTTTTTCCCGGAATTTGATAAAGCTATGAAAACGGAGCAAAATCACCCGCATCACATGTACAATGTTGGGGATCATCTGGTGGAATCGGTTAGAATATCCAAAAATGACCGTATCATAAGGCTGACCATGCTCCTTCATGATATTGCCAAACCCGAGACGCTTACCATAGATAAGGAAGGGCTGACCCATTTTCACGGACATGCGGCTCTGGGCGCAGAGATGGCGGAAGATATACTCAGGAGATGGAAACTGGATAATGATACCGTAAGACGTGTATGCAGACTCATCCGTTACCACGATCTGGGAAAAGGAGTACCCTGCACCCCGCGCGCAGTCAGAAAAGGCGTCAGGCTCTTGGAGGAAGATTTCCCCCTTCTTCTGGAGGTCGAAAGAGCCGATGTACTCGCGCAAAGCACCTTTAAGAGGGAAGAAAAGCTCGAAACGCTTGAGCAATATTCGGCCGAATATGAGATAATCCTTAAGGAACACCAGTGCTGCAACCTGAAAAGTCTGGCGGTAAACGGAAAAGATCTTATGGAGCTGGGATTTGATCCGGGTCCCGGTCTGGGCAAAGTACTTGGAGCTCTTCTGGATAAAGTGATCGACGATCCATCGCTTAACGAAAAGGCTGTCCTTTTAAAAATGGCAGACGGGATGAAAGATGAGATATGATTCTTTTCTCAAAAGAATACGGATTGGATTATCTGCCGTAACCGCATGTGTGATGGTTCTTACAATCGTTTGCGGATGCGGTAAAAGTCCTGTGACAACGCCGGTTCAGAACGGAGATCCCGCTTCGGAAACGGGATTTGTGCTGTACGGGACATATGATTATGATTCCACCGATACGGCTGTGCTTGTTGCCAAGGATACCGAGGGTGCGACTTTGACGTTTATGAACGCTGAGCTTGGAAAGAGATATACTCTCGGATATGACGGGACCACAGGATTTTATGACCGCTACGGACAGCTGATCGCCCTTTCACAGCTGGCGGTCGGCGATATCGTAGACCTTAGATTTGTCCGTGAAAAGAGACATCTCACCATGGCGGCACTTTCTTCCTCCGCATGGACCAAGCAGTCCACGGATCAGTATATTTTCAACAGTATCAAAAACGAGGTAACCCTCGGCAACGATATATATAAACTTTCCGGCGATATATTTTGTTATTCCGGAAAGGAAGAGCTCGATTACAGGGAGATCAACGGTGCCGATGTTCTAACTTTCCGCGGTATAGATACCACCGTACTAAGCGTATGTGTGGAAAAGGGCCACGGGTATCTGAGGCTGACCGGACATGAGTACTTTGTGGGCGGATGGATAGAGATAGGTACCAAGAACATCCAAAAGATCACTGAAGATATGCTTCTTACCGTTCCGGAGGGCACATACAACATAGTAGTCTCGGGAAGCGGAATGAGCGTGGACAGAAGCGTAACCATAAAAAGAGGACTTGAAACGGTGATGGATCTTTCCAATGTGGTTCCCGAAACACCGAAGGAAGGACTTGTTCTCTTCTCGATCACACCTGCCGAAGCAACGCTTTATATCGACGGAGAAAAGGCGGATATTTCCTCCGCAGTTTCTCTTACTTACGGATTACACCAGCTTATGTGTACATGTGACGGGTATCGGACCCTGACCAGATATCTGAGCGTGGGAGAGGCGAATGCCGGCATCAGCATAACCATGGAAAAAGAGCCCGAAGATGTAAGCGGAAACGGTTCATCGGCGCCATCGGCGGAATCCGCGCAAACTGCGACCACGGGAAGTAACAGAGTGTACATTTATGCTCCCGTAGGGGCGGAATGCTATGTTGACGGCAATTACGTGGGTGTGGTTCCCTGTTATTTCCCCAAGACGGAAGGCTCCCATGTTGTCACCTTAAGTCAGTCCGGATACAACACAAAGAGTTATACGATAACTGTCGACAGCGGGTCTGCGGATATGTCATTTTCGTTTACGGATCTGGAGAAGACAACACCCTGAAGCCCTGTTTTCCTTGACAAACAAGCTATTTCTGTTTATATAATTTATTTAGCGGTTTTTTCGATATATTCCGCACAACTTTCACGAATAACAGGAGGAATTACATCATGAACAAGACCGAATTGGTTGCAGCCGTAGCAGATTCCGCTGATCTTACCAAGAAGGATGCTGAGAAGGCTGTTAATGCTTTCACTGACGTAGTTACCAAGGCACTCAAGAAGGGCGACAAGGTTCAGCTTGTCGGATTCGGAACTTTCGAAGTTGTTAAGAGAGCAGCAAGAGAAGGAAGAAATCCTCAGACCGGAAAGGCTATGAAGATCAAAGCTTCAAAGGCTCCTAAGTTCAAAGCTGGCAAGGCTCTTAAGGACGCTCTTAACTAATTGTTTTATGTGTATAACAGCGCACCCGTTTGACTTGTCAGGCGGGTGCACTTTTGTATCAGAGGAATGACATGAGACTTGATAAATATCTGAAGGTTTCCAGGCTGATCAAGAGGAGAACCGTAGCCAATTCCGCCTGCGATGCCGGCAGGGTTACGATCAATGACAGGCCTGCCAAGGCATCGACGGATGTAAAGGTCGGAGACGTTATTTGTGTTTCGTTCGGAAACCGGGAACTCAAAGTAAAAGTCACTGATGTTCGCGAAACGGTCAAAAAGGAAGAGGCCGACGCGATGTATGAGGAATTGTGATGACAACTGCCTTAAACAAAGCTAGAAAGAAAAAGCAGACCGCAATGGAAAAGCGCCGCAGAAGATCGGGCGCTTACGGATATGTTACCGCAGCGATCATTATATTGATGATCACGGTCGTTGTCATGATCCAGATCAAGGATGTCAAATCCAGACTCGGAGTATATGAAGAGCAGGATCAGGCGCTTGATGAGGAGATTGCATCCGAACTCGAAAGAGCCGAAGAGCTGAACGAACTCGAGAAGTACGTTCAGACAAAGGCGTATGCCGAGGAGCAGGCTCATGAGAAGCTCGGATTGGTCAATGAAGGTGAAATAGTCTTTAGACTCGAGGATAATTAGTGTTAACCAAAGCCGAGATCGTCTGTAAAGAATATATGGATGAAATTATGGCAGGCGGACCTGTCCGCCTTGTCATAGGAGTATCCGGCGGGGCAGATTCTATCTGCCTTTTATTTTTGATGAAAAAATTTCTGCCCGCGGAAAATATCCGTGTTTTGCACATAAATCATATGATCCGCGGTATTGATGCAGATGAGGATTCTCTGTTTGTCAGAAATATCTGTGAAAAAGAAGGTTTATTTTTCAAAGAGATAAAAGAAGACGTTCCGCAAATGGCTAAAACTTACGGCTGCTCTGAAGAAGAGGCCGGAAGAAAGCTCAGATACGACAGCTTCGAAAAAGAAGCCGCCGCCTGGGAGAGGGATGAGAACCTGCCTTCGGGAAGCGTGAGGATCGCGGTAGCTCACCATATCGAGGACAGTGCCGAAACGTTTTTGTTCAATCTTTTCCGGGGAAGCGGTATAAGAGGGCTTTCCGGTATTGCGGACAGAAGAGACCGGATCATAAGACCGCTTTTGAATGCCACCAGAGAAGATATTGAGGAATATCTGGAAAGTATCGGAAGGGATTTCAGGACCGACAGTACCAATTCCGATACTTCATATGCAAGAAACCGCATCAGGAATCTGATCTTGCCCGAGGCTTCCAAGATATGTTCTGCGGCACCGGGTCATATTGCATCCGCATCGCGTAAGCTAAGGGACATTACCGAATATCTGGACAATGTGGTGGAGGATGCCTGTAAAACCGTAATCCTCAGCTCGGACGGTAATGTCACCATGATCGATAAAAAGGCATTTAACGACCTTCCGGAAGTTATCGCATCCATGCTTATTGTGAAGGTTCTTACGTCCATGACGCCCGGGAAAAAAGACATCGGTGAGGTACATGCGAGGGCGGTTCTTGATATGGCAGGTGCGGAGAGCGGTAAACACCTTGACCTTCCCTACGGAATCTCAGCCGATTTTTCTCATGACAGGATTGCTTTGACTTACGGTGAGGGATCAGACGACAATGACAGCGGCCCCGCTGCGGAAGTAACGGTTATGAAGGCAACCGATCTGTCGCAGGGAGAGAAGGATGTTTTGTTTGACCCTTCAAATCCGCTTAACAGGTACACTAAATATTTTGATTGTGATAAAATATCCCTCATATCATCTAAATTCGGTATCACCGGATCTCCGGCCTATGAGATAAGAGCCAGAAGGAGCGGTGATTATCTTGTTATCAGAGACAGGGTGGGGAATCCCTGTAAGAAATCCGTCAGTGATTATCTGACTGACCTTAAGCTTTCAGCTCCGGAGAAGGATAAAATACGTGTCCTTGCCATCGGAAGCGAGGTTTTGTGGGTTTTGGGATACAGGATGGGAGACAGTGCCAAGTTGACCGAAGATACCGTTAATATACTGAAAGTCGAGGTGGAGACTAAAAATGGCAGAACATGTTGAAGTAATGCTCACTGAAGAAGAAGTGGATAAGAGAATCCAGGAGATCGGAGACCAGATAACCAAGGATTATGCCGGTAAGCAGGTTCATCTTGTATGCGTACTTAAAGGTGGTGCTTTCTTTATGTGCGAGCTTGCAAAACGCATCAAGCTTGATACCTCTCTTGATTTCATGAGTGCTTCAAGCTACGGTTCCGGAACGGAATCCAGCGGACTCATCAAGATAGTCAAGGATCTTGACGAGCCCCTTAAGGATAAGGATGTCATCGTTGTGGAGGATATCGTAGACAGCGGAAGGACCCTCAGCTATCTTCTGAAGATGCTCTCCGAAAGAGGCCCCAGATCTCTTAAGCTCTGCACTCTTCTCGACAAACCTTCGAGACGTGTTACGGAGGTTGATGTGGCTTATACGGGATTTCAGATTCCCGATGAGTTTGTGGTGGGTTACGGTCTTGATTACGATCAGAGATACAGAAATCTGCCTTATATTGGTGTTGTAAAGTTCGATTGATCCGTTTGGAGGAATTATTTTGGAAAAAAGTGCTAGAAACCCGTTCAGATCCTATCTGTGGCTGATCTTTTTCATACTGGTGCTTGTATGGCTGTTGCAGACCCTTAAGGGGAATTCCACATCATACTCATACGGGCAGCTTCAAAGCGATCTGACAGAGGGTAAAATTGTGGCGTGTGAGATAACACCTGACGCGTCGGGAAGTACCGGATATGTTGCGGTCAAGTTTAAGAACGGAGCTATCCAGAGAGTATATGTCACGAATGTAAACGAAGCGGATGCGGTGCTGAGAGAAGCCGGTATCGATCCCGTTATCAAAGATAAGGCTGTCACCAACTGGATAGTTAATATCCTGATTCCCATAATCCTGCTCGCATTTGTTGCGGTATTCCTGCTGTCGGCGCTTTTCGGATCGGCTCAGGGACAGAGTCAGGGAAGCCGGATGATGAATTTCGGAAAGATCCGGATCAACATCATAAACGGCGACGGAAAAATAACCTTCGCTGATGTTGCCGGTCTTAAGGAAGAAAAAGAGGAACTTGCCGAGATCGTAGACTTCCTCAAAGATCCCGGTAAATATTCAAGCCTCGGAGCGAGAATCCCCAAAGGAGTTCTTCTTGAGGGTGCTCCCGGAACAGGTAAGACTTTACTTGCAAAGGCAGTTGCGGGAGAAGCTAAGGTACCTTTCTTATCTATTTCAGGTTCCGACTTCGTAGAGATGTTCGTAGGTGTCGGTGCATCCAGAGTAAGAGACCTGTTTGAAGAAGCAAAAAAGCGCATGCCCTGTATTATTTTCATCGATGAGATCGATGCGGTGGCAAGAAGACGTGGTACCGGTCTGGGCGGCGGACATGACGAGAGAGAGCAGACACTAAACCAGCTCCTTGTTGAGATGGACGGATTTAAGGAAAACTCCGGAATCATCGTAATGGCTGCTACTAACAGAGTCGACATCCTCGATCCCGCTATTTTAAGACCCGGAAGATTTGACCGTAAGGTTACGGTTCAGAGACCCGATGTGGCAGGAAGAGAAGAGATCCTCAAAGTTCATGCAAGAAACAAAAAGCTTGCTGAGGATGTAAATCTTGAGAACATTGCACGAACGACTGCTGGATTTACCGGAGCGGATCTTGAGAATCTTATGAACGAAGCCGCTATCGGAGCTGCAAGGACAGGAAGCCCCTTCATTACCGCCGAACAGATCAAGACCGCTTTTGTAAAGGTCGGAATGGGAACCGAGAAAAAGAGCCGTATCATTTCCGAGAAGGAAAAGAAGATCACTGCATATCACGAGGCGGGACATGCGATCCTGTTCCACGTGCTTCCCGATGTGGGTCCCGTTTATTCGGTATCCATCATTCCTACCGGAGTGGGCGCGGCAGGCTATACGATGCCCCTTCCCGACAGAGATGAAATGTTCCTTTCCAAGGGTAAGATGTTGCAGGATATCATGGTCACCCTCGGAGGCAGGATTGCCGAAGAGATCATATTCGGAGATATCACTACCGGCGCATCATCCGATATCAAGAAAGCTACCAAAGAAGCCAAGAGCATGGTTACCAGATACGGTATGAGCGATAATATCGGCGTCGTATGTTACGATGACGAGGATGATGAAGTCTTTATAGGACGCGATCTTGCCCATGCCAAGTCACACAGTGAGGACGTTGCAAGCCAGATTGATAAGGAAGTAAGAAGCATTATCGATGACTGCTACAAGAAGGCTAAAGACCTGATCCTTCAGCACGAAGATGTTCTTCATAAGTGTGCACAGCTTCTTCTTGAGAAGGAAAAAATAGGAAGAGAAGAGTTTGAAGCTCTGTTTGAATCAAACTAATTGTAAAAAGTGCACAAAAAGATAACAAAGTCTTCGTTAGATTTGTGAATCTGTGCCATTTTGCAAAACACGGCCCGGTGCTACTATATACACGTACCCCCAATACATTTTGTTTTGGAAATACCCCAAAGAGATAGATTCTCTGGAAAAAAGACAGCTTCCCCGGCTGTCTTTTTTCTTTTTCGTTTAACTTGTGTAGGGAATGGAAATGAGCTACAATATTTTGTGGTTTTATAGACATGGCGGAGGGTTGTATGTCTGCAGATTTAATACACCGGAAGAGAGTTCTGAACAATCAGGACTATATTCTCTCAATGAGAGCCGTATTTAATATTAGGGCTCTCTATTCCGATACCACATCTAATTACTTAAGTCCCGAAGAACCTGAGCCCGGCGAGGAGATCACCGTAAGGTTCAGAACGGCCAAGAATAATGTGGATGTAGTTCTTCTTGTCAGCGGCAGCAAAAGATTCGTCATGACCAAAACCGAGACGGAAAGACATTTCGATTACTACGAGACCCGTATGGAGGTATCCGATAAGAAGATAGCTTATCACTTCGAGATAATCTCCGGAGCTCTTAAGGTATATTTTGACTCAAGGGGCGCCGTTACCGATCCCAATGAGTATTATGATTTTGTTGTTTTTCCGGGATTTTCTACTCCGGAATGGAGCAAGGGTGCGGTCATGTACCAGATCTATGTGGACCGCTTCTGTAACGGTGACAAGACCAATGATGTACTTGATAATGAATATCTTTATATAGGACAACCCGTACACAAGGTAGAGGACTGGTATGCCCCGCCCTCACAGATGGATGTGAGGAATTTCTACGGCGGAGACCTGCAGGGCGTTCTCGATAAGATGGATTACCTGAAAAGTCTCGGAGTTGAGGTCATCTATTTTAATCCTCTTTTCGTATCCCCTTCGAATCACAAATATGATATTCAGGACTATGATCATATAGATCCTCATTTCGGCAAGATCGTGGACGATGAAGGAGATCTGCTCCCTGAGGGTGCTACGGAGAACAGACAGGCAACCAGATACATCAGAAGAGTTGCCGGAATGGCCAATCTTACGGCAAGTGACGAGCTTTTTATAAAAGTTGTTAAGGAAGCTCATAAAAGAGGAATGAAGGTAATCCTGGACGGAGTGTTCAACCATTGCGGCTCTTTCAACAAATGGATGGACAGGGAGAGGATTTACGAAAATGAAGACGGCTATGACAAGGGAGCGTATGTAAGTTCTTCAAGCCCTTATCATAACTATTTCTCATTCAATAACGAATCCGGATGGCCCTACAACGGTTCATATGACGGATGGTGGGGATATGATACTCTTCCGAAGCTTAATTACGAGGGATCCGAGGAACTGGTGGACTATGTCTTAAAAATCGCGGCAAAATGGGTTTCCGAACCCTTCTGTGCTGACGGATGGAGACTGGATGTAGCTGCAGATCTGGGTCATTCCCAGGACTATAATCACAAATTCTGGAAAAGATTCCGCAAAACGGTTAAAGAAGCAAATCCCAATGCACTCATACTGGCAGAGCATTACGGAGATAAAAAAGCCTGGCTTCAGGGTGATGAATGGGACTCCGTAATGAACTATGACGCGTTCATGGAGCCTGTCACCTGGTTCCTTACGGGAATGGATAAGCATTCCGATGATTTCAGGGAAGATCTTTTGGGAAATGCGGACGCATTTTGGGGTGCAATGACGCATCACGGAGCAACTTTCTCTACTCCCAGCATGCAGTCGGCCATGAATGAACTTTCAAACCACGATCATTCCCGATTTCTGACCAGAACCAATCACATGGTCGGAAGAACCGGAACACTTGGACCGGAAGCGGCTGAAAAGAACATTGATAAGGCGGTTTTCAGGGAAGCTGTCGTGATACAGATGACATGGATGGGAGCTCCTACCATCTACTACGGCGACGAAGCCGGGGTATGCGGATTTACGGATCCCGATAACAGACGAACCTATCCCTGGGGGCGTGAAGATAAAGAGATGATCTCTTTTCACAGGGATCTGATCTCACTAAGAAACAGACATCCCGTATTCAGGACCGGTTCCATCAAAATGGTGGACAGTGATTACAATTTCCTCGCATACGGAAGATTTGACAGAAACGAACAGATCCTGGTGATAATCAATAATAACGATACGCCGGTTCATAAGGACCTGACCGTATGGGAGATCGGAACCACCAGATCCGGCATCATGAAGACTGTTTTTGCCACAGACAAAAACGGTTATAATATGGGTGGCGAACAGTACAGCTTAAAATGCGGAATATTGGATATAACCGTACCACCCGAATCAGCCGCTATTCTTGCTTTTTATAAATCTGTATGATAAAATTCTCACTTGCAGATTAAGCATGCGGGTATGGCGAAATAGGTAGACGCAAGGGACTTAAAATCCCTCGGGGGCGACTCCGTGCCGGTTCGAGTCCGGCTACCCGCATTTTAACATATAAATATTTATTTTTTTGATACTTATAAGATTATGCATCTTAAGAAAATAGCTAAAAAAAGTATATATATGGCTGCGGCACTCGCTGTCCTGATCACAGGATGCAGTCCTTCGGATTACCAGCCCCATCAGGATCCGGCAACCACTACCGAACCGACTACGGCTCCGTCACCGGGCCCGAGTTCGACCAACCAGTATGATCCCGGACTTATGGCGATAGGCGAGAGATATGAAAAAGACGGTAAGGTAGAGAGTTATCTGACCGGTGAATGGGTCGATACCGAGATAGCATACAGAAGGCCCATGGCGGTCATGATACCCAATAACCGCAATGCGCTTCCTCAGTACGGAATATCCTATGCGGACGTCGTATATGAAGCTCCCATGGAAAAATGCAGCTGCACCAGACTCATGGGTATTTTCCAGAACTACGGGGATCTTGAGTATATCGAGCCTATCCGAAGCAGCAGGCATTATTTCCTGCTTGAATCGCTCAGCTACGATGCGATCTATTGTAATTGGGGACTTGCCGAGGCTTACGTAGGCCCTCTTCTGAACAGTAATCTTGTAGACAATGTCAGTGCTTCGGTACACGGAGTAGATGTTACTGCGGATGAAGCGTTCTCGAGAGATAAAGAGCGTCAGGATCAGGGATATTCCCTTGAATATACCGGACTGATGACGATAGAAGGTTATAATTCGGCTGTATCAAGACTCGGATATGATACAAAGTATCCTACATCCGATTACACATTCCCTCTTGTTTTCGCAACCGATGCACATCTGGCTGAGTATGAGAAATACCCCGATGTAGATATTATCTATCCCGGCGGCAATTCAAACCAGTCCGCACCCAACGGATACAGTGAGCTGAATCCTTATTTCGAATATAACGCAGAGGACAGGCTGTACTACAGATATCAGAACGGAGCTCCCCATATCGACGAATATAACGGAGAGCAGGTTGCGGTTACGAATGTGATCATCAAGTTCGTATCCGGCGAGAGGTTTGCGAATGACGAGCTCGGTTATATGAATTTCAATGTAGCCGGAGTCGGAGAGGGAGTTCTTTTTACCAACGGAAAGTGTATACCTCTCGTATGGAAAAGAGACCTTCCTTTCGATAAAGATCTGAACTATAACTCTTCGGTTTATGCGCAGACAAGATATTATGATGCCGAGACCGGTGACGAAGTGATCCTCAACAAGGGAAAGACCTGGGTATGCCTTGTATGGGATAAATATAAGACCTTTACGATATATTGATCATCTGATATTAAAAGAGGACCCTGAATGGGTCCTCTTTTTGCGTGTATCTTTATCAGGTGGAAAGAAGGATTCGGTCGTTATCAAGTTCTTCTCCGACCTTATTCTTGAATTTCTCTATGAGATCTTTGGGAGTAAGAGCGGCTCTTTCTTCCCCGCTTACATCAAGCACGATATGACCGTTATTCATCAGAAAAGTTCTGTTTCCGGTGTTCAGTGCCTGTTTCATATTGTGAGTGATCATAAGACAGGTGATGTGTCCGCCTTCAACTATGCTTTTTGTAAGCTCTATTACCTTTTCTGCGGTTCCGGGATCAAGTGCCGCCGTGTGTTCATCCAGAAGGAGAACTTTCGGTGTGACTATGGTAGCCATAAGGAGCGTAAGAGCCTGTCTCTGGCCGCCGGATAATAATCCTACAGGATCCCTCATTCTGTCCTCGAGTCCCATTCCCAGCTTGGAGAGCTGTTCCCTGAAATTCTTTTTGTCTCTAGCGGATATCCTGCTGAAAGGAGAGGTTCCCTCCGAGGATCTGAGGTAAGCAAGCGCAAGGTTTTCTTCGATGGTCATGGAAGGAGCGGTGCCTTTAAGAGGATCCTGGAACATACGTCCAATCACACGGCTTCTTTTATGCTCCTCAAGATAAGTTATATCCTGTCCTCCGAGGAAAATAGAACCGTCATCGACAAAGAAAGAACCTGCAATGGCGTTGAATAGGGTCGATTTTCCGGCTCCGTTCGAACCGATTATGGTGATAAAGTCACCGTCCTCTACATTAAGTGACAGTCCGCTTAAGGCCTTTTTTTCATTTACCGTGCCGGGTGCGAAGGTTTTGCTTATATTTCTGATCTCAAGCATCTTATTTGTCCTCCTTTCCGGATAACTTTACGGATGACATATGCTTTTTGTGCATAAACCTGAGATAATCCCTGATGGTGGGAAAGGCTATGGCAAAGGCAACGACCAGGGCGGTCATGAGCTTAAGTCCCTGTATGGGGACGATCCTTGTTTTAAGGACGATGGCGTAAATGATCCTGTAAATTATCGAACCGACAATGGCTGCAACAGCGCCCTTAAAAACGGTCTTTTTACCGAGAATGGTCTCGCCGATAATGAGGCATGCAAGGGCTATGACCACGATACCCGTACCGCTGTTGATATCAACGGTATTCTGATACTGTCCTACCATTGCGCCGGAAAGGGCGGTGAGAGAGTTTGCCACGCATAATCCCACTGTTGTCGTAAATCTGGGATTTACGGAAGAAGCTCGTACCATATCGGGATTATCGCCGGTGGCGCGGATCGAGAGACCGAGTCTTGTGGACAGAAACCAGATGAGACCTGCAGCCGCAAGAGCAGTGATGCATGCAACAAGTAGCATATCCGAGTAGGCTCCCGCAAAAGAAGCCCTGCGGGCAAATATGGTGAACAAGGTATCTGTCTTGAGCAGGTTCACGTTGGAACTCCATCCCATTACCATGAGGTTCACGGTATAGAGACCGAAATTGGTTATGATGCCCGCAAGGATCGAGGGAACACCGAACCTCGTCTGAAGCAGGGCAGTGACAAAACCTGCAAGAACGCCTGCTGCCATGGCCATGGGAATTCCCAGAAAAGGATGACCGGCAGCAGCCCAGGTTACGGATACGGCTGCGCCCAAAACAAAGCAGCCGTCAGTTGTCATATCTGCTATATTGAGGATCCTGAAACTTAAAAACAGGGCGAGCGGTATGGGTGCATACAATAGGCCCAGTTCCAGAGCTGTTTTGATGATATATGCCAAAACGAAACCTCCCGAAATAAAAATATCCGGCTTACCCTTATGGATAAGCCGGATAATATTATATACCATATCAGTCTTCGGAAGTGGTAACTTCTACGATTTCTCCGAAAGAAGAAAATACTGAATAATCGATTCCGATAGCTTCAGCGGTCTCGGTGTTAACGGTTACGATTCCGCCTTCCATGGTGTAATAGTCTTCCATGTCGTTCATTCCCTGAGTGACAGCCTGATAAGCAAGATCTGCGGTCTTGGTTCCGAGTGCGGTGTAGTTAACTCCGCAGGTAGTGAAACCACCGTTTCTTACGAAAGAGTCTGCTCCGGTGTAGTGAGGGATTCCCGCAGCTGCGAGATCCTCATAAATAGCAAGCTCTGCAGCCATGATCACGTTGTCGGTGGGAGTGAAGATCGCATCTACACCTTCAGCGATAAGTGAAGAAACTGCGGCAACTACTTCATCATTGGTGGAAGCAGTGTACTCTACATAAGAAGCTCCCTTTTCCTCGATAAGTGCTTTAGCTTCCTCTATGGGAAGAGCGGAGTTGGCTTCGGAAAGAGAATAAAGAAGTCCGATCTTGGAAGCGTCGTTGTCGGCAGCGAAGATCATGTCGATGATGGTAGCGGTATCGAGCATATCACTGGTTCCGGTTACGTTTTCGATTCCGGCAAGTCCCGCACCTTCGGGATCGGAGATCGCAGCATAAACAACGGGGGTCTTGGAAGCGGAGGTGCTTGTTGCAGCAACCTGTGCAGCCATGGTTGCGATGGGAATGATGACGTCACATCCGTCCGCAACTGCCTGATCGGAGATCTGCTTGAGAGTACTCTGATCGTTCTGTCCGGAGTATACGGTATAGGTAATGGTTACTCCGTTTGTCTCAGCGAGAACATCAAGTTCTGCAGTGATGGCATCAGCAATCTCATCGAGAGATGCGTGATCGAGCTGCTTGATAACAGCAACTTTGATCTCGCCATCCGAAGAAGCGGTCTTTCCGCATCCTGTAAGTGACAGGGTCATAAGTGCGGCAGAAGCAAGGGCTACTGCCTTTTTGAAAAGATTCTTTTTCATAATATCCTTTCTGCCATGATAGGCACTCCTCATACAATCGCGCACTTTAGTACGCTAATGTAACATAATACAATCGGGAGCCCCGTTCGTCAAATATTTCCTTGCGAGGGTGTACCCCGTGGTCTAAAATAGAAAAAGATTTTATATAGGCCCTACAAGGAGGAAAGATGAGACAGGAAACTAAATGTATTCAGGCAGGATATGAACCTAAAAACGGTGAATCCCGCATGATACCCATTGTTCAGAGCACCACTTTTAAGTATGACACCAGTGAGGATATGGGTAAGCTCTTCGATCTGGAAGCCAGCGGATATTTCTATACCAGACTCCAGAACCCTACCAACGATTATGTAGCTGCCAAGATTGCCGCACTTGAGGGTGGAACCGCAGCAATGCTCACAAGCTCGGGACAGGCAGCCAATATGTTCGCCGTTTTCAATCTGGCAAACTGCGGAGACCACGTTATAGCTTCCTCTTCAATATATGGCGGAACATTCAATCTCTTTAACGTAACCATGAGAAAGATGGGAATCGATTTTACCTTCATCTCTCCCGACTGCACCGAAGAAGAGTTGGAAAATGCATTTAAGCCTAATACCAAGGCTGTATTCGGTGAGACCATCGCCAATCCCGCTCTTACCGTATTTGATTTCGAGAAATTCTCCAAGATAGCACATAAGCACGGTGTTCCCCTTATCGTGGACAACACTTTCGCGACTCCCATAAACTGCAGGCCTTTCGAGTGGGGGGCTGATATCGTAACACATTCCACCACCAAATATATGGACGGACATGATGTGGCTGTAGGCGGATGCGTCGTTGATTCCGGTAAGTTCGACTGGATGGCTCATGCCGATAAGTTCCCCGGCCTGTGCACTCCCGATGAGAGCTATCACGGAATCACCTATGCCGAGAAGTTTGGCAAGGAAGGTGCATTCATCACCAAGTGTACCGCACAGCTCATGAGGGATATGGGCTGCATCCAGGCTCCTCAGAATGCATTCTATCTTAATATGGGACTTGAATCCCTTGCCGTTAGGATGCCCAGACATTGTGAGAATGCGCAGAAAGTTGCCGAGTTCCTTCAGGGTAATGACAAAGTCGCCTGGATCACATATCCCGGACTCAAAGGTGACAAGTACTATGAACTGGCTCAGAAATATATGCCTAACGGTACCTGCGGAGTTATCTCCTTTGGTGTAAAGGGTGGAAGAAAAGCTGCCGAGGACTTTATGAGAAAGCTTAAGGTAGCGATGATCGCGACACATGTTGCGGATGCCCATACCTGCGTACTTCATCCCGCATCTTCAACTCACAGACAGCTTACCGATGAAGAACTTGTGGCAGCAGGCGTAGGACCCGATCTTATCAGACTCAGCGTAGGACTTGAAAACGCGGATGATATTATCGAAGATCTTAAGCAGGCACTTGCCTGATCGCTTGAAAGGAGATTCTTTATGATAGTAACTACTACTCCCAGTGTCGAGGGATGCAAGATCGTCGAATATAAAGGCATTGTTTTCGGCGAGGTCATAGCCGGTGTAAACGTGATCAAGGATATGGTAGCAGGTCTCTCCAATTTCTTCGGCGGGCGCTCTGCAACTTATGAGGATGAACTTATACAGGCGAGACAGCAGGCGGTTGCAGAGATGCAGCAAAGAGCCGCTCAGATGGGAGCAAATGCCGTAGTGGGTGTTGATATCGATTATGAGGTACTCGGTACCGATAACGGGATGCTCATGGTGACGGCAAGCGGAACCGCAGTAGTTATTCAGTGATCGATACGGGGTACAAATATGGAAAGTGCGCAGGAAGTAAAAAGCAGGATATTGGAAGTTTTTGCCGATAAGTACGGATCCAAAGACGGAGTAAGGGTTTTCTTTGCTCCCGGAAGGGTCAATCTTATAGGTGAGCATACCGATTATAACGGCGGACATGTATTTCCCTGTGCCCTAACGATAGGAACATACGGAGCTGTCCGAATGAGAGATGACAGACAGCTTCGTTTTTACTCCATGAACTTTGAAGACAAGGGAGTGATAGAGTCTTCTCTGGATGAAATGAAACCCCTTGAAGACAAAGAATGGATCTCATATCCCAAGGGAATGATCTGGGCTTTCGGAGAAAAGGGCTACAAGGTCGAAAAGGGTTTTGACCTGGTTATTTACGGTAACATCCCCAACGGCTCCGGATTATCATCCTCGGCATCGGTCGAGGTTCTTACGGGATATTTCCTCCGCGAACTGTACGGCTTTGACGGCATATCCAATCAGGATATCGCACTTATCGGACAGTATTCGGAAAACAAATATAACGGTGTAAACTGCGGAATCATGGATCAGTTTGCCATCGCAATGGGTAAAAAAGATCATGCGATCTTCCTTGATACCGCAACTCTTCAGTACGAATATGCCCCCGTTGTGCTTCACGATGCAAAGCTTGTTATCGTCTGCTCCAACAAAAAGAGAGGTCTCGGCGATTCCAAGTACAATGAAAGGCGCGCGGAGTGTGAGAAGGCACTTTCCGAGATCAGGGAGTTCCTTGATGTCAAAACCCTCGGAGACCTTGATGAAGCGACCTTCGGTAAGTTTGAAACACTGATCAAGGATGATGTCAGGGTCAGAAGAGCAAGGCATGCCGTTTATGAAAACAGAAGGACCGTTTCCGCAGTTGAAGCCTTAAAGCGCGGAGACCTTAAATTATTCGGACAGCTCATGAATGCATCCCATGAATCACTCAGGGATGATTATGAGGTAACCGGTATAGAACTTGATACACTTGTGGATGCCGCAAGAAAGGTTCCCGGAGTCATCGGTGCCAGAATGACCGGAGCGGGCTTCGGAGGATGTACCGTAAACATCGTAAAAGAATCATCCGTGGATGATTTCATTAAAAAAGTCGGAGAAGAATATCTGAGTAAGATAGGATATGCCGCAGATTTCTATGTAGTGGATATCGGCGACGGTCCGAGTGAGATCTGATCAGAGCTCATCCAGGTACTTTAAGATGACATTTTTGCTGGATGAATTAAGAGTCTCGGCGGTTTTTCGCAAAATCTCGATTTTTTCAGGTTCGTTATTATCCCGGTAATAAACCGCCAGCTTCCTGTAAGCGGAAGTCACATCCGCATGAATTCTGACCTGTTCCTCCAAAAGAGGGACGGCTTCGACGGTATATCCGTTTTCCCACAATCTGTCAGCCCATTTTCGGATGGTCTGAACCAGAAGGGTGAACCGGTCATCATATTCGGAAAGAAGCTTAAGGTTTGCAACACCGTATTTAAGTTTTAGATCCGTGTTGGTATAACCGGTCAGATTAACGATCTTTTCATTTGCAAGTTCACGGATCAGTTCACGGCATTCGGCAACCTCAGGGTCATCAGCCATTATATCCACGGGAAAAGAAGACATATCGGGTTTTACGTATACGAGATCATCGAGAGGCTTTCTGCGAACGTCATTTGCCTTACGTTCCCTTTCCCAAAAAGCTTTCTCGCTGTTTTCTTCGATCCTTCTGTTTCGTCTGATGTTATGTCTGACCAGCAGGATGAAGATTATGAAACTTGCAAAAACAGGATACTTCATACTATAATAGTCCCCGATATACGTTTATAAAGGGTAATCCGATATGATGAATTTACACAGTCGTAAAAACAAAAGAGTCCTCGCGGCGGCCATTGTCATAATTTTGGCCATTGCAATGATAGTTCCGATTATAGCATCTGCCTTTGGCTGATTCAATCAGTGAGGGCGCCGGAGGGTATACGGAATGGATAATGTAAATGGCGCAGCTTCTGCTTGCGCCTCTTTTGATATTACGGTATTGGGATATGCCGGATCCTACGGTGCGGCAAAGGCCTGCATCGAGGCGGATAAATGTCCGGACGGCATTCGCGAAGACATTTGGAAAAGGCTTAAGACTTGGGCCGGAGAGACACTTTCTTCGTATTCTTTTTCCCGGAAAACAGAGAGCGTTCACAGGCTTTTATGGGAGATCGGAGAAAAAAAACACGGCTTTTGCGTAAATATACGTGACATACCCCTTCGCCAGGAGGCGGTGGAGATCTGCGAGGCTCTGGGACTGAATATATATGAGCTGGAATCTGCGGATTTCGAATTGGGCGTAAACACTTATCCTTATCCGGAAGGACATGTCCGGATAGGTGAGATAATACCGGGGCGGGATAAACTCATTAAAAACGGTGAGGATGTATCCTGCATGAACAGACCCGGGACAGACTAATTTTTTTTCATACCCTAATGGGATCAGGAGGAAAAAATGGAATTCAGAGAAGAACTGCTTCGAATCATGGAAAAAAACAGCCGCATGAACACCAAAGAACTGGCGGTACTTTTAGGAGTTTCCGAAGAAGCGGCGATAAATGAACTCAAGGCCCTTGAAGATGAGGGAACCATTTGCGGTTACCACACAATGGTCAATTGGGACAATGTTTCCACCGAAAAAGTTACCGCACTTATCGAAGTTAAGGTAACTCCCCAGAGAGGACAGGGCTTTGACAATATCGCGGAGCGTATCTACAACTACCCCGAGGTTGAGAGTGTATATCTTATGGCCGGAGGATATGATCTGATGGTCATCCTTGAAGGAAAGACCCTTAAGGAAGTATCCGGATTCGTAACCGAAAAGCTTTCCGCACTTGAGACCGTAACCGGAACCGCGACTCACTTTATACTCAAGAAGTATAAAGATCACGGAACCATACTTGGTAAGAAAAAAGAAGATACGAGGGAGATAGTTACACCATGAGAGAACCTCTTGCAAAAAAAGTTGTTGAGATAAAGCCTTCGGGCATAAGAAAATTCTTTGATATCGTAAGCGAGATGAAAGACGCCATTTCACTCGGTGTGGGTGAACCCGATTTCGATACTCCCTGGCATATAAGGGATGAGGGTATCTATGCTCTTGAAAAGGGCAAAACCTTCTATACCTCAAATGCCGGACTTAAAGAGCTCAGAGAAGAGATTGCTGCATATCTGAAGCGTACCCAGGATATCATGTACGATCCCGTCAGCGAGATACTCGTTACCGTCGGAGGATCCGAAGGTATCGATGTTGCGCTCAGAGCAATGTGCGACCCCGGAGATGAAGTACTCATCCCCCAGCCCAGTTATGTATCCTATGAGCCCTGCGCAGTTCTTACGGGAGCAAAGCCCGTTATCATAAACCTTAAGCCCGAAAACGAGTTCAGACTCACCGCTCAGGAGATCGAAGAGGCAGTTACCGACAAGACCAAGATCCTGGTGCTTCCCTTCCCCAACAATCCCACCGGTGCTATCATGGAAAAGAGTGATCTCGAGGCTATCAGGGAAGTTATCATAAAGCACGACCTCTATGTAATCTCAGATGAGATCTACGGAGAACTCACTTACAAGGGAAAGCATGTATCCATCGCTACTCTTCCCGGAATGCAGGAGAGAACCATTCTCATCAACGGATTCTCCAAAGCATATGCAATGACCGGATGGAGACTCGGATATGCGTGCGGTCCCAAGAATATCCTTGCCCAGATGACCAAGATCCACCAGTTTGCGATCATGTGTGCACCTACCACCAGCCAGTATGCTGCGATCGAAGCTGTCAAAAACGGTGATCCCGATATCGCAAGGATGAGAGACAGCTATAACATGAGAAGAAGATTCCTTCTCAATGCTTTCAAAGAGATGAACATCGAATGCTTTGAACCTTTCGGAGCATTTTACGTATTCCCCTGCATCAAGGAATTCGGCATGACCAGTGAAGAGTTTGCGACCAGATTCCTGCAGGAAGAGAAGGTTGCAGCCGTTCCCGGAACTGCATTCGGCGACAGCGGAGAAGGATATCTGAGAATATCCTATGCATATTCTCTTGAAAGACTTGAAGAAGCAATGAAGAGATTTGCGCATTTTGTAGAAAAGCTTCGCGCACAGAAGAACGCATAATATATGTCCAATTCCAATCAGAAAAGCGCCACAATGAGTATCGTGCGCAAGCATGATATCAAGGCTCAAAAAAAATACGGACAAAATTTCCTTACGGATGACGGGGTTCTCGATGAGATAGTCGAGGCAGCAGGTGTCTGTGATAAGGACCATATAGTGGAAATAGGACCCGGACTCGGAGCGCTGACCAAGAGACTTGCCGAAAAGGCATCCCACGTCACCGCAATCGAGATCGATACCCAGATGATCCCCGTTTTGGATGAAGTTCTGGAAGGGTTCGACAATACCAGAGTCATATGCGCCGATGTTCTTAAGACCGATATGAAAGAAATCGCGGAAACCTATCCCGGTGAGGATGTTAAGATCGTTGCGAATCTCCCATATTACATCACTACTCCCATTGTCACATCACTTTTGGAGAGCGGAATAGGTTATAAGAGCATTACCGTAATGGTTCAGACCGAGGTTGCGGAGCGTATGCAGACCGGACCCGGTTCCAAGGACTACGGAGCACTATCCCTAGCGGTTCAGTACTACTCAAAGCCCGAGATAATGATAGATGTTCCCCCTGAGTGCTTTTATCCCATGCCGGGAGTCGGCAGTTCCGTCATTAAGCTGGATTTGTATGAGGAGCCTCCCGTAAAGGTCTCCGATCCCGCATATATGTTTAGGATCATCAAGGCATCATTTATGCAGAGGAGAAAAACCCTGCAAAATGCCCTTCAGAATAATCCGGATACGAAAATATCCAGAGAAAAGACTGCCGGTGCTCTCGAAAAGCTGGGACTTGATCCTCTGATAAGAGGTGAGGCACTGACACTGGAGCAGTTTGCCGCTCTGACCGATCTTCTTGTATAATGACCGTTATGTGCATAACTTGATAAACACCGCCAAGCTTAAGCTTTGGCGGTGTTTTTTTATGCCGTAATATTCATACATATCCACATTTGGTACTCTAAATGTGGAAAAAATACAAAATATAGCCGGAGTTATAGACATAATCACACTAGTTATGGTACAATTTCGAAGATTGGATTAATAGATATTGTGGTTTATTTCTGTCTTTATAGGGGTGGAACCGTGGATAAGTACGAATATAAAGTAAAATTACAGGAAATAAACAATCTTATAGATGAAAAGAACTATTTCGATGCGGCTGCGATAGCGGATACCATCGATTGGGAGAAAAAGCCCGTTGAGACTCTTGTACGCATAGGTGACCTCTACAGAAAGGTCATGAGATACGATGACGCCATCGATCTTCTCAGACTTGCATACAGAAAAAGCCCCGAAAACAGGAATATCTGCTATTATCTCTGCAAGCTTTACATCAAGAAAGAATATATAGTTCAGGCAGTTTATGCTTATAACGAGTTCGAGAGGATCGCAAGAGAGAACGATTCCAGAGTCTATAAGCTTAAATATATGCGCGATCAGATGCTTCATGTTGAGATAGCTCAGAAGATCGAAACGCTGGAAACCCTCAAGAAGCTGGAATATTCCGAAAAGTGGGCTTATACCCTTGCGTATCAGTACTACCTTGACGGAAGGGAAAGCGATTGCGTAAGAGAATGCGATGAACTTATCGCAGCATTCGGCGACGGTAAATACGTCTATGCCGCTATGCTCCTTAAGAAGAAATACAGAGAACTCGATCCCGATCAGCAGAAGATCTTTGATAACTGGAAGGAAGAAAAATCCGCTAAACAGACCGAAGAGGCTCCCGCTAAAGAAGAGATGACCGCTGATACCCGTGAGATACCCAAGGCGGAAGAAGGTGCCACAAGGGAGATTACGACCGAAGAACTTTCTCAGATTAACAATGCCGTATCCACCGATACGGTTGTATATGATCCCGCTCAGATACAGATGGCTCTCGAAAAGGTCAACCTTTCCGATGAGACCAGGATCTTCAGACCCGTTGAGATCCCTGCCGAGCCCGAGATACGCGTTAAGACCGTGGATGTGGGCATGTACAACACCATCGATCTTCAGAAAGCACTCGCTTCAGCGGTAAGGGAAGTTGTCGGAGAACCTTCTCATAGCGAAGTTACAAGAACTCTTATGGCTCCCATGATCGATCCCGATACCGGAAGCCTTGATAATCCCGAATTTGCGGAGCCCAGTGAGAAGGAGTATGACTATGATACTTCCGAGATTCCCGCTGACGAAGCTCCCGAGACCGTATTTGCGGAGACCGGTGCGGTATCCGCTGCTCCTACGGAAGAAGAAATGGAGGATGACTACACAAGGGTCATTCCCAATATTGAAGATTATCCCGCTTTTGCGGCTCAGGAAGAAAAAGAGACCGTTTCCGAAAGCGATGATCGTCTTGTAACCGAGAACGAGGGTATCAATACTTATTACCCCAAGGATATGTCGCGCTACGAGCAGCTGTCCGAAACAGGAATGATCCGTTTCCGTGAAGCTGCGGCAGCTCAGCCCCCCGAGTCCATTGCTTCGGCTCTTTCACAGGGTGAGGACGGACAGATCAAGCTGGTTCTTCCCGATGATAAGGAGATCACCAGACAGATCACAGGCCAGATGAACATAGCCCAGGTTCTCGAAGAGTGGGAGAACCGTCAGGCAGAGCTTGAAAAGAGTCTTCAGGAAGAGTTCCATGAGCAGGTTAAGGAACAGACCGGAGAACTCTTCGATCATTTTGAAACCGAAATATTGAACTCCCTTCTTGAGGTACTCGAGAGAGAATCCGACGAAGAGGAAGAGGTCAGCCAGGCTATCTATGAAGGAAGAGTCAATGAGTTTGACGACCTTCCAGATGAAGCAAAGCTTGAGACCGGACTTATCCCTGTAACCACCATCGCTGAGCTTACCGAAAAGGAAGCGGATGATGAGGCTGCAAAGCAGCGTATCCGTGACAATCAGGAGAGGATCAGACTCGTTGGTGAGGATGAGAGCATAAGAGATCTTACCAAAGAGGAAAAAGAGCTCTTCGGACCTTATATCCAGAGCAGAGCCGCAAAGCGTCAGCTGGCAGTGCTTCTCGATTCCCTCAGCATGGCTTCCTATACGGGAAATGCGATCCTTGCGGGCGATGACGGAATCGACGTCGAAAACCTTGCCATCAGGATTCTGAAGGAAGTCAGAAACAGTGACCACAACCTGTCCGGAAAAGTAGCACGCATCAAGGGCGAGAACCTTAACGGAAAGAGCATGGATGCCACCATGAAGCTCCTTGACGGCGGCGGACTTATTATCAGTGATATCACTTCGATAAACGAAGAGACCGCAGAAAAACTTGAAAATGCTCTCCTTAAAGAAAACCAGGGCATGATCGTAATCCTGGCAGACAGAAAGAGAAGCGTTGAGAAGTTCATGGATATGTATCCTACTCTCTGCGAAATGTTCCCCGCATACATGGAAGTAAAGGCTTTAAGCGAAAAGAAGCTGGTAGCTTTCGCCAAGAAGTATGCGCGTGAGCGTGAATATGTGATAAATGAGATGGGTGAACTTGCACTCCATACCCAGATTTCCTTAAGACAATCCAATGACCATGCGGTCACCGTAATGGAAGTCAAGAAGATCGTTGATGATGCCATAAAACATGTGGAAAAGAAAACCGCCACACATTTCTTTGATATACTGCTTGGAAAGCGGTATGATATAGAAGACATGATAATTCTCGGCGAAAGGGATTTTGCCTAGGAATATTTAATGGGGGTACCCGCATGGCATCTGCTAAAGAAACCAATAAGAAAACCGTAAAGCCTGCAAACGCAGGCAAAACGTCTGCTAAAAAAACTCCTGCCGGGGCTTCCTCGGCAGAAGTTTTTATTTCTAAGGATGATATGTATCTTTTTGGGCAGGGGACCCATTACGATATATACAAAAAACTCGGAGCACATCCTTCCGTAAAAGACGGTAAAAAAGGATATTATTTTGCCGTATGGGCACCCAATGCACTTTCCGTTCATGTAATAGGATCCTGGAACGGATGGAGAGAAGACGAGGGAGAGATGAAAAAGCTCGGTCCTGTCGGCATCTGGGAAATATTCATTGAAGGAATAACTCCGGGACAGATGTACAAATTCCTGATCTATGCAGAGGACGGATCCAAGCTTTACAAGGCTGATCCTTATGCAAATCAGGCTGAGTTCAGACCCGGTACCGCATCCATTACCGCAGATCTTTCTCATTTCAAGTGGAGTGATGAGAAGTGGGAGAAGGAACGGGATAAAAAAGACCCTTACAAAGAGCCCATGGCAATTTACGAGTGCCATATCGGATCTTTCATGAAGCATCCCAACGGAACCGAGGACGGCTTTTACAACTATCGTGAGTTTGCAACAAGGATCATCGAATATCTGAAGGAGATGAACTATACCCATGTGGAACTCATGGGCATAGCAGAGCATCCTTTTGACGGATCCTGGGGATATCAGGTTACCGGATACTATGCTCCCACATCACGTTACGGAACATGCGAAGATTTCATGTATCTGATCAACGAGCTTCACAAGGCAGGAGTGGGAGTCATTCTTGACTGGGTACCCGCTCACTTTGCAACCGACGCCCATGGTCTTGGAAGATTCGACGGACAGTGCATCTTTGAAGATCCCGATCCCAGAAGAGGTGAGCATCCCGACTGGGGAACAAAGATCTTTAATCTGGCAAAGCCGGAAGTAAAGAACTTCCTGATCGCCAATGTTCTCTTTTGGCTGAGGGAATTCCATATAGACGGTATCCGTGTTGATGCCGTTGCTTCAATGCTCTATCTGGATTACGGCAAAAAGGACGGACAGTGGCTTCCCAATAAGTACGGCGATAACAAGAATTTGGACGCCATAGTATTTTTCCAGCACTTAAATTCAGTGGTAAGGGGAACTTATCCGGGATTTATCACCATCGCGGAAGAGTCCACCGCCTGGCCCAATGTCACCGGTCCCATCGGAACAAAAAGCCTCGGATTTACTTTCAAGTGGAATATGGGCTGGATGCATGATTTCTGTGAATACATGAAGCTGGATCCCGTAATGCGCGGCGGAGCTCACCATAATATGACCTTTGCCATGACCTATAACGAAAGCGAGCACTATATCCTTCCTCTCTCCCATGATGAGGTTGTTCATCTCAAGTGTTCCATGGTGGAGAAGATGCCCGGCTACAAGATCGATAAGTATGCCAATCTCAGGGTCGGCTATACCTATATGTTCGGACATTCCGGCAAAAAGCTTCTTTTCATGGGACAGGACTTCGGCCAGGAAAGAGAGTGGAGCGAAGCAAGAGAACTGGACTGGTTCCTTCTCGGGGAGAAATTTAATTCCGGCATGAAGGCATATGTTGCCGAGCTTCTTAAGATGTATCATAAATATCCCTGCCTCTACAGAATCGATGACAGCTGGGCTGGATTTGAATGGATGAATGCGGACGATGCCGACAGAAACATCTATACTTTTGTCAGAAGAGATGACACAGGCAAGAAAAATCTCCTCTTTATCCTCAATATGTCACCCATGAAGTGGGATAATTACCTTGTTCCCGTTCCCAGATCAGGGGAGTACAAGCTGGTTCTCAATTCGGACGAAGACAGATTCGGAGGCTTCGGAACATCCGCCCCCGAGAAGATCAGATCCGAGAAACAGCACCTTGTTCTTCAGGAAAATACAATAAAGCTGGATGTGAATCCTTACAGCGCACTTGTTTATACTTTTTGATGTGCTTTTTCGGAAACCCTGTAAGGAATAATCGTTTTCTTCGGGGTTAAGAAAAAAGAAAAAATGACCGAAATTATAGGTGAGTGCATGGACGCGCTCACCTTTTGGTTTGTTTGGGACGGATCCCCTGATTGAATCGATTAGGAGATTTGATTTGAAGATCACATTCGAAGGACAGGACAATTCAGGCGCGATCAAATATATAAATAACGTACCTTCAGGGAAACAGAAATCCGCAGAGACTTCTTTTTCTCCTGAAAATATGTCTGCACTTGTAGATATCGGAACCGCTCAGATCCCTCAGGGAGAGGGCGGAAAGCATACACTTCTTGCCGGGATCAAAAAGGACGCCGCAGCATCCGAAGCGGGCGTACTCAGTGATTACCGTGTCGTAATGGCCCATACCATGTCGGGCGATGACCTCAGAAAAGCAAATGAAGACGGATTTGACCTTAAGAATATGAATTCCGAAGAGTCCGTGACTATCCTTGATAAAGTAAAGGCGGAGACCGCAAAAGGCGGAACCGTGATCAGGGGATATAACGATGACCTCGAAGGAAGCGTTCTTGAAAGCGTGGGAAATGCGGGACTGGAAGGCATTATCAGGGATGCCCTTATGTCCGAAGATCTTCCCGTTACAGGCGATAATATAAAAGACGTAAAAAATACGGTCTCTTTGGCTTTGGAACTTGAAAGACCGAAAGAGAGCGAAGCAGTATATATGATAGAGAACGAACTGATGCCCACGGTAAGGGATTTTTATGTGGCTAAGAGTGCGGCCCCCGCAGCGGTTCAGGTTAAGACTTCTTCAGAGGATCTCGATTCCCCCGAAATGAAGAATGTAAAAGAGAGCATGCTGGAAGCGGCTAAGGTTCTCGAGGATCCCGAAGAAGGGTTCGAAAGGGCAAAGTGGCTTTTCGATCGCTCCTTACCCGTAACAGGCGAAAACATCCTAAGATCCAAGACCATAGATGAAATAGAATTTCCCATATCACCGGAAAAAGCGGCAAAGGCTGCCGCACGTGCAATTTCCGAGGGCTACAGGGCAGAAGATGCCGATCTTTCGGGAAAGCCGGGTATTTATGAGCAGGCAGAAGCCGTACTGAATAAGTATTTTTCCGATGAGATCGAAAGGCCCGGGGATATTACATGGCAGAGAAAGGTCCAGGAGATCAGACTTTCCATGACCGCCGAGGTCAATATAGAACTTATAAGAAGCGGATTTGCAATAGATACCGCTCCCATCGAGGAGCTTTTAAACGAACTGAAAGCAGTAGAGCAGGCAGTTGCGATCAAATACTTCCCCGAGACCGCGGGAGTTACCGAACACGGCGATAATGCCCCCGAAATGAGCGTCGGTTCACCCGAAGATGCCGTTAAGGCATACAGACTCATGAATGCGGTTAACAATTCCGTTGCGGAGCTGGCAGATGCACCCGCTTCTTCCCTTGGAATGTTTACAGCAAGAGTCCCCGCTGAGGTTGCGTTCGGTGAATTTGAAGAGATCGCCCTCGGCGAAAAAGAAAGGATTCAAAGAGCGGGTGAGAGCTATGAAGCCCTCATGACTCAGGTTCGTCCCGACCTCGGCGACAGGATCTCAAAGGCATTTGCGAATGTGGATTCTCTGATCTCCGAAATGGGACTCGATCTCAATGACGAGAACAGAAGACATGTCAGGATCCTTGCGTATAACCGCATGGAGATCAGCGTGGAAAATATAGATAAGGTGGCTGAGGCTGACAAAGTTGTTCAGGATGTTATAGGCAAGATGAAGCCCGCAGCCGTTCTGGATATGATCAGAAACGGCATCAATCCTCTTGAAAAGACCTTTGATGAGATAAATAAATTCCTCGATGAAAGAGTGGTTAAGACTGCGGGGTATGAGAAGGCATCCGAAAACTACGCACAGTTTTTATATTCCCTCGATAAAAATAAAGAGATCACCGCAGCAGAAAGAGAATCCTATATAGGCATATACAGAATGCTAAATAAGATCGAATCAAAGGACGGTTCTGCGGTGGGAGCGGTTCTCGAAACCGGAAGTGCCCTGGATTTTTCAAACCTTCTTACAGCCGTAAGAAGCTCCAGATTCAAGGGAATGGATGTTAAGATCGACGAAAATACCGGTCTTACAGAGATAAGGACCGTCGGAAAGAGCATAACCGACCAGATAATGGCTTCTTTTGCGGAGAATTCCGCGGAGTATTACGAGGAAGAAGCTGAAGAGATCAGAAGAAGCGCTTATGCGGGCAGAGAAAGCCTTGAACTTCTTCAGGAGGTGAAGCTTCCCGAAACGCCCGAAAACATCAATGCTTCCGTAAACCTCTTATCTGCGGACGATGATTTCTACAAGGCTCTTTTGGGACTTAAGAAAAAGCAGCTTAAGGAAGATGACAGATTGTCCGGGCTTGAGGAAAAGGCATGGGAAATGCTTTCCGAAGCGGATGACGAAACAGATGCGTATAAGGATCTGATGGAATCCGTAAGAGATCTGGCTTCCGAGATGACCTTTGATGCCGGATCCGTTATCGATGTCAAAGCCATGCAGATGGTTAATAAGCAGATATCCGTAGCGCTTAAGATGGCAGACGAAGGAATCGAAGAATACTTTGTTCCGGTTGAGATAGGCGGAGAGCTTGCCAAGGTCAGAGTATCATTCAAGGGCTCGGGAGACGGTTCATCGAGTGCGGATATTACCTTCAAAAACCCGGACGGAGCACAGTGCAGCGCACATATCGAGGTATCCGGAAAAGCCGTTTACGGTTATATTTCCGTAAATTCCGATGATGATATTAAGAAATTGACGACGGTTTCCGATATATTTATTGCAGACTTAAAGAGTCAGGGTTTTGATACCTCCGCAGGAATCGGAGTTGTCAGAGCAAATCAACATGCCGGCAAGGATGCCGGTATCTACAGACGGGAAGGAGCCGGTCGTAAGGAGCTTTTCGGGATTTCAAGAGATTTCCTGAAGGCAGTCAAGGAGAGCTATAATGAGAATTAACTATAACGTATCGGCTATGATCGCCAATAACTCCCTTAAGAACAACGACGATCTTCTCTCTGCTTCACTTCAGAGATTATCC
>JAEEXJ010000024.1 GCA_016291475.1 Lachnospiraceae bacterium | reverse complement strand
AGACCGCACTCTTCCCGTAAGGGAAAAGTGTGATCTCTCTTAAGTGGTTAAATAGCGAAAACAAAAAGCGAGGTTCATATGAAGATAATCATGCTCGGTGCACCCGGTGCCGGAAAAGGTACCCAGGCTAAAATGATAGCTGAAAAGTATAGCATCCCCCATGTATCTACCGGAGATATCTTCCGTGCTAACATCAAGAACGGAACCGAACTCGGTAAGCAGGCTAAAGAGTATATGGATGCCGGAAAGCTCGTTCCCGATGAACTCACCGTTAAGATCCTTCTTGACAGAGTTGCTCAGGATGATTGCAAGAACGGTTATGTACTCGATGGTTTCCCTCGTACCATTCCTCAGGCTGAAGTTCTTGAGAATGCATTAAACGAGCTTGGTGACAAGATCGATTTCGCAGTAAATGTTGATGTCCCCGATGAGAATATCGTTCGCCGTATGAGCGGAAGACGTGCCTGCCTTAAGTGCGGTGCTACCTATCATATCGAGCATATTCCTCCCAAGCAGGAAGGCATCTGCGACACCTGCGGATCAGAGCTTGTACTTCGCGATGACGACAAGCCCGAAACCGTTCAGAACAGACTTAAGGTATATCATGAGCAGACTCAGCCTCTCATCGATTTCTATACCGAGAGAAAGGTTCTTAAAACTGTTGACGGAACCAAGGACATGAAGGAAGTTTTTGCAGATATCATAGCTATACTCGGATGATGATCCCCGTTCGTAATGAAAATGAAATACAGTGCATGCGGGAATCCAACAGAAGGCTCGGAATCATGCTGGATGAACTTACGGATCTGATAAAGCCCGGAGTCACCACGGCATATTTAAACGAGCAGGCTGAAAAGCTTATCGAGAAGCTGGGCGGAAAACCCAATTTCCTAAATTATGACGGATTCCCCGCAAGCATATGCACTTCCGTAAATGATGAAGTTGTTCACGGAATTCCGAGTAAGGACAGGGTCCTTAAAGACGGAGAGATAATCAGTATTGATGCCGGTATCCTATTGAACGGATGGCATTCGGATGCGGCAAGGACCGTTGGTGTAGGGGATATATCTCCCGAATGTGAATTACTCATCAAAAACACAAGATCCGCTTTCTTCGCAGCAATGAAAGCAGCAAAAGCGGGAAACAGACTTTACGATATATCAAATGCCGTTGCTTCTTATATAGATGAAACCGGCATGGATTACGGAATCGTAAGAGAACTTACGGGACACGGTATCGGGCGTGACATGCACGAAAATCCGATGATTCCCAACTATCACAAAAGATTTCGCGGCCCCAAGCTGAGGGCAGGCAATACTCTTGCGATAGAACCCATGATCTCCATGAGGAATCCGGAAATTGTGATCCTCGAAGACGACTGGACGGTCGTAACATGTGACGGATCCTGGGCAGCACATTATGAAAATACCATCCTGATAACGGATGGAGATCCCGAGATACTCTCTCTGGGAGATAAGGAAAAGGAACTGGGACTTAACTGATCCCTGACGGTTTTAATAAGAGGAGTAATTAATGTCTAAAAGTGATGTGATCGAGATTGGCGGCGTTGTAGTTGAGAAGCTTCCCAACACTATGTTCAAGGTGGAGCTTGAGAACGGACATCAGGTCCTTGCTACTATCAGCGGAAGACTTCGCCAGAATTTTATTCGTATACTTCCCGGTGATAAAGTCACCATGGAACTGTCTCCTTACGATCTTACCAAGGGACGTATCATTTGGAGAGATAAGTAATCTCTTCGTAAAATAAAACGGATATCGTTCACCCCTAATGTATATCTTTCGGGTGTTGATATAAAAAAGTTCTTGCCACAAAGAGTTCCTTGTGGTATATTCGAAAATGGTCTTTTTTGAAAGGAGGGCTTTGAGATGAAGGTTAGAAGTTCAGTAAAACCGATGTGCGAAAAGTGCAAAGTCATCAAGAGAAAAGGACGCATCAGGATAATCTGCGAGAATCCTAAGCACAAGCAGGTACAGGGTTGATATACACCTGTTACTTCTTGATACCGTTTCATAACTAATATATTTAGAAGAAACGGAAAGATCGGAGACCCTTTTGTGTCCGATTGGGCATCAGCCCCAATCAATTGGTAACCGTATACGATGCGTAAAAAAATGACCACGCGGAGTATACATGAAACAGATGCTTTGCATATAAGGCATCACATTTAGGAGGAATTAGTAATGGCTCGTATCGAAGGTGTAGATCTCCCCAGAGATAAAAGGATTGAGATCGGTCTTACCTACATTTACGGAATCGGAAGAACCACGTCAAACAAGATCCTTGCTGACGCCGGTGTAAATCCCGATACCAGAGTAAGGGATATCACCGATGATGAGGTAAAGAAGATTACCGAATCTATCAACAAACTGGGAGTAATGGTCGAAGGTGATCTCAGAAGAGAAGTTGCAATGAACATCAAGACTCTTCAGGAGATCGGCTGCTACCGTGGTGTACGTCACAGAAAGGGACTTCCCGTTCGTGGACAGAACACCAAGAACAACGCTAGAACCCGTAAGGGACCCAAGCGTACCGTTGCAAATAAGAAGAAGTAATTAGTTAAGCATAACAGAAAGTAGGTTAGTTTATCATGGCAGATTCAAAATCAGGCGCTAAAAGGCGTGTCAAGAAAAACGTTGAACATGGCCAGGCACACATCCAGGCATCCTTCAATAACACTATCGTTACTCTTACGGATGCACAGGGAAATGCACTGAGCTGGGCAAGCGCAGGCGGACTGGGCTTCAGAGGTTCAAGGAAATCTACTCCTTATGCTGCACAGGTTGCTGCAGAGACCGCTACAAAGGCAGCTCTTGTACACGGACTTAAGGATGTGGATGTATTCGTAAAGGGACCCGGAACCGGAAGAGAAGCAGCTATCAGAGCACTTGCTGCATCAGGACTTAATGTCCTTTCCATCACCGACGTAACTCCCGTTCCTCACAACGGATGCAGACCTCCCAAGAGACGTCGCGTATAATCGTATTTTTGTTTTCAGTTAACACGTTGGATGAAGGCATCGCATAGCGCGTTGTTGTAAACAACATTTAGAAAGGAAATTTTAAAATGGCAGTAAATCGTGTACCGGTACTTAAGAGATGCAGAGCACTCGGACTTGAGCCCGCTGTTCTCGGCTACGACAAGAAGTCCAATCGCCAGAATCAGCGCGTTGGCAAGAAGGTAAGTGAATACGGCACTCAGCTTCGTGAGAAGCAGAAGGCTAAGTTCATCTACGGCGTTCTTGAGAAGCCTTTCCGTAACTATTATGAGAAGGCTGATCGTATGAAGGGAATGACCGGTGAAAACCTTATGGTCATGCTCGAGAGCCGTCTTGATAATGTTATTTTCCGTCTCGGACTTGCAAGAACCCGCCGCGAGGCAAGACAGGTCGTTGGCCACAAGCATGTTCTGGTTAACGGCAAGAAGGTAAATATCCCTTCATATCTTGTAAAGGCAGGAGACGTTATCGAACTTACCGAGAAGGCAAAGTCTCTTACCAGATATAAGGAAATCGCTGAAGTTACCGGAGGAAGACTTGTCCCTGAGTGGCTTGATGGAGACCTTGAGAACTTCAAGGGAACCGTTAAGAACCTTCCCACCAGAGAGATGATCGATGTCCCCGTTGACGAGATGCTTATCGTCGAGCTTTATTCCAAGTAATAAAAACGGACAGTAACCGAAATAAATGTATTTGGAAATTTATAGGAGGGTATTTAAGTGACAGATTTCGAAAGACCTTCAATCAAGATTGAAAAGTCCGATGATAAGAAATATGGCCGTTTTGTAATCATGCCTCTTGAGAGAGGCTACGGCATCACTCTCGGAAATTCACTCCGCAGAATCATGCTTTCCTCACTTCCCGGTTTCGCTGTAAGCGAGATCTACGTTGAGGGCGTACAGCATGAATTCACCACCATTCCCGGTGTTAAGGAAGACATGACCGAGATCGTACTCAACATCAAGAACCTTGCCATCAGCAACAGTGATACCAGCGGCGAACCCAAGGTTATGACTATTGACGCTACCGGCGAGGGTGTTGTCAGAGCATCCGACATCAGACATGATTCTGATATCGAGATTGCTAATCCCGACCAGGTTATCGCTACTCTCTGCGGAAAGAACGCAAAGCTTTACATGGAGCTCACCGTTACCGCAGGAAGAGGATATGTAGGAGCAGACAGACTTCGTCCCGGTGATCACAATATCGGAACCATCGCTGTAGACGCTATCTACACTCCCATCGAGAGAGTAAATGCTACCGTTGAGAATACCCGTGTAGGACAGAGCACCGATTACGATAAGCTCACTCTTGACGTTTACACCAACGGAACCATGACTCCCGAAGAAGCTGTCAGCCTGGCAGCAAAGGTTCTTTCCGAGCACCTCGGACTCTTTATCGATCTGTCCGAGAGAGCAATTGACGCAGAGTTCCTTGTAAAGCCCTCTGAGGAGCATACAACCGGAACTGCTGACGGAATGAGCATCGAGGAACTCGAGCTTTCAGTCAGATCTTTCAATTGCCTCAAGCGTGCCGGCATCAATACCGTTGCAGAGCTCTGCGAGATGTCTGTTGACGATATGATGAAGGTTAGAAACCTCGGTAAGAAATCCCTTGATGAGATCCAGCTCAAACTCGAAGAGCTTAAGCTTGGATTCAAGTCTTCAGAAAACTAATTAACATATACGTCGGGACGGTAAAACCGATGAGTTCGTCCCCGCGTCAGGTATACGGGATAAAGTCTCCGAAACGGTAAGACCACAGGGCACGTTTCCGGGATCCGTATTACAGAAAGGATAATAAAATGGCAGTACATTACAGAAAGCTTGGAAGAACTTCTTCTCAGAGAAAGGCTCTTCTCAGAAACCAGGTTACCGCACTTATCAATAACGGAAGAATCACCACTACCGAAGCTAAGGCTGAGGAGATTCAGAGAATCGCAGAGAGACTTATCGCTCTTGCAGTTAAAGAGAAGGACAACTTCGAGACCGTTAAGGTTACCGCTAAGGTAGCTCGTAAGGATAAGGACGGAAAGAGAGTAAAGCAGATCGTTGATAAGGAGTCCGGAAAGGTTCTTTCCGAGAAGACCAGAGACGAGAACGGCAAGGCTCTCAAGATTGAGAACGGTGTAACCGTTACCGTATATGACGAAGTAGAGAAGGAGATCAAGAAGGACAAGCCTTCAAGACTTCACGCCAGACGTCAGATGCTCAAGGTTCTCTATCCTGTTACCGAAGTAGCAACAGAGAACAAGGGAAAGAAGAAGTCCGTTAAGGAAATCGATCTTTCCAACAAGCTCTTCGATGAGATCGCACCTAAGTATGCTAACCGTAACGGCGGATATACCCGTATCGTTAAGCTTGGCCAGAGAAAAGGTGACGCAGCTATGCAGGTTATCATCGAGCTCGTATAAGCTTAATAAATTAAAATCCGGTGGAAATGCCCACCGGATTTTTTTATTTGCCTTGTTCGTTTCCCGTATCGTATGCATCTCTCCAGCTGTTATCTGTTTCCGCATATGCCGTGTCGGGGTTTTTCTCCGCATAATCGGTAAGAGTCTCACTCCCGATCCTGGACATTAAACTGAGGAGACTTATTAGGAAAATGACCGCCAGTATAAATACGATCATTCTTTTAAATTTATCGGAATTAAATAATTGTTTCATCCGTATAAGATTACCACTGATAGGGCGTTTTGAAAAGGCGGGTGCTTGCATGCACATACCTATTAATGTAAAATAAATTTCTATGGATATCGTAAAGACAGACAAATTGGTATTTGAATATATCAGGCGTGATGAAGAGGGAAATCCCGTTGATGTCACGACTGCACTTGATCATGTTGACATTGATGTCAGGCAGGGTGAATTTGTCGGTATACTCGGGCATAACGGTTCCGGTAAATCGACTTTCGCCAAGCATTTGAATGCCATTCTTTATCCCTCGGAGGGTAAGGTGTTTGTTGATGATATGGACACTATGGATGACGACAAACTCTGGGATGTCAGAAAGACTGCCGGAATGGTCTTCCAGAATCCCGATAACCAGATAATCGGACAGGTTGTGGAAGAGGATGTCGGATTCGGACCTGAAAACCTTGGTGTTCCAACCAAAGAGATCTGGGAAAGAGTTGAAGAGAGTTTAAGAGCGGTTGATATGATCGATTTCCGCAAGAAGTCTCCCAACAAACTATCCGGAGGTCAGAAACAGAGAGTATCGATAGCAGGCGTCTTGGCGATGCACCCCAAGTGCATAATCCTTGATGAGCCTACCGCAATGCTGGATCCTTCCGGCAGAAAAGAAGTAATAAGGGCTATACGAGGTCTTAACGATGTCGAGAAGATGACGGTAATCCTCATCACTCATTACATGGATGAAGTTGTTCATGCGGACAGGATCTTCGTAATGGATAAGGGTAAGGTAGTAATGCAGGGAACCCCCAGGGAGATCTTCTCGGATGTTCCCGCGCTCACAAAACTCAGACTTGATGTTCCCGGTCCTACAAGGATCGCATGGGAACTGAAACAAAAAGGCCTTCCTCTTCCCGACGGAATACTTACCTGCGATGAACTTATAAGAGAAATACAAAAATGCCGCTGATACTTGATCACATAAGTCAAATATATAATGCCGACACAGAACATCCCGTAAAAGCTCTGGATGATGTTTCACTTGTTATACCCGAGGGACAGTTTATCGGCGTTATCGGACATACCGGTTCCGGTAAGTCTACTTTGATGCAGCATTTAAACGGTCTTATGAAACCCACTTCCGGAACTATCTCCTATAACGGACAGGATATTTCGGATAAGGATTTCAATAAAAAAGAACTGAGAAAACATGTGGGACTGGTCTTCCAGTATCCCGAGCACCAGCTCTTTGAAACCGACGTATTTGCGGATGTTTGCTTTGGCCCGAAGAATATGGGTATGAGTAAAAAAGAAACCGAGCTTGCGGCGTTTGACGCACTCAGGAAGGTTGCTTTTCCGGAAAACCTTTACTATGCATCCGTATTTGAGCTGTCGGGGGGACAAAAGAGAAGGGCGGCTATCGCGGGAGTCCTTGCCATGAAGCCCGATTTTCTGATACTTGATGAACCCACAGCCGGACTCGATCCTGTGGGAAGATATGAGATTCTTGACATGGTCGCAAAACTTCACAAGGAAGCAGGCATAACCATTATCCTGGTTTCTCATTCCATGGAAGATGTTGCCATGTATGTCGAAAGAGTTGTGGTCATGGATCACGGAAGGGTTGCTTTCGACGATACCCCGAAAGAGGTTTTTTCACATTCGGAAGAACTTGAAGAGATGGGGCTTGCAATCCCCGAACCCATGAAGATCGCCAGAAAACTTATTGAACTTGGAATAGATGCGGATCCCGGTGCACTTACCGCCACTGAGGCAGCCGATTCCATATATGAAGCTTTGAAGAAAACAAAATGATCCGCGACATTACTATCGGACAATATTATCAGACGGAAAGTGTGATCCACAGACTCGATCCGAGAGTCAAACTTCTCGGAACGCTTCTGTTTATTATTGCACTCTTTAACTACAAGAACCCTCTCGGGTATGTTCTGGGTATAGCATTTCTTTTTATGGTGATAAAGCTTTCCCATGTGCCCGTCAAATTCATTACAAAGGGTCTTAAAGGCATTGTTATCATAATGCTCATGACCGTACTGATAAACCTCTTCCTGACCCCCGGAACAGCCGCTGTAACGCTGGGAAAGGTCACCATCACATACGAAGGCATTGCTACCGCATTTACCATGATGCTCAGGCTTATGCTCCTCATCATGGGATCGAGTGTGGTTACTCTTACCACCACCCCCAATAACCTGACGGACGGCCTTGAAAAAGGGCTTGGATTCCTGAGAGTGTTTAGGGTTCCCGTCGGCGATGTGGCAATGATGATGTCCATAGCCCTCAGATTCATTCCCATCCTGCTGGAAGAGACAGACAGGATCATGAAGGCTCAGCTTGCCAGAGGTGCGGATTTCGAAAGCGGAAATCTGGTCAGGAAAGCAAAGTCTCTGGTTCCTGTTCTCGTTCCCCTCTTTGTATCGGCCTTCAGAAGGGCAGGAGACCTCGCTATGGCCATGGAGGCAAGATGTTACAGGGGAGGCGACGGAAGGACCAAAATGAAGCCTCTGATCTATAAAAAGAGGGATGTCATCGCATACCTTATCCTGTTTTCTTTTACCATCGGAAGTATTTTTATCGGAAGATGGCATGTGATATCGGATTTCTTTTATTCACTTTATGTCAACTACATTCTGAAGTGATATTTCATGAAAAGAGTCAGACTGAAAATCGCATATGACGGAACCGCATATCACGGATGGCAGATCCAGGAGGGTCAATCCACCGTGGAGGGCGTCCTTAGGGGTGCAGTCAGAGAAGCCGTCGGCAAAGATACCGAACTGATCGGTGCCAGCAGAACCGACTCAGGCGTCCATGCAATGGGCAATATCGCGGTATTTGACACCGATTCACCCATCCCGGCGGATAAAATGTCAATGGTGTTAAATAAGCTCCTTCCTGACGATATAAGCGTGGTTTCATCGGACGAGGTGCCCGCCGATTGGCATCCGAGAAAACAGAACTGTCGTAAGACTTACGAATACCATATATATAATGCTCCGGTCAGGATTCCCGTTAAGAGGCTCTATGCACATCACATCTATAACGAGATAGATGCTGCCGAGATGAACAGGGCAGCGGGGGCGTTTATCGGAGAGCACGATTTCAGCGGTTTTTGTGCCGCGGGGGCTCAAACCCTTACTTTTACGAGGACGATATATGACTGCAGCGTACAAAGATCGGGCGATGAGGTCATAATAAGCGTCACCGGAAGCGGATTTCTCTATAATATGGTCCGTATAATAGCCGGGACTCTTCTGGACGTGGGGCTCGGCAGAAAATCCGCAGATGATATAACCGGGATAATAGAATCCCGTGACCGCAGACAGGCCGGCCCGACACTCCCGGCATGCGGGCTGATCCTTATTGGTTATGAGTACGATATATGAGGTTTTTCGTAAGGCTTCCACTATATATGGTTAGCCTTTCGAAAAATCCCGAAAAATCCTTATTTTTCGTTGACTTAAGGTATCACCTGTTGTAAAATATGACTTCGTGGCGGGATTTCTTACGGCCCGGACATCCGTTTGAATGTTTCACCGGCCACTTGTGCGAAGGGGTTAAAGCCCGTGATGTATGCGTCTTCCCAAACGCTTAAGTCTGCAGCAGTGTTATTTCGAATTTTTCGTTTTGCACTTTTTTGGAGGAAAAAAATGAAAACTTATATGCCCAGTGCGGCTGCCATTGAGAGAAAGTGGTATGTCGTTGACGCAACGGATAAGACTCTCGGACGTCTTGCTTCAGAAGTAGCAAATGTCCTTAGAGGAAAGAATAAGCCTATCTTCACTCCCAACCTTGACACCGGCGATTATGTAATCATCGTAAACGCTTCTAAGATCAAGGTATCCGGTAAGAAGCTTGATCAGAAGATTTATCATGATCACTCTGATTACGTAGGTGGAATGAAGGAAGAGACTCTCAGATCAAGACTTGCAAATTCTCCCTGTGAAGTGGTTGAAGAAGCAGTCAGAGGAATGCTTCCCAAGGGACCTCTTGGAAGACAGATGTTCACCAAGCTTCACGTATATGCAGGAGCAGAGCATAACCAGGCTGCACAGAAGCCCGAAGTGCTCGAATTCTAAGAAGGGAGATAAGAAATGGCTAAAAAGTCAGATGTAAAATATTACGGAACCGGCAGAAGAAAGTCTTCTGTAGCAAGAGTATATCTTACCGCCGGAAAGGGTGAGATCACCATCAACGGCAGATCAATCGATGAGTATTTCGGAACCGATATCCTTAAGACCATCGTTCGTCAGCCTCTCGCTGTAACCGATACCGAAGGAAAGTTCGATATCAACGTTACCGTTAAGGGCGGCGGAACTACAGGTCAGGCAGGCGCAGTTCGCCACGGAATTTCAAGAGCACTTCTTCAGGCAGACGCTGAGTACAGACCCGCTCTCAAGAAGGAAGGATTCCTTACCAGAGATCCTCGTATGAAGGAGAGAAAGAAGTACGGTCTCAAGAAAGCACGTCGTGCACCTCAGTTCTCCAAGAGATAATCGTTTCACAACGTATTACGTCTTTGGACAATCATATACGATTTATTACACCTCAGGGCAACTGTCCTGGGGTGTTTTTTTATTGCATCGAGATAATCGCTAAAAGTGTAGAATTCTACAACTTTGTTGATTATTACAATATGAAATGATAATATGTAATTGACAAAAATGTAGAAATCTACAATTTAGGAGATTATATGATAAAACGAGATAGATATCTAAATCAGTTGATTAAAGCAAAAAATAATGGATTTCCGAAAGTTATAACAGGCGTGAGGAGATGCGGTAAGTCATTTCTTCTTAAAGAGATATATAGGGAGTACTTGCTTTCAGAGAACGTTCCGGAGAGTAGGATAATTATCCTGGAATTGGATGATGATAAAAACAGCAAGTATCGCGATCCTTTAGAACTAGGAGCTTATATAAGGGAAAAATGCAAAGAAAAAGATATTTACTATGTTTTCATAGATGAAATACAGAAGGTATATTCTATAATCAATCCAAATTTCACTGATGGTAAACATGTTTTGGCGAATGCTAATGATACTGAGATAATCTCATTTGTAGATGTTGTGCTCGGACTCTCAAGAGAAAAAAATATAGATTTATATGTGACGGGTTCAAATTCTAAAATGTTGTCTTCAGATATAGTTACCGAATTTAGAGATAAGGCGACAAACATTAAACTTTCACCTTTGTCGTTTGAAGAATACTATGGATATGTTGGAGGTTCAGCAACTGAAGCAATATATTCATATATGCAATTCGGTGGAATGCCTTTGGCTGTATTAAAAAGTGACGAAGAGAAAAAAGAATATCTAAAGAGCTTGTTCGCTACAACATATTTCGCTGATATTGTTGAAAGAAATCAGCTGAAAAAAGGAGAGGCTCTGGACGAACTATGTAATATCATAAGTTCTTCAATCGGCTCACTGCTTAATTCAGAAAAAATTGCTAATACATTTGAGAGCGTTAGACATGAAAAAATCGATAAACAGACAGTTGAAAACTATATTAGTTACTTTAAAGATGCTTTCCTTTTGCGTGAGGCAAAACGCTATGATTTAAAGGGGAGAAAAGAAATTGGTGCGCTTAGAAAGTATTATTTTATTGATACTGGATTACGAAATGCTCGTTTGAATTTTGCTTTTCCAGATGAGGGACAAATGCTTGAAAATATTGTCTATAATGAGCTTTGCTATAATGGATATTCTGTTAATGTTGGAGCATTTGATACTGTTGAAAAAGACAAAAATGGAAAATCAATAAGGAAGAATAATGAAGTGGATTTCTATGCCACTAAAGGACTAAGATCTCTTTATATTCAGGTGACAGCTGATATCTCTAACGCAGATACAAGAGAAAGAGAAATACGTCCATATTTTAAGTTGAATGATCAAGTGCAAAAGATACTTGTTGTAAATAGGCCGATTGGTGAAACTCATGATGAGAACGGGTTTTCTGTTATAGGAATTACTGATTTTTTATTGATGTATATTAAGTGAGTATTTTGAACTATTGTGATGAGGATAGTAGACGTATGGAAAGAATCGAGAAAGCATTAATGGCATGTGAAAAAGTAATTGATGGAATTGAAGAAGAAACTATTTCCACATCATCGGCATTGTTACAGTGTTCCAAAATAGCTAGATTAACAAATGATGAAGAAGCAATTCTTTGGTTTCAGTATGAGTATGGAGGTTATCCAAGAACTAAGGATGGTCATATTCAGAAAAACGCTTGGAATATTGCTTATCAAAGAGGAAGAGGCTATGTGGATAATGGTGATGCTTTGATTTTTACAGAACTAGCATCTGAATTGGAAGAAAAAATTAGGGCTCAGCAAGATTCAATAAAAAATTTTACGACTCAAGGAACATCTGTTGGAGGAGACTATGCATATGTTGCTATGAATAAACTTACAAGTTCCGTAGAGAATTCGACCAATTTGTTAGTTAGAAGTATAACAAATAGTCAAAAACGATTAGCTTTGCTTAAATCAAAGTATTATGAATATGCAGTTAAGAAGCAAATTGAACTTTCTTTTGGTAATATTGCAGAAGATGTTTTTAGGAGCTATAGAAAAAAAGTTGATAATGCTTTTTCGGACTTGTCAAAGGAAACATTACTAAAGCTTCAGGCAATGGAGGGGAAATTAGACACTATTAATCCTGAATTATATTCACAGGCACTAACGACCTGTAGGAGATTATTTGAGTCTACGGCAGATGAGCTGTTTGAAAAGTACTATCCTGACTATTCGGATAAAGTATATAGAACAAAATCGGGCAAAGAAATAGACGTAAGTGGGGATCATTTTAAAAACAAGCTTTCCGCTATTATAGAATATCTTGAGAATAAATCGGAGAAAAAAACACTTGTAGGAAGTAACATAATATATTTATTAGATTGGATTGATAATATAAATGAACTTCAGTGCAAAGGTGTGCATCATGAAATATCTAGGAGTGATGCAGAAAGATGTATTATTCAGACGTATATTTGCTTAGGAGATATTCTTAATATGCAGTCAGAATAATTACGGGCAATGTGGCAATTTGGCGTAGGAGAGTTATACTGAATCGATGTGTATATAAGTCTTAAACATAAATAACAAAAAGACATATAAAGTACATTAGTTTTATATGAAATGAAATACTAGAGAACTGCCACCAGTTGTATAAAGTAGCCCTGAGCTTTCTACAGTACGCAGCAGGTAAACAGCAACTCGTCCTACAAATGCCACAAACAAGGCACTTAAGGCAACGAAAAAGTTCTCAAAGAGATAATATCAAAAACCTTGCAGCAAACGCTGCAAGGTTTTTTATGGGCAAAATTCGTTTATGTTGTTTTATTTCAGTGATACGATAAGGATATATTTTTTCTGTTGTCGCTCAAAAGACAGATATTATCTTGAAAGGCCGGAGAATGGAAGAGTTAATCGTATATGCTGTTTTGTGCAGCGTTGGATATGAAAAGATAGATGAATACAAGGAAAAACTAGATAAGTTATTTCTTGAAAATCCTCAGGATGAAGTTTTGCTGGACTTAGAAGGGAGAAGCTATAAGGATGCTATGCTTCATTTGTGTTGTTTATTTGATGAGGGTAATTTAGATATGGATCGGTTTAGCATAAAACTGATGAGTATGATCAAAGACATATATATCGGTGAAAATGATCTTGCGGAGTTTGGAAAGCGAATGTATCGATTATGGCAGTATTTGCCGGGGGAATTATCGGAAAAAGAACCTTTTAATATATTTTGTTACGCAGATGATCCTCTATCCTGGGGAGATGAAAAGCAGTGCCGGGAACTGTATGAGAAAGCGATATATTATTATGATAATCTGTGATTTCCACAGATACGTGGTTGCTGATTACCAACCATGAATTATCAATAAATAAGGAATTATCAATAAATAGGCCCTCGGGCATCGAATTTGACTTAATATGATTTTTTCGATGCCCGAAAGGCCATAAAAGCAGGTTTGAAAGCATCGAAAAACTTGTCAACTCAGGATTTAGATGCTTTCGACGTGAAAAAACGCTGAAATAAGCATCGAAATACTCAGGATGTTAATATTTTGATGCTTTTTGCGCTGACCGGGCTTTTGACGTACCTTGATCCTCATGTTAGAATTCAGCCTTGTTACAGTAAATAAGCAATTTGTTGATATGATAAAACAATGTTTGTTGTATTGGATGGAGTTTAGAAATGATCTTACTTGTAGTGGACATACAAAAGGGAATTACGGATAGCAGACTCTACGCCTATGATTCTTTTATAGAAAATACTTCCTGTCTTATAGAGACGGCCCGTAAAAATAAGGTAGAGGTGATTTACGTTCAGCATGACGACGGTCCCGGATCAGGATTCTCAAACGGAGATAAGGACTTTGAAATAGCCGATCAGGTTTCTCCCCGGGGAGATGAGAAGGTATTTGTTAAAACCATAAACAGCTGCTTCGGAAATACCGGGTTTTCCGATTATCTGAAACAGGTGGGCGAAAAAGAATTGATGGTGATAGGACTTCAGACTAATTTCTGTATAGATGCAACCGTCAAATCTGCTTTTGAGAAAGGTTATAAAGTGTTCGTTCCGGAGGGGTGCAATTCCACCTTCGACAATGATTACATGGATGCGGAGACCACATATAAATACTATAACAGGATGATGTGGCCCGGAAGATTTGCGGAATGTGTATCTATGGAAAAAGCGATCGGTTTATTGGAGAACTGAGGTAACTTCTCGGCACAGCCTCGAAGACACGGTTATGTTTGACCGAATTGACAGATACCCCACCTGGGTATATATTGGATTAGAACCAATATACCCGGGTGGGGTATTAATATGGAGGGAAAATATGTCTGAGCATAAACACGATATGGAAGAAAAGAAGGGGCATTGCCCTCATTGTTCCGGAAAACATAAAGACAGAGACGAAAAAGAAAAGAAAGACCTTATGAACAGGCTGAAAAGAATAGAGGGTCAGGTTCGTGGCGTTGAGGGAATGCTTGAAGATGATGCATACTGCACGGACATACTGATACAGGTATCCGCCATTTCGAGTGCTCTTAACAGCTTTAATAAGGTGCTTCTTGCTAATCATATGAGAAGCTGTGTGGCCGATAATATCCGCGAAGGAAATGATGAGATAATAGATGAGCTTGTGGTCACATTACAAAAGCTCATGAAATAGGTGAAACATGGAACAATATAGTGTAACTGGAATGAGCTGTGCCGCATGCCAGGCCAGAGTGGAGAAAGCCGTTAATGCCGTTGCCGGTGTAGACAGCTGCGCAGTAAGCCTTCTTACCAATTCTATGGGAGTTGAAGGAAGTGCATCTCCCGAAGATATAATAAAGGCTGTGGAATCCGCAGGTTACGGCGCAAGTCTTAAGAAAACAAATAAAGCAAACTCCGCCTCCGCAAACTATGATGATGAGTTGAAGGACACGGAAACCCCCATCCTGAAAAAGAGATTGATCTCTTCGATCATTTTGCTGATACCACTGATGTATGTTTCAATGGGTCATATGCTGTGGGATTGGCCGCTTCCGTCATTTTTGGACGGCAATCATGTGGCAATGGGATTATACCAGCTGCTGATAGCCGGACTTATCATGGTGATAAACCAGAAGTTTTTTATCAGCGGATTTAAAGGCCTTATGCACAGATCACCGAACATGGACACGCTGGTAGCACTTGGTGCGACCGCTTCCTATGCATACAGCGTATATGCACTGTTTGCAATGACCGGATCCGTAATGGCAGGCGACACAGAACAAGTCATGTACTACATGGATCAGTTCTATTTTGAATCTGCGGCAACGATCCTGACACTTATCACAGTCGGAAAAACTCTTGAGGCAAGATCAAAAGGCAAGACCACGGATGCTCTTAAAGCTCTCATGAAGCTTGCTCCCAAAACCGCTGTTATTCTGGATGGCGATACAGAGAAAACAGTATCCATTGATGAAGTAAAAGTCGGAGACAGCTTTGTGGTAAGACCGGGCGACAGCATACCCGTTGACGGAATAGTAAAAGAGGGAGCAAGCGCGGTTAATGAGTCAGCACTTACGGGCGAAAGTGTTCCTGTTGAAAAACAGACCGGGGATAAAGTTTTTGCAGCCACTATAAATACTTCGGGATATATGGTTTGCGAAGCATCAGGAGTAGGTGAGGATACCACTCTTGCCGGGATCATACGAATGGTAAGTGATGCTGCTGCAACGAAGGCGCCAATTGCTAAAATAGCCGACAGAGTATCCGGTGTGTTTGTGCCTGTAGTCATATGTATCGCATTTGTTACTTTTATCGTATGGATGATCGTAGGACAAACACTTGGTTATGCCATGGCAAGGGCGGTGTCCGTGCTCGTAATAAGTTGCCCATGCGCTCTGGGACTTGCAACCCCGGTAGCGATAATGGTCGGAAACGGTGTTGGTGCCAAGAACGGAATCCTGTTTAAAACAGCGGCGGTGCAGGAACTTACCGGTAAGATTCAGATAGTTGCACTTGATAAGACGGGTACAATAACCACAGGTATCATGCGAGTTACTGATGTCATACCTGCTGAGGGCATAAATGAAGAGGAACTTCTTAAGACAGCTTATGCACTTGAATCCAAAAGTGAGCACCCTATTTCAAAAGCGATAGTTGATCATGCCAAAGAGCATAATATCGAGCTTCGGGATATAACTGAATTTGAGATTTTGCCCGGAAACGGATTAAAGGCAAAACTTAACGGGAATCCGGTTGCAGGCGGTAATGTAAGATTTATTACGGACATCTGCGATGAAAATGCCGTAATAAGTAATCTTGCACGTATGGATGAATTATCATCACAGGGAAAGACTCCCGTACTTTTCGCCACAGGCAAAAAGCTTCTGGGAATAATCGGCGTTGCCGACACGATTAAAGATGATACGCCGGAGGCAATTACCGAACTTAAGAAAATGGGTATCCATACTGTAATGCTGACCGGTGACAACGAGATCACGGCAGGAGCGATAGCAAGGAATGCCGGAGTGGACGAGGTCGTTGCCGGAGTGCTTCCCGACGGAAAAGAAGCAGTTATCAGAAAACTCATGGAGTATGGAAAAGTTGCCATGGTCGGCGACGGAATAAATGATGCGCCTGCTCTTACAAGAGCTGATGTGGGAATGGCAATCGGAGCAGGAACGGATATTGCCATAGATGCGGCGGATGTTGTTCTGATGAAAAACAGTATCCGTGATGTTGCGGCAGCTGTCAGGATTTCACGAGCTACTCTCAGGAATATACATGAGAACCTGTTCTGGGCATTTTTCTATAATGTCATCGGCATTCCCCTTGCTGCAGGATGCTATGTAGCTGCATTCGGATGGACACTTAATCCGATGTTCGGAGCAGCCGCCATGGGACTTTCAAGTTTCTGCGTAGTATCAAACGCTCTGAGACTAAACGGGCTGAAGGTGCATGATGCATCCAAAGATAAGCCTGTTAAAGATCCGATCGATCATAAGATCATACATAACGAAGCAGTACAGCAAGATAATATTTCAATCGAAAAGGAGAAAAGAGAAATGAAGATCAAAGTAAACGGTATGATGTGTGCACATTGCGAGGCTCATGTTAAGAAGGCTCTTGAAGCAATCGACGGAATTGAATCCGCTATTGCATCCCATGAGGAAAACATGGTAACCATCACCACTTCAAAGGATGTTGATGAGGCCCTCATCAAGGAAGCAGTTATAGAAGCCGGATATGAATATGCAGGAATCGCATGATCAAGATAATCCTGTGATATGTAAAAAAACCAAGTGAGTCGCATCGGGTGACAATTCATCCGGTGACTTCGCATTTCGTGACTTCACATCGGGCGAAATGACCACTGAGCATCAAAAATCCGTAAATTTGCTTCTTTCGATGCACTAAAGTAAAGAAAGAGCCGCTTAATGCATCAAAAAAGTATAAAACTTCGGTTTTTGATGCCCAAAACGCAATATAAGAGTCGCTAATGCATCGAAAAAGAAGAAATCTTCAGCTTTCGATGCTCATGATTGAAAAAAACAAAGAAATAAGCATCAAAAAGCATGAAACGATAAATCTTTGATGCTTTTTGCGATGACAAGGCTTTGGATGGACTGTTATCTTCAAGTTACATTATAAAGTGATCATTGCGGATGAATTCGTAATTTGTATCCTTGGAAAAGCGGGCAGTTTATTGGAAAAGAGATAATAAGATCTATGCCGGATTATAAGAAAACAAAAATAGCATGTTATCAGGGATTTATCACTCAGGCCATCGCGGCGAATTTTGCTCCGCTTCTGTTCCTGAAATTTCATAAAGACTACGGGATCTCACTGGGTAACATCGCGCTGATATCAACGGTGTTTTTCTTCACGCAGCTTCTGGTGGATCTGTTTTGTGCTAAATTTGTGGACAGGATCGGATACAGATTATCGATAATCGTGTCAGAAGCCTGCTCTGCTGTAGGCCTTATCGGCCTGGCGTTTTTGCCCGACATACTTCCCAATGCATTTGCAGGGATACTTATCAGCGTAACCGTATATGCCGTGGGATGCGGTCTGATCGAAGTGCTGGTCAGTCCGATCATAGAAGCATGTCCCTTTGAAAATAAAGAAGCGACCATGAGCCTGCTTCATTCGTTTTACTGCTGGGGCTCCGTGGGAACCATAGTATTATCGACCCTGTTTTTTAAGCTGTTTGGAATGGACAGCTGGAAATGGGTCGCCGTACTTTGGTCGGTGATACCTGCCTCAAATATTCTGAACTTCGCCACATGCCCCATTGTACCTATCGTAGAAGAAGGTAAGGGAATGGGCATCAGACAGCTTGGAAAAAGACCGCTGTTCTGGGTTTCCATATGTCTGATGGTGTGCGCCGGAGCATCCGAACTTGCCATGGCTCAGTGGGCGTCAGCATATGCGGAAGCTGCATTGGGACTTTCAAAAGCACTTGGTGATCTGACAGGTCCCTGCATGTTTGCGGTAACCATGGGAATAAGCCGTATCATATACGGAAAGTACGGAGAAAAACTTGACCTGATGAAATTTATGCTCGGATCCGGAGCACTGTGCGTTGTCTGCTATCTGATGGCATCTGTTTCCGACAATCCTGTCATTGGTCTTGCCGGTTGCATTATATGCGGTTTTTCCGTAGGGATCATGTGGCCCGGAACAATAAGCATTTCCTCTAAGAGATTCCCTACCGGAGGAACGGCAATGTTTGCACTCCTTGCAATGGCCGGGGATCTTGGAGGAAGCATCGGACCTGCTATTGTGGGAAGGGTCACACAACACGCCGGAGATGATATCAGAGTCGGAATGGGAGTGGGACTTATATTCCCTCTGGTGCTTATCTTAATGCTGATTATCTTAAGCAGAACTGTGGCAAGAAAAGAATAGTAAAAAGCCCGGGAACAAAATCGTTCCCGGGTCTTTTCATAATTAGTTATCTTGTACCACTTACGATGTTGTAATATACGTTGGACGTAACCTTGTAAACCGAAGCGTAGAATAATGCAAACAGTATGAAGCTTACAAGTGTTGTGATCATAAAAGGTGTTACATCATATAAACCGAATAATACAAGCAGCTTGGAAATGATCGGGAAAGCGAATAAAAGGTGCACTCCCGCGAAAACGAGCGGAATGAAGAATACCACCAGAAGCTGGGAGTTGATACTTCTTTTAATATCTTTACCTGTCATTCCGACTTTTCTCATTACGCCAAATCGTTTACTGTCTTCGTAACCTTCGGATATCTGTTTGTAATAAATGATCAGTACCGCTGCGAGAGCAAATATGATACTCAGCATGATCCCGAGGAAAAGAAAACTTCCGTTCAGTGCCAGATATTCGCTTTCACCTTCTTCCCTGTCTTGAAAGTACATCCAGTAGTAATTATCTTCAAGCGTATCGCGCAGTTTCTCCGTAACGGCAGATCCGTATTCCGAGCTTACGATCCCGTCAGTTGCAATATCGACGCTGTATATCCATCGCATATCCATAATGGAGTAATCATTCAGATCCACACATTCGGAAAAGTCATCTGCAACTCCGATAAAGTCAGGTACGACCAGAATGATCAGGGGTACTATATCCTTCATAAAATCAGTCCCGGAAAACTTTTCTGTATCCGGTCTTACAATCCTGAAGGAATCAGAAACATCGCCGCAAGAAAGAGTGATGGTATCATGGTTGAATTTACAGCCGGATGTGAAGATGATCGCTTCGTCATCTGACAAGCTTAAGGAACTGCCTGTCTGTTCATTGTAATTGCCTAGAGATACTATACAAATGCTCCTTATGATGTCGGTTGAAAATTCATCCATGCCGTTTATACCAAAATCAATGGTATCACCGTCAGCGATACCGTACATATTTAAATAACGGATATCAGCTGCTACGGATGTGTCAACGTTTTCTTCCCGGTTTATCTGATCTATATATTCCTTGATAGTGTGTATATTTTCATCAGCAAGCTTATCGCTGTCACGGAAATTGATCATAAAATTCACATCCCCCGGATAAAGGCCGGTGATCATCCTTTGAGTTCCGAACCACAGACATGTGGTGGAGGAGAGAATTACAAGTACCATTGTTGAAATGATCGCGATCGAAGCAAGTCCCGCACCGTTACGCTTCATGCGATAAACCATGGAAGAAACGGATACGAAGTGATTCGCTTTATAATAATAGCTTTTGTTTTTCTGAAGTATCCTGCACAGAACAACGCTGCCTGCGATAAGCAGGAGATAGGTTGCAACTATTACCATTACAACGGCAACGAAAAACCACATAATAGCTGAAATCGGATTTTTCAAAGTGCACGCAATATAATAGGCTGCTCCCAAGATAACAGCTCCCAAAAGTCCCAAAAACCAGTTGGCTTTTGGCGGTTTTTCACCTGCTTTATCACTCTTCATCAAAGAAACTGCGGTGCTTCTTCCTACGCGGATCACTGACGAGATCCAGATGATCCCGAAGATTCCGGTGAAGACGATCACTGTAGAAACCATGGAAAATAAGTCGACTCTGACAGTGGATGTTATGGTACCGCCCAGCATACTTATAAGTCCGATTTCCGAAATCTTTGAGAACACGATTCCTATAGCAATTCCGAGGAAAATAGAGAATCCGGATGTTATCATGCTTTCATGGGTTATGATCTTTGCAAGATTTCTTTTCCCCATGCCGAGAACATTGTAAAGTCCGAACTCTGAAGCTCTTCTTCTGATGAGAAATGAATTAGTGTAGAACAGGAATATCAGTGAAAAGATTGCAATCACAAAACATCCGAGTGTCATGAAGGTTTCTGTCGTACCTCTGCCACGGGGAAGGAGCTCTATTGTAAGCGGCGAAGCTAAAAATGCAATTGTGTAGAACACTGAGATCATGCATATGCACGTCAGTACATAAGGAAATACCATTCGCTTGTTTTTCCTTATGCCGTCCCATGCAAGCCTGGGATAAAATAAGGTTCTCATGCTATATTCCCTCCCTGCGTCAGAACCGTGAGAGCTTCATTGATCTTCTGATAGAAGAGTTCATTTGCACTTTCGCCTCGGTAGATCTGATGGTATACCTCACCGTCTTTGATAAAAAGAACACGTCCCGCACAGCTTGCGGCTTTGGCAGAGTGAGTGACCATAAGGATTGTCTGACCCATCTCGTTTACTTCTCTGAAAAGTTTCAGAAGTTCATCTGATGATCTGGAATCCAGAGCGCCTGTGGGTTCATCAGCAAGAATTATCTTGGGGTTCGTTATAAGTGCTCTTGCAACAGCGGCCCTTTGCTTCTGACCGCCCGATACTTCATAAGGATACTTCTTAAGAAGGCTTGCAATACCCAGTTTATCAGCGATGGGATCGAGCCTTTCTTTCATGGTCTTGTAGTTTTTTCCGGCAAGTACAAGAGGAAGGTAGATATTATCCTCAAGTGTGAAGGTGTCCAGAAGGTTGAACTCCTGAAAAACAAATCCGAGATTATCACGTCTGAAGGTTGCGACAGCTTTATCGGAAATGCCGGACAGATCCATGCCCCGGAGTATTACTTTACCTGCCGTTGATTTATCAAGCGCAGCAAGAATGTTCAGAAGAGTTGTCTTACCGGAGCCTGATTCACCCATGATGGCGACGAATTCACCGTCTTCCACGGTGAAGTTAACATCTTTAAGTGCTTCTACCTCTTGTCCGCCGAAGCGGGCCTTATATACTTTTTTCAGATTTCTGACTTCAAGTAAACTCATTTCAGTAAACCTCCGTTTCGTTTACGTTTTGTTTTTCCCGACGGTTACTCACCGTAGAAATCTTATAACAGAAACGGTTAAAGGGTGTTTAAAGGATTCTTTATACTTTTATTAAGAACTTGCGAAGAAATGCTTTATCACACGGACTAACGGTTGAGGTGTATTTTGTCGTATAATAAAGAAAACGCAGTTCTCTTTATTACATATGGAGATATGAATATGAGGATTATTGCTTATATTGAGGAATTTAATATAGTATCCGTGATAGTAAGGCTGATGCTTTCCACCTTTGCGGGAGCGGTGATAGGACTTGAACGCCGTGTTCACGGAAAGAGTGCGGGAGTTAAGACATTCTCGCTTGTATGCCTCGGGGCATCTCTTGTTATGGTGACAAATGAGTTCCTGATGGATTCATATCCTTCCGGCGATGTTGCAAGACTCGGTGCACAGGTAATAAGCGGAGTGGGCTTCCTTGGTGTCGGTACGATCATCATTACCGGAAGAAATTACGTAAAGGGTCTGACCACCGCAGCCAGCCTCTGGACTACCGCCTGCCTCGGAATAGCATTCGGCTCGGGTTATATAGCAGCAGGCCTCATTGCCCTTCTTTTTGTTTTCCTCATAATGACTGTTTTGTCGGGGATCGGAAGAAAAGCGGATGCGTATACCTCCTTCATACATCTCTATTTGGAGATCAGCAAAGACTCGGGTATAGATACTCTGTATGAATATGTCAAGAAAAATGATTTTAGGATATCATCCATAAATAAACAAAAAAAGCTGGCTCTTAACGATAATGACATATCCGTTCTGGTGGAGATCGATCTCCAAAAAAGGATCAATCATGCTCTTATCATCGAAGAACTCGGTAAAATAGAAGCAATTCACTATCTGGAAGAGGTTCACTGACCCGGTTAGGGGTCTCTTCCCGGTATTACGGTAAAGAAAATGCTTTCTAATCATTTATAACGAGTGATATAATAAGAAGTACCCTATCTTCAGGGGTGTGAACTGAGCATTACGATTACTGTGAGTTTGTCTGAGGGGAGGCAACCCATGTGGAGTTATAGCTTTGAAGTTCCGATTTTGATGATACTGGGTATCATTCTTTTGTTCTATTTTTCGCGTCCGAGACTTCCTATCAGAAGAAACAGGGTGTTTCTGCAGATCATCATTGCGGAAACCCTGACTATTATCATAGATGTACTGGCTACTAAAGCATGTAATGAATTCGATGATTATCCGCTTTTGTGGGTGGATATCATTAATATGCTGTACTTTATCGCATTTTTCTTAAGATCTTATGTTTTCTATCTCTTTTCCGTAAGTGTTCTCAGAATTTCCCTTGGAAAAAAATGGGTCTTCAGCCTGCTTATAAAGCTGCCTCTTATAGTGGGAATAGCTATGGCGATTCATTCCATGATATTCGGCGATTCAGGTACCAGGACATATATTTATTATGTCGATGCAGGCGGATATCATTCGGGAAGCATGTATTATCTGGTTTATTTCATCGGATTTTTCTATTTGCTGATGTCTTTTCTGTGTTCATATCTGTTCCGAAACAGCTTGGGCAGAAGACGCGAAAAGTACGGCATGTTTTCATATAACGTGCTTCTCCTCACCGGCCTGGTAATCAGGATATGTATGCCCAAGTATCTGATCATGGATACCTTTGTATTCATGGCTATCCTCGTGGTATTCCTGGCTTTTATAAATCCCGAATACTTCCTGGATCTTAGGGCAGTTGCTTTTAATGTGGTTGCCATGAGGGAGCATCTCGAAGAAAATAAAGAAAATATCTGTCTGGTCCCGCATGGCGTCGTTGTCCGTAATTATCAGGAAATGCGCGATATATATGGTTCGGCTCAGATTGAAGAGGGACTGGCTCTGATAGGAAAATATCTGAAACAAACCTTTGAAAACAGCATAGTTTTCTATTGCAGGAACGGACGGTTTGCAGTCCTTGCTTCTCCCAAGACCGATTTTGAATCCAAACGAAAAGCAATTACAGAGAGATTTGGAAGACCATGGAAGTCGATGAATGCGGAACTGTATCTGACCGTCGGATTCGCTGAGTTTGATACGGAAATCGGAAAACATTCATCCGAAACATTTTTAAATACCATGATGAGAGCCCTTGAAATCGTGGGTACTGCGGATGGCGGTGAACTTATACGTTTTGGCGAGGAAGAGCTGGTTAAAACGGAAAAAGAAAAGAGTATCCGGCAATGCATCGAGGCAGCTATTGAAAAGGATGGATTCGAGCTCTATCTTCAGCCGATAGTAAATGCCGTAACAGGCAAGGTAACAGGTGCGGAAGCGCTGGCCAGGATCAAAGACCGAGACGGGAAGATCATTCCACCGGGCCTTTTTATCCCGGTAGCTGAGGGCAGCGGGCGTATCAATGCGCTTGGGGAGATCGTTTTTGACAGGACCTGTAAATTTATCAGCGAAAACGGTCTTGAGAAAATGGGTATAGAGTGGATCAACGTTAACCTCTCACCTTCCCAGTTTATTAGAACCGATCTGGCTGAAAGATATGCCGCGATAGCGGAGAAATACGGAATCGACCCGGGAAGCGTGCACCTTGAGATCACAGAGGGTGCGATGATAGATGATACATTCCTGCAAAAACAGATCGGCGCCATGACCGAAAAAGGATTTAAATTTGTCCTTGATGACTACGGAACCGGTTATTCCAACCTGGCGAGACTTAAAAAGTGCCCCTTTATCAATGTAAAACTGGATATGAGTATTGTATGGGACTTCTGCAAAGAGCCGGATGCGATACTTCCCAATATGATCGCAGCTTTTAAACATATGGGCTTTTGCATAACCGCTGAGGGCATAGAAGATGCCGATATGGTCAGGGCTATGAAGGATATAGGATGCGACCTGCTCCAGGGCTACCACTATTCCAAACCTATACCGGCAGGCGAATTTGCCGAAAAATACTCTGCGTAGGCGGTTTTCGTGTTGCAAAATACCCCTGAATGAGGGAAAATAGTTAATTGGGTTGAATTGTATAAATTCAGAAAATGAATTTAAGGAAGGTAAAAAAATGACAAACAGAAAACAGGTTGTTTTGGTAGTTATGGACGGTGTCGGCTTCAGCAAGACCGGCCTCGGTGACGCGGTTACCACCGCTAATACCCCTGTCCTGAACGAGATGCTTAAGTCCTGCCCCAACACCAGGCTTAAGGCTCACGGTACCGCAGTAGGACTTCCTTCGGATGATGATATGGGTAACTCCGAGGTAGGACACAACGCACTCGGCTGCGGACAGATCTATTCCCAGGGCGCAAAGCTTGTTAACGAATCCATCGAAAGCGGTAAGATGTTCGAGTCCGATTCATGGAAAGAAGCTCTTGCAAACGTTAAGAACAATAATTCAGTACTTCACTTCCTCGGACTTTTATCTGACGGAAACGTACATTCAAATATCTCTCACCTTCTTACCATGCTTAAGAAGGCTAAAGAGGACGGAGCTAAGGAAGTACGCGTACATATCCTTCTCGACGGACGTGACGTTCCCGCAACCAGCGCTCTTCAGTATGTAAAGCAGCTTGAGGACTGCCTTGCAGAACTTTCAGACGACAGCTTTCATGCTATCATTGCTTCCGGCGGCGGAAGAATGAAGGTTACTATGGACAGATACCAGGCTAACTGGGGAATGGTAGAGCTCGGATGGAACACCCACGTTAAGGGCGAAGGCCGTCAGTTTGAGAATGCTACCGAGGCTATCGAGGCATACAGAAAAGAACTCGATGTTATCGACCAGGATCTTCCCGCTTTTGTAATCGCAAAGGACGGAAAGGCAGTAGGCCCTGTTGCAAAAGAAGACAGCGTTATCCTCTTCAACTTCCGCGGAGACCGTGCTCTTGAGATCTCCATGGCATTTGACTACGAAGAGTTCAATTACTTTAACAGAGGACCCAAGCTCGGATGTTACTATGCAGGAATGCTTGAGTATGATGGAGACCTTCACATCCCCACTCACTACCTCGTAAATCCCCCCGAGATCAAGAACACTCTCTCAGAGCTTCTTGTAAATGCGGGACTCAGCCAGTATGCGGTTTCCGAGACTCAGAAGTACGGACATGTTACCTATTTCTGGAACGGAAACAGAAGCTCCAAGTTCAGTGAAGAGCTTGAGACCTTCAAAGAGATCCCTTCAGACAACGTTTCATTCGATGAACGTCCCTGGATGAAGTCAGCTGAGATCACCGATGATGTTATCGAGGCTATCAAGTCCGAGAAGTATGATTTCATCAGATGCAACTATCCCAACGGAGACATGGTAGGACATACCGGAAACTTCGATGCAACCGTAACAGGTGTTGAGGCAGTTGACTTAGGACTTGCAAGACTTATCAAGGTTTGCGACGAGTACAACGTAACTCTTCTCGTAACCGCAGACCACGGTAATGCAGACGAGATGCTTGAGAAGAACAAGAAGGGCGAGCTTCAGGTACGTACCGCTCACTCACTCAATCCCGTTCCTTTCATCATCTACGATAAGAAGAACACTTACACCATTAAGGAAGGTGAGTACGGACTTGCAAACGTTGCAGCTACCGTAGCTACAATCCTTAATCTCAAAGCTCCCGAGTGCTGGGAAAGCTCAATGATCTGAGAATAGACATACGAAACCTCCGCTGATAAAGCGGAGGTTTTCTTATTGTTTATTTAGGAAAGCGATTATTAAAATTGGATATGAAAACCGACTAATCCTTCATCATTTATATATGACAGGGTGACGGTGTAAGAATCATCATCTACGGTCACTGTATATTTTCTTTCGTTATACGTGACGGTACCGTGGGTACCAACCGTGGATTTGATTCCCTTATAGACTAACTTGTAATCATACTCATCATATGTCCATAACGTACTCATGGTATTTACGGTTTTCTCCATATCGTCCCATTCCACATACCCTTCTACGAAAAGATCATATGCGGAATCAGCATCATTTTCTCTGATTGCATCGAGCATTTCAACGAGGTACTCATCTGCTACAGGATCTTCCATAGATGCGGAACATCCTGACAGGAAAAAAGACACAAATATCAATGCAACCAGGCAAAGCGATATATGTTTGATTATTCTTTTCATTTATTTACCTATTCATAAAAGTGTAGAAAACACAATGGTTACTATTGGGTATAGTACTATTTCTGGATTGCTTAGGCAAGAATAAGGCGGAGTTTTATGATGCGGGGGCCGTGTTATAGTCTGTGCCTGTAGCCGGCTAAAGGATTTATCAAATTGACATAGGAGCCTCTCTCATATATTGTACTGTTAGCATTTATTTACAGTTTGGAAGTGATCTATATGAAATCGGACATTAAATTAAGATATATTACACTTGCGGGGTTGTTCGCTGCTCTTATAGCATTGTTTACAGCCTATATACTGCATATCCCGGCGGGACCCAACGGATACATACATCTGGGAGATGCTCTCATATATCTGGCGGCGGCGCTACTGCCTGCACCTTATGCTATGGCAGCAGGTGCCATCGGAGGAGGACTTGCGGATCTCCTTACCGCACCCATGTGGGCACCCGCAACGGTCATCATCAAGATCCTGATCGTAATTCCTTTTACTTCAAAGCATAATAAGCTTCTTGCAAAAAGAAATCTCATAGCTCCCGTGATAGCAATGCTCATCACAATAACCGGATACTATTTTGCAGAGCTTATCCTGTACGGTAAAGAAACGGCATTCCTTGTATCTGTCACATCCAATTCAATTCAGGGACTCGGCAGTGCAGCAGTCTTCTACATACTGGGAGCTGCACTCGATAAAACAGGCGTTAAGACGCTCATCACAAGATGAGCGTCTTTTTCTATATTGCATTGGTATATAGCTTGAAACTATAGCGAAATATAATTTACCCGTATTAGACGAAGCAAGCCTGCGGTGTTAATCTCATAACTGTAGAGAAAAGGAGACAGATTATGAGAGTACTTCTTGCATACGGTGATTCCAATACCTGGGGACTAGTACCCGGTAAAAATCTTAAAAACAGATATCCCAGAAATAAAAGATGGACCGGAATACTCGAGAACAAACTTGGTGATGTGAGAGTATATGAAGAGGGACTTTGCGGCCGGACCACCGTCTTTGAAGATGAACTCAGACCTGACAGAAGAGGTGTGGATCTTCTCCCCGTACTTCTCGAAAGTCATTATCCTGTTGACGGAGTTATCCTGATGCTGGGAACAAATGATTGCAAATCCTACTATCATGCTTCTCCCTACACCATAGGAAAAGGTGTGGAGAGATGCTTAGATGAAATAGAAAAACACATCTCACCCGAAAAGGTCGTCCTCGTCTCTCCTATCCTCCTGGGAGAAGACGTATGGAGGCCGGAGAAGGATCCCGAGTTTGATAAAAAATCTATTGAGGTCTGTAAGGGACTCAAGGAAGTCTATAAAGAGATCGCGGAGCGCCACGGTAATAAATTCGTAGCAGCATCCGATTACGCTAAGGCAAGTGAGGTGGATGACGAGCATTTGAGCGAGGAAGGCCACGAGAAACTTGCAGAAGCTATTTTAAGTGTTATATCAGATTGAAAAAAATCGTCTTTATGCCCTGAGGACATAAAGACGATTTTTATATGCTCATATTATATCGAGATGCAACATATGCTTAAGGAAAATAGTATTAGCGATAAGTAACAGGGGGTATAAACATTGCTAAGAAAATGATATTGTATAGTTTGAAACTAAAGCCAATTTAATAGAGCTGTAAAACCATATGAATAATTTAGAACTTACACTCCCTTCAAAGGATTTAAAAGAGCAGATTCTTCAGTACAAAGAGGAACACTTTTGCTTTGGAGATATGAGCGTGCACGGAAGCGGCGGACTTGCATATTTTGATGATTTTGATAAATGGCTTGAACACATTGAAGAGATCGGTCCTCATACCAGTGTTTTCTTTTCAAGACGCGTAAGCGACGGGAAGTTGGTAGGGTGTACCAAGATTCATCACTCATTAACCGAGGAATTGATGAGCGGAGGTCATATAGCATACGGAATAAGACCATCGGAAAGGCAAAAGGGATATGGCACCGAGCAGCTGGCTCTTTGCCTTGAATATGCAAAGAGCATAAAGCTTGGGCAGGTGATAATAGCCTGTGACAAAGATAATAAAGCGTCTGCCCGGACGGCCATTAACTGTGGTGGACAATTGATTAAAGAGTTTTCAGAAAACGGGATTATTAAACAGCACTACAGGATTGACTTGGAGTAATATTTCAATGGAAGAACAAATGATAACCAATATAATATTTGTCCGTCATGCTCAATCTGTTTATGGAGAAGATGACAGGAACAGACCGCTTAGCGAAGCAGGGCTCATAAACAGGAAGATAGTATTAGAGACATTAAAGCATAGAAAAATAGATGCATTTTTGTCCAGTCCGCATAAAAGGAGTATGGATACTATCAGACCGCTTGCTGAGTATTTCGGGATGGATATAGTAACCGATGAAAGACTGAGGGAACGAAAAGCCGGAAGTTATGAAGCGAATCTGCTTGAGAAAAGGTGGCTGGATTTTTCTTATGCCGAAGATGGCGGGGAGTGCCTGGAATCCGTACAGCGTCGCAATATGGAAGCTCTGTACGAAATACTTGGCGTATATAAAGGGAAGACTATTGTTATAGGAACTCATGGAACGGCACTGAGTACCATATTGAATCATTATGATAATAGCTTTGGAGTAAATGATTTTCTTCGTATTGTAAATTGGATGCCGTATATTGTGGAGATGCACTTCGGTGGCGATAGGCTGGTAGAACTTAAAGAACTGGCGCATGGCATGTCCGAATAAGGAGGCAATATGATAACTGTAAATCTGTATTATAAGGGCGTAAACGGAAACGCACGTGCATTCGCTGACGAAATGGAAATCTCAGGTATCGCAGACGCCATTCGTGCCGAAAAAGGAAATCTGAGGTATGAATATTTTCAACCTATCGGGGATTCCGAAACCGTACTGCTCATCGATTCATGGTCGGATCAGGCTGCAATAGATGCTCATCATGCTTCGCCTATGATGAAACAGCTTGCTGATCTGCGTGATAAATATGATCTTCACATGACTGTAGAGCGTTTCGTCAGTGATGAATATGAATCGGATCAAAAATTTATAAGAAAATGAGAACGCTGTAATCGAGTGCAAGCTAAATCAGAATTACTTCTCTGTTTAGAATAACCCTTGTTACTTTTTGGGGGCTGGTTAGTACGATGACGATATCTCATCACATTGTTTTAAGCGACAGATCTGAATATGATATATATTTGTAATTTTGCCCACTTTTTGGTAGAATACAAGCGTTGTTTATAACGATTACTATGGAGGGTTTTGAAATGGCTGTAGCTTCACTTGTACTTGGTATTGTTTCTCTTATTGCATGGTTTATTCCCCTTTTCGGACTTCCTATCTCTATTGTAGGACTTGTTCTCGGTATTAAGAGTGTAAAGAGCGAGAAGAGAGGCATGGCTATTGCAGGTATTGTCATGAGTTCCATCGGACTTGTCCTTACAATTATTAACGCAGCACTCGGTGCATATCTTGGAGCTACCGGACAGATTCCCGGATTAAATTAATTGTCGAATCATTTAAGGATCCTTTCACAATGTGAAAGGATCCTTTTTTTATTTGCAAGATCATAAAACGATTGATTACAATATAGAAAAAACCGAAAGGTAATTAGGCATGGTTAGTTCGTTAATCTTTTATGATGTAGCGGAATTCTGTTTGTTACTTTTCTTTGCATTGCTTTAGTGTTGCTTTTTTGTTCTTTCGAAGATGATTTTATTAAGGTTAAGCTTATCTTTTTGGATGCCGTACTATTAGTCGCATCAATTTCAGTAAGGGCATTGGTCGATAATTTGGGCTCCAGATGGATAGATGACAGGCTGAATGAAAAACTGTGGGTTCAGTTTCATTAATTTGTTGAGCTATGTAAAGGAGAAAAAATGAATATAAACCGGAAGAGAATAATAAAAGAATTGATTACAAAAAAAAGCGGAGATAAAAGGGTACAAGTATTATTCTGCTCGAAAATTACTTGTTACTAGACCATTGGGTTTTTTTGTCAAAGAGATTGCCGGACATGAGGTGGGATTTGATATTATTGAAGATTTGCTTAATGAAGGCGTGATTATTTTTCAATGTCTCGGAGAACGCTTTTCTTATAAATATACAGATGAACAGTCTTTTGAGGGCTGCATAAAACAAATAGCGGATTATTTGGAAAAAGAGGGATATGAAAAACTTGAGAAAGCTTTAGCTATGTCCTTGGAAAGGAAGGAGTTTGCACCAGAGGATTATTTGTATGTGTTGCATCATTATCAGGACATTGCAACGAACTATATAAATGAACAATGTATATTGAAAAATTCACCGGAGAAAGCTATAGATGTTTTGTGTGATGATTTAAATCAACTTTTTGATGATGAATTTGAAAAAGTAAAGGATAAATTAGTCACTTTATCAGCAGCTTTGATATGTATTGTTATGTATTATTCGCCTGATACGGAAATTAAGGTTATGGGAGCACCTCATGAATTCGCTTTAGTTCGGATAACTAATAGGGTGGCAATAACATCTCCGTTGAATCTTATATATAAATCATATATAAAGAAGGATTGCACGGATTTCTTAAAATCCACTGCAATGAGTTTTTTTGACTAATGACACCTCAATTGTTTCTAGTTGAGTTTGTAATAACAACGCGAGTTATTGATTGATAAAGTATAATGGATTTTTGCAGGTGTATAGCTATCATAAAGCTGATGCGATTTTCCTCTCTGCTCTTCCTTATTTGGGAGATATGGATGAGGACCATGAGGCGATAGAATTGGGTATTACATGAATGAAGGAATGCCGAATGATTAAAAAAGAAATATTCTGTAAATATTTACTATTTGTATTGCTCGTTACTGTTATGGCTCTCCTTTTATATTCTTGCCGTAATAAATACATTAGTAGATCAGAAATCCCAGGATATGTGGTTGATAATGTTCAGCAGTTGACTCAATTTTCACAAGATTTATTAGAGCGCCAAGAGGAAAACGTTGAAATATATTATAAACAAGATGAACTTCCGGAAGGAATTAATGCTGAGTTTTATACTTATTTGAATGTTTCTGAAGTATTCGCATTAGTTCAGTTCGGTGATAATGAAATTGATGGTGTATGGATATACCTTGAATATGAGCCCCAAGATTATAAAGCAGATGAATGTGGAATATTTTATGCTACCAGCGATATGATCATTGATCCGTTTGGTGAATTGCATTCGGGTGACACTTATGAATATGAAGGGAATGCCAGATTAAGATATAAAGCCGAGAGAATATGTGAAAATTGGTTTTACTTTGAGGAAGCCTTTTGGTGATTTGCTTAAAAGTGTATGTTATCTATTTGCGAAGGCTGACTGATTATGCAAAAACTATCTGAATTTAGAACTAAATTAACGGTTTCACTTTTGGTTGCTGTGTTCAGTCTCTTTGTCGGCTGTGCTTCCGAAGATGAAATGGATAACGTTCATATGGATAAAGCGGATTATTCCATAACACCACAAATGCTTTGCGATTATTATGATCTTCCCGAATCAACATTTGACGGGGTGGATTTTAAATTATTCTTGTATTATCTTGACGCCGATTGGGATTTTTTTGGCGATGTCACATCGGAATATGTGTTGGATGAATTGAAGGTTTTTAATGAAATTCCAGATGATAAAATGACATATGAGGAAATTTCTTTGATAAAGGATAAAATTTATGCCGGGGAATTGCCTGTAGATTATATTTATTATTCTATTCTCTATAACGATTCTGACAAATGCCTTGATGATGTTGACCTCAATTCCCTGTCTGTTGTGCTCTATTATGACTATTCTTATGCTGATTCGCAATTTTATGTATTGGATTTTTATCGTGGATTGATTTTCATATCTGACGATCCGCATGGAACGTTTTGGTCTGATTCAGCTGCAGGAAAAACTGATGAATCAATGAAGAACGAAGTGATAGATAAACTGATTGAATTGGATGCTTATAATTGGGCTTGGAAGAATTCATTACAGAACCAAAGCGGTTCTGCAGATGATGTAGTTACTTTGGATTCGAATAATACTGAACGAATCTTGACTTTAAAATTTGATAATGCAGAAGTGGTCACTGTACATCTTAATAGTTTTGAAGGCGAGTACAGTATTAATACAAAACATTGTCAGGAATTTATGAGCTATATAGAAACACTTGCACAGGAGTGAAGATTTGGCAGGGTGACACTGGGGACGTACCCCACTGTCACCATCGAGGATAGACAGGCTATTGAATTAGGTATTCAATGGAGAAAAGAAGGATTTCCGGATGAATGATAAAAAAGAGAAGAGATTGATGACCATAGTCGCTTCAGTAAGCGTAGGATTGATTGCATTAATCCTAATAGTAATGTTTTGCATACTACGGAGTGTTCAGAACTATATTGGACAAAACTATGTGTCTAACCATGAATATGTAAAAACGTCTGAGATTAAGACATATGTAGAAGAAAATCGGGATGAATTGACTCTAATTGCTCAAAGACTGCTTGGTTGATACAATAGTAGAGAAGGAAGATACGGATGATAGGTGAATTTATAAAATTTGAAATTAGCAGAGAATCAAAACTAAAGGCTAAAAAGAGACGTATTCATAATGAAAAACTATTTCGATATCTTCGGATTAGTTCGCTTGTTATGCTATTACTTTTTACGATAATGTTTTTGGTAAAATCATTTCTTACTATTGATGATGACAGAGTAGAATTTATTTATTTGTTTGTATGCTTTTCTTTTCCAATTTCGGCAATTGCAATGATGGCTATTGTTTCTGGATTAGGCTCTCGCTGGATTGATGATAGATTGAATGAGAAGATATGGATAAAAGATGGAAAAATATACCATTTCCTGCAAAAGGCTTTTTCATCAGGATTGGCATATAGAACAGCTGATGAGTCAGCTATTTTGTTGATTATGGAATTGGATTCCATAAAGGACGCTTTGTATGATCAAAAATCAGGGAGACTTGAATTTAATGCTAGTGGAAAGGTGATAATATATAAAGATTATAAAAATGAAGTTATTGATAAGGAATGCGAGTTGGGAGAAAAATTTCGTGCAAAATTTTATGATTATGCTTTGCCCAGCTTATATGAGTATTTGATTTCTAAGGGGTTTACAGTGAAAAAATGTACGATAAAATACAAGTTTGACAGAAGTGTTTGACTCAGATTTGATAATATCGTATTTGACTGAATAGATCTATTTGTGAACGCTGACTAATTATGCGAAAACTATCTGAATTTAGAACTAAATTAACGGTTATATTGTTGACTGCTGTTTTCAGTCTTTTTGCTGGCTGCATTCGTTTCCAAATTTGAGGAATTAAATGCTGAAGATTGGTCGGGAATTACATATGCTGAAAACAGCAAAGAATTGGTACTTATTATATGTCTTTGCTTTATTATCCGTTCTGTTAGGGTGCCAAGCTCGAAGTTGTGAATTGGAATCATATGATCCGAATGAAGAGATTGTAAGTTCCGAAGCTGCTGTAAATCCGGAGTATATTTTTTATCAAAAAACATTTAGAGCGGTTACGGATAAAACTTTGAGAGATGAAGATTTGGATCATCTTAATCTCATTGCCTTTGCAAGATTCGGTCAAAAACCTGATTATTATATA
>JAEEXJ010000121.1 GCA_016291475.1 Lachnospiraceae bacterium | reverse complement strand
ACCCGGTAACTGCCGTACTTCATGGCTCTCCGGTGCGGTTGCATGGACATACTATTCACTTACCCAGTACGTACTCGGTATCAGACCTCAGTACGACGGAATGCTCATCGATCCCTGTATCCCCGATTCATGGGACGGATATGAAGTCGACAGAGTATTCAGAGGAAAGAATCTCCATATCGAAGTTAAGAATCCCGAGCATGTGTGCAAAGGTATCTCATACCTTGTTGTAAACGGTGATAAGATCGAATCTGCGGTCATTCCCGTATCCATGCTCAAGGATGGAGATAACAAGATTGAAGCTGTTATGGGCAAAGATGCTCAGAAGGTAGAATTTGAAAGACTTTAATTCTTAATAATTTTATCGGTAACCCGTGGAGGGATGCAGGTCCTGCATCCTTCCGTGGGTATTTTTTTAGAGGTAGTTTTTGAAATGAAGAACATGATCAAAAGAGCGGGAGCAGGATTACTCGCACTTTTCACTGCTTTTGCCATGATACCGGCAGCAAGCGTAAAGGCAGCCGAAACTTATGAAGAAGAATTATCCGTCTTTATTTCTTTTACCGGATCCGGTGCTGAGGCGGGAGACAGAGGACTTGTTTATGCAGGTCCCGGCAAAGATTCTACTCCCGATATCACTGCGGTTACGGCGAGCGCAAAGGTTGGAGATACCGTAACGGTCTCTCTTTCTTTTCCGGAAGAGATAACAGGCGTTTATGATATAGCACCGGTAGTGGTGTCTCAGTATGACAATATCGCTATCGAGAATGTCTCTGCGGATGTCGCACTTAAAGTCAACGGCGAAGACGTGGAGATAACCCTTGAGGACAGTGAAGATATACCGGTCTCATGGGAATCGCAAACGGATGATTATAAGACCGCCTTGCGTCTGTACGGCGGTATCGAAGAAGGCGGGCTGAAGTACGTCGACGCAAATGTATTCAAAGGTGCGACAAGCATCGAGTATACCATAACGATCAATTCTGCCGATGAAACAGGCCCCGCAAGTGAAGGTGAGGCAAGAGTTTTCATAGCATTTGACGGAGACCTTTCGGAGAGCGGAGATCACGGTCTCAAATACTTCGGCGAAGGAAATGAAGAGAATGTCGGTGATATCGAAGCGGTGGAAGCATATGCGAAAGTCGGAGATACGGTTACGGTATCTCTCACACTTCCTTCCGCATTAAGACATGCATATTTTATCTCCCCCGTCATAGTTCCCGAAGAAGGAACGCAGTACAGTAAAGCGGATGTGACGGTGGCACTTAACATAGACGGTTCCGTCATAACCCTGGACGATACACTTACTGCCAAAGCATGGAATGAGACCGTGGGAGGCATTGAGAGTGCATGGAGACTTTACGGAGGCGCTGATGAAGCAGGAACGGGAACCGTAGAAAACGATCTTTTTGCGGGAGTTACCAAGATCGAATATATGATCACGGTTAATTCCCTCTACGAAGTTCCGAAAGAACCCGAGCCGGAACCGGAGATCGTTCCGGAAGAGCCTGCTCCCGAAGAAATTGCACCTTCTCCCGCAGAGCCTGTTTTACCGGATACTGCGCCTGTATCCGAAAAGACCGATAAAGGTCTTGTCACGGGAATAGCGATCGCAGTCATTGCGGTGATCATGATAATTGCAGGCGCCGTACTTTCGAGAAAAAAGGATCCCGAAGAAAAAGAAGAAGAGCAGGATAAAACCGGGGATGATCTTGATATCATCGATCTTGCAGACAGCGTTGAGGAACTTGAAGATTCAGATAAAGAATCCGAAAAGGTCATGGACGCGGCTGCTGCAGGTGCCGGGGAATTAAGCGGAACATTTTCCGAAGAGCAGTACCCGGATCTGCCCGATCTTGAGAAGGAGATGAAGCGAATTGATTCAGTCATCGCAAAAGGACCTTACTCGGATGACTGGTCATCACTATCAAAGGTCGGAGTTCCCGATTGGTTTTCCGAAGCCAAGTTCGGAATATTCATTCACTGGGGAGTATTTACTTCCGAAGAGTTCATGAATGAGTGGTATCCCAGAAATCTGTACATTGAAGGCAGTGAAGAATATAAGCATCATGTAGAAAAGTACGGTCCTTTGTCCGAAAGCGGATATATCGATTACATAGACCGTTTCAAGGGTGAAAAATTCGATCCCGACAGCTGGATGGATGTGTTTAAAAAGTCCGGTGCGAAATATGTGATTCCTGTGGGAGAACATCACGACGGCTTCCAGATGTATAAGAGTAAAGCATCACACTGGAATGCTTTCGAAAAGGGGCCCTGTAAGGATATAGATGCACTTCTTGAAGAATCTGCGGAAAAGTACGGCATAAGATTCGGTATTTCATCTCACAGATTCGAACACTGGTGGTTCCTCGGAAACGGAAGGAAATTCGACAGCGATATTAAGGGCGAATTTAAGAGAGGAGATTTCTACTGGCCTTCGGTTCCCGAACCTGAAGATATCCATGACTTTGATCTTAAACCTGCCCCTTCCGAAGAGTTCATGCAGGACTGGCTTTACAGAGTCTGCGAGATGGTAGATAAATTCCTTCCGGAAGTTATCTATTTTGACTGGTGGATAGGACAGAGCGCATTAAAGCCTTATCTGAAAAAAGCAGCGGCATATTACTACAACGTAATGGAGTCCAAGGGCCTTAAAGGTATCATAGCTGCAAAGAGTGATGCATTCGCTCCGGGTTCATATGTAAGAGATATCGAAAGAGGAGGCTTATCCGGAGCAGCCGCATATGTATGGCAATCCGATACTCCTATTTGCAGACAGTCATGGGGCTATGTAAAGGGTGCGGATTACAAGGGAGCAGGTGAGGTAGTAAGAGAACTTGTGGATATCGTATCCAAGAACGGAAATCTTCTCCTCAATGTAGGCCCCAAAGCAGACGGAATGCTTTGCGATGAAGAAAAAGAAGTTCTTCTCGGAATCGGAAAGTGGCTTGATATTAACGGTGAGATGATCTACGGAAGCACTCCTTACAAGATCTACGGAGAAGGCAGTGTTAACAGAGAAGAAGGCGGATTTAAAGACGGAGCAGTTCTCGATTACACATCGGAAGATTTCAGATTCACCGAAAAAGACGGACATATTTATGTAGCAGCCATGAAGCCGTCACCGGATGGCCATTACTTAATTAAGAGCATGGCTAAACGTGGTGAGGACGGAGGCTCATCATACAAAGGTATTATTTCCAAAGTCGTGCTTCTTGCGGGCGACGAGGAAGTTAAATGGGATCATCTTGATAACGGACTCGATATCAGGACCGATCACGTTTTTGAAGATGACATGCCGGTTGTCTTCAGAGTTGAGATCAAATAAATGTTTTAGGAGGGTACAATGTTTTATCAAGACGGAAATGCACTTATTTTTAAGAAGCGCGGGGAGATTGTCAGAATCGAGGGTTGGGGTAAGAATGCACTCCGTATCAGAGCCACGAGAAACAATGAGTTTACCGGAAATCTCTGGGCACTTTGTCCCAAGGATGAATTGTCATCGGACAAGACAGGCGCAGAGATTAAGATCGGCGAAGACAGATCTTATATCAAGAACGGTTCAACTTCAGCTTCCGTAAGTTCTGAAGGTATCATCACTTATTACAAGAATGATGAGTTCCTTATGAAGGAGTATTACAGCAATTACGGAGGAACGGAGAACAATGCCGTAAGTTGCTTTAAAAGAGTGGGAAGAGAGTATAAGCCCCACTTAAACGGTGATTTCAAGCTCACACTCCGCTTCGAACCCATTGACGGAGAGAAGATCTACGGAATGGGTGTTTACCAGAATTCCTTTATCGAACTCAAAGGAACCACACTTGAACTTGCACAGCGTAACGCACAGACCTCCATTCCCTTCGAGATTTCCAATAAGGGATACGGACTTCTCTGGAACAATCCTGCAGTTGGTAATGTAACCTTCGGTAAAAATATGACGGAGTGGGTCGCAGATGCTTCCAAGGAATTCGATCTTTGGATCACCACGGACGATTCGCCCAAGGCAATCATCGAGAACTATACCGAGGTTGTGGGACGTGCTCCCGAAATGCCCGAAGATCTCCTCGGACTTTGGCAGTGCAAGCTCAGATACAGAACTCAGGATGAAGTTCTTACCGTTGCCAGAAAATATCAGGAACTCGGTATCAAGATCGACGTTATCGTAATCGACTTCTTCCACTGGACTCTTCAGGGTGACTGGAAATTCGACAAAGAATACTGGCCCGATCCCAAGGCGATGGTTGACGAGCTTCACTCATACGGTATCAAGGTCATGGTTTCCGTATGGCCTTCCGTTGATAAGAAGAGCGAGAACTTCGGTGAGATGTGGGACAGAGGCCTTCTTATGAGAACGGAGAAGGGAACCAACGGAACATACGATTATCAGGGCGACTGCATTGTTTATGATGCTACCAATCCCGAAGCAAGAAAGTATGTATGGGAGAAGTGCAAGAAGAATTATTACGACTACGGTATAGATATGTTCTGGCTTGATAATGCAGAACCCGATCTTGCCGCATATGATTTCGACAATTACAGATATTACCTCGGACCCGGTGCCGAAGTCAGCTGTATCTATCCCAGATGCTATGCTCAGGGCTTTTTTGAAGGTGAAAAAGAAACCGACGATAAGAAGCAGGTTGTAAACCTTCTTCGCTGCGGGTGGGTAGGATCTCCCAAGTATGGAACTCTTATGTGGAGCGGTGATATCTATTCAACCTTCGAAGCTCTGCAGAATTCGGTAAGAGGCGGACTTGATATCGGACTTGCGGGAATCCCCTGGTGGACCACCGATATCGGAGGCTTCATGAATTCCGATGTTAATACCGATTACTTCAAAGAGCTTTTGGTAAGATGGTATGAGTGGGCAGTATTTACTCCTATCTTAAGACTCCACGGAGAAAGAGGCCCTCTGAATATCGAGCCCCTCGATCACAAGGATTGGGGAAGCGGATATCTCCATACAGGTCATGCTAACGAGATCTGGAGCTACGGAGAAGAGGTTCAGAAGATCCTGACCGATAATCTTAAAATAAGATGGGATCTTAAGGATTACATCAAATCCATTTATGACGAAGCTTCCGCAAACGGATCACCTCTCATGAGAGCAATGTTCTATGAGTTCCCCGAGGATGAGAAGTGCTGGGATCTTGACGATCAGTATATGTTCGGTTCGGATTATCTCGTTGCTCCCGTAATGTATGAGGGAATGAGAGAAAGACAGGTATACCTCCCCGCAGGCAAGTGGGAAGATATCCGCGACGGTAAGGTATATGACGGAGCACAGACGATCACTGCAGCAGCGCCCATAGAATCCATACCCGTATTTAAGAGAAAATAATACAAAAGGCCGCTTTTCGTACTTATCGGAAGGCGGTCTTTTTTTACTTTACAGAAAGCCCTTCGGGATGGTATTTTTAGGGTGAAGGAACATAGTTTGCGGGCAACCGTATTATTCGGGCATGGATGGCCGGAGGTGGAGCCTATGAGTATAAATATACAGGCTAAAACTGATTACAGTTCTTTATTCTCATCGATTTCAGGTTCAAAAAGTGATTCTTTTAATTCCATGAGCTGGCTCAAGGACTACGGTCTTGTTAAGAGCGGAGCATACGGCAAGCTCATGAAGGCTTATTATGCGGATGATAAGACTTCCGAGAGCGCCTCAAAGATAGTTTCCAAGGATGTAAATAAAGCTACCGGAAAAAACACTGTTTCGGAAAATTACGGAAAAGTAGCTGAGGCTGCAGGCTCCGTTAAGGATTCCATCGAAAAGATCCGTAATGCTGCCAGGGAGGATACCGATCTTCTTGTTTCCGCTGTCAAAGGATTTGTAAAGAGCTATAACTCCATGATCGAAGCTGCTGCTGATAAGGAAGTGGTCAATGACTCATCCATATCGAGCAGGATCACGGTTTTGAGTTCTCTTTCAAACGGATATACCGAGAAGATGGATTCCATTGGGCTTATCGCCGGAAAAGACGGAAAGATCGCGGTTGATGAGGAGAAGCTTAAAGCGGCGGATGTATCCGATATCAAGGATCTTTTTGCGGAGAGATCATCCTATGGATACAGCGTAAGCGTCTCGGCCGGAATGGTTCAGAGCAACGCTAATTATGCCTCTACCAGAAACTCTATCTATAACAGTTCGGGAACGGCAGCAGGCGTACCAAACGGATATATGTTTGATACCATTACCTGATGATTAAATAATGCGGACTTTCACCCAAATATTAGGGTGAAAGTCCTTTTTTATTGCGTGGAATCTGCGGCCGTGGGATAATTAAATAGTATTGAAACGGGTGTGTTAAGGGTACAAAAAAGCATCCGGGGAAGGATAAAAAATGAACAACAATCTGTTAAAAAGCTTAAAGCCTGCGGGAGATCACAATCCCATAATGACCCAGCGTTTCGGAGCAGATCCTTTCGCCATGGTTTATAAAGACAGAGTCTATATGTATATGACCTGTGACATTCTTACTTACGATGAATCGGGAAAACTTACCGAGAATAACTACAGTAAGATAGATACCATAAGTGTCGCTTCATCCGCAGATCTTGTAAACTGGACCGACCACGGCGTAGTATATGCCGCAGGAAAAAACGGTCTTGCTACCTGGGGAGGCAATTCATGGGCTCCCGCAGCATGTTGGAAGACGATTAACGGCAAAGATAAATTCTTTCTTTATTTTGCAAACAGCGGAAACGGAATCGCAGTTCTTACCTCGGACAGCCCCACGGGACCTTTTATCGATCCTATCGGAGGACCTCTTGTATCGAGAGATACCCCCAATTGTGCTTCCGTAACCTGGCTCTTTGATCCCGCAGTACTGGTTGATGATGACGGAACCGGCTGGCTTTACATCGGAGGAGGCGTTCCTTCCGAGGACAAGGCATCAAATCCCGGAACCGCAAGAGTTGTAAGACTTACCGATGACATGATCCATCTGGCAGAAGACCCCAAGCCCATCGAAAATGTTGCATACCTTTTCGAAGATTCGGGAATCAACAAGATAGGCGGAAAGTATTACTATTCCTATTGTTCAAACTTTAACGTAACTCCCGAAGCTACCGAAAAGCTGGGCTTTGAATCGGGAGAGATTCTTACCATGGTATCCGATAAACCGGACGGTCCCTTCGTCCCTTCTGCGGCGGTTCTTAAGAATCCCGGATTCTTCTTCGGAAGAGGCGGTAACAACCACCACTGTATGTTCGAATTTAAGGGCAAGTATTACATCGCATACCACAGCCGTATCCTTGAAGAGTACATGGGAATTGACGGCGGCTTCAGAAGCACCAATGTCGATGAGATAAATGTAAGTGCTGACGGAGTTCCCGCCAAGTCGACCGGAACGAGGAAGGGTGTATCGCAGGTGGGAAGCTTTAATCCATACGATTGTGTTCCCGCAGCTACGTTCTCGTCTATGGCAGGCCTTAAGACGGTTCCCTACATTGAGGGGGCAACCGATATGAAGCTCTTTGCAGGTGAAATGCTTGTAAATGCGGAAGAGAATGGCAGCTGGATGCTGGTAGAAGGAGCCGATTTCGGAGCTGATGGTGCATCGTCCGTAAGCATCACCTCCAGATCTAAGGCCGGAATCGGAATCTGCATTTATGCCGGATCCGACAAGGTAGCTGAGTTTAAGACAGGCGCTTCAGAAGGATTTACCGAGGAGACCTTCAATCTTACCTCCAAGGTAACGGGAAAGTGCGATATCAGGTTTGTATTTGACGGATCATGCGGCGATATCAGAAGCTGGAAATTTAATTAAGCGATAAGGGTGCCCGGTCTTAGAGGCCGGGCGTTTTTTTCGGACTAAGAAGCCTATGAATTATTGACATTATGGGCACTTTGTTTTAAAATTTGTTCGTTGTCTGCAGAAGTGGCGGAATTGGTAGACGCGCACGGTTCAGGTCCGTGTGGGAGCAATCTCTTGAGGGTTCAAGTCCCTTCTTCTGCACGATGGAAAAATAAGATACCCCTCGGCTTTGCCGGGGGGTATCTTATTTTTACGTCGCGCAGAAGCGCTCCGCCTAACCCGAGGGTTCAGATCTCGGGGCACTGGGGAGTGCCCCTCGGTCGGCGCAATTCTGACGTCCACCGGACGTCATGCGCCCCTTCTTCTGCACAATTCAACTGAGGAGGCTAACAAAATCCTCAGAAATCAGCTCTTTGTTAGCCATTTCAGCGATTTGGGGTCTGTTTAGTAACTGAGGAGGCTAACAGAATTCTCAGAAATCAGCCCTTTGTTAGCCTTTTCCATGCTTTGGTGTTTTTAAATATGATAAAATATTAAAAGAATTGTGACTTGAG
>JAEEXJ010000023.1 GCA_016291475.1 Lachnospiraceae bacterium | reverse complement strand
AAAGATCACCATTATGGGTCAGTCTGCGGGCGGAGCCAGCGTAATGAACCAGCTCACCTGCCCCGATAACGAGAAGATCATTAAGGGTGCCGTAGTTCTCAGTGGCATCATCAAAGTAGATAATCCCACCGAAGACATCTTCACTCCAATTTCATTTGAACAGGCTGAAGATTTCGGCGCCAAATTCTTCGAAATCCTCGGAGTAAAGAGTCTTGAAGAAGCAAGAAAACTTTCCACAGAAGAGATCTTTGACGGATACAGAAAGTTCCGTGAAAAGTATCGCATGCTCTTCCCCATAACAGACGGCATCCACTATTTGGGAGACCCTGTTGAGAGATTCATAAACAGACAGTGCCCCAATGTTCCAATTATCGCAGGAAACACATCTGACGAGTTCAGTATGAACGGAGTAAACACTGTAGAACTTTCCGTTAAATATGCTCTCGGCGGAGCAGCCAAGAAATCTCCCGATCAGAATTTCTACTACTACCGTTTCGATCCCGATATTCCCGGTGACGGTCATGAAGGTGACAGCTATCCCGGAACATTCCACTCATGCGATCTGTGGTTCTTCTTTGACACACTTGAAAAGTGCCACAGACCTTATACAGGAAGACATTACGATCTTGCTCAACAGATGAGCGATTATATCGTTAACTTCGTAAAGACCGGTGATCCCAACGGACTCGGGTTTGACAAGAAAAAACTTCCCAAGTGGCTTCCTTATACGGATGAAGACCGCAACGAAATGGAATTTACAGGAAGCGGTGCCCTTCCGAGAAAAGAAGGAGGAATCAGACAGCGCAGCAAGAAGCAGGCTGTAAATCCTTATCTTCCTTCATGGGAATATGTTCCCGACGGAGAGCCTTACGTATTCGGAAACAGAGTATATGTATACGGCTCACATGATATCTACGGCGGAGAAACCTTCTGCCTCGGAGATTATGTCTGCTGGTCCGCGGATATTAACGATCTGGGCAACTGGAAATACGAAGGAATCATTTATCCCAAGGATACCGACGAACTTAATAAGGACGGAGTTATGGAACTCTATGCTCCCGATGTAACAGTCGGACCCGACGGCAGATATTATCTGTATTATGTTCTGGACAGAGTAAATGTCGTATCTGTTGCAGTAAGTGATACTCCAGCAGGACCTTACAAGTTCTACGGATATGTCCACTATGAAGACGGAACAAAACTGGGTGATAAGGAAGGTGACGAGCCTCAGTTCGATCCCGGTGTACTTACAGAAGGTGATACAACATACCTCTTCACCGGATTCTGCGGACACGGTGACAAATCAAGACACGGATCCATGCTCACCGTTCTTGATAAGGACATGCTTACCATTAAGAAAGCCCCCAAGATCGTTGTACCCGGAGCTCAGTATTCCGAGGGAACAGGCTACGAAGGACATGCATTCTTTGAAGCTTCATCCATTAGAAAGCGCGGAGATATCTATTACTTCATTTATTCATCGGAAGTAATGCACGAGCTCTGCTATGCAACTTCCAAAGATCCCGAAGGTCCTTATGTATACGGCGGAGTCATCGTAAGCAACAACGATATGCATATAGACTCCTACAAGCCTGCTGATCAGGCATCGGCTTACGGCGGAAACAATCACGGAAGTATGGTTCAGATCGGTGATGACTGGTATATCTTCTATCACCGTCACACCAACGGAACATGGTTCTCCAGACAGGGATGTGCTGAAAAGCTTTCATTCACCGATGACGGACATATAATACAGGTTGAGATGACATCCTGCGGACTTAACGGCGGTCCTCTTTCCGATTTCGGAGAATATCCTTCATACCTTGCATGTAATATCTTCACCAAAGATCACAAGATATATGTAGAGGACAATGCTCCCAGAGTGGTTCAGGAAGGCAAAGACAACGACAAGTACGAAGGCTATATCAAAGCAATCGTTGATACAACCACCATCGGATTCAAGTATTTCGACATGAAAGATGTAACAGGTCTTAAGATCAAGACCAGAGCTTATTTCGACGGAGATTTCGAGATAAGAACTTCAATAGACGGAGAAGTACTTGGTAAGATCCACGGTAACAACTCCAACGAATGGCAGGAAGGTACCTGCACCTTTGATAAGAAAGTGAGCGGTGTACTTCCCTTATATCTGACCTACAAGGGCGGCGGAGCTGCAAGCCTTAAATCAATCGAATTCTTACACTGATATGCAAAAGGACGGTTCATATGAACCGTCCTTTTATAATACCTTTAAACATCTCTATGCAGTTTCTCTGCTCTCTTCTTTAACAGTAAGATTCTTAAGCCATCGTTCTTTCTTAAGCCAGAAAGTAAACACCATGACCTTGACTACATCCAAAAGTTTAACCAACAAATAGATTTCAACAGGTCCCACGGAAGTAAACAATCCAAGTCCGAGAAGAAGCGGGAACATTACGAATATCGTAATAAGAGCATCCGCTGTTGCTCCCATCATTGTATCGCCACCCGCTCTCGCTATTGCAGTCTGAGCATTCATGTATACCCAGACCGGAGTAAGAACCGCCATCAGGATAACCATCCTGGTACAAATGGAAATAGCCTCCTCACTGAGGCTTCCGAATACGAAAGGAACAATGGCTACGGTTATAAAGCCGAACAGCATCATGAATATTCCGAACACCGCAGAACCCGATAAGAGCCATGTCTTTTCCGAGCGAGCTTTTTCCAGATTACCTTCACCCAAAGTCTTACCGATAACAACCTGAGTTGCACTATATATTCCTCCGAATGCAACAAAGAATAAGTTGGCAATGGCGAATCCGGCGGACATTCCCGATACAACCTCAGCTCCGCCTCGTCCGTTAAAGATCCAGCTGGTAACAGTCTCCGATGCGATCCATACCATCTCACAAAACAGAACAAGAGACCCTTTCTTAAAAATCTCTTTTATAAGCTTACCGTCAACCTTGAAGAATTCTTTGATCTTAACGGAAAATTCCGGTTTTTTAATGAGAAGTGCCGTAGCAAAAATGACAAACTCAAGAGACCTTGCGATGACAGTTGCAATTGCAGCCCCCCTTACGCCCATAGCCGGAAATCCGAGATTGCCATAGATCAGAACCCAGTTAAAAAATGTATTGGTAAGAGTTGCAATTATGGTTACTACCAGGGGAAACTTTACTCTTCCCAGATCCCTGAAAGAACTAGCTGCACTAAGTGAAAACGTAAGCTGGGGTCCCATAAAGAACATCAGCCTGATATAGCTGACCGCCTCGGGAAGAATCAGGTCTCTTTGAAGATTTCCGTTAAGCATCAGATAAATTACCTGCTTCGGAAAAACAATACAAACCAGAAAAAAAGGAATAAATGCAAGAAAGCCGAATATAAGTTTAAATCTGAAAGCCTGTTTCATCCCCTCGGAATCTTTGGCACCGAAAAACTGTGTCATAAAGATACCGCCGGCCATACAGATTGAATTGATAAAAACAAAAAACACAAACAGAATCTGACCGGAGACATTTACACCGGCCATTGAAACATCACCGAGTCCGGCAACCATAAAGTTATCTACAAGTGATACCAGACTCTGAATAAGAGCCTGAAGCATAATGGGAACTGCGATAGAAAGTGCATTTATATAGAATTTTCCGGAACCGAACAACTTGTTTTCTTTAAATACAGCCATAAAACAATGCCTCATCTCATAAATAACCGCGAAGCGGATCTGTCAGATCAAAACACTTCGCGGCCTAGTGGAGTAGACGGGAGTCGAACCCGTGTCCAAAGAACCATCCCTCTGTCCTTCTACTGTCATAGTCAGTTCTTTCGCCTTCTGCAGGCACGTTCCTCCGGAAATGAGCGCTCCTGACAAACTCACTTCCGGGGTAGCTTCATAATACGTATGCATGGGCAAAGCTTACCATACACCGTTTCTCACGATGCGACGCCGGAACCCCAAAGCGTGAGTGCAATGGGCCGACGAGCCCTTAAATGGGCGTCACACGCTACTTATTAGGCAGCGAGTGCGTACTGATTGTTATCAGCGTTTATTTTAGGTTGCGATTAACGGTTCGCACCGGACAGCTTCTCCAGTTTCAAATTCCCTGTCGAAACCTTAACTACCCCATATTCAATTATATATATTATAGCATGATGACAATGGGGACGTTTCATTTTTGTCATCAAATTCTATAATTTTATGATTTTTTATATATCAGATGACAAAAATAAAACGTCCCCATTGTCATCTACTGTTTGATACGAACTTTAAATTCTCTCTCCGCTTCCCTTGCACGGTCTTTCTTGGCTATGGTCTCACGCTTATCATAATTCTTCTTACCTTTTGCAAGCCCGATACGGACTTTGGCACGACCTTTTGAGAAGTAAACATCAAGAGGAACAAGCGTATAACCGTCTCTGGAAACCGAGTTCTCAAGTTTATTGATCTCGGAGCGGTGCACAAGAAGCTTGCGGACACGCATGGGATCCACGTTAAAGATGTTTCCTTTTTCATAGGGAGAAATGTTCATTCCCATGATCCAGAGTTCACCCTTTTCAATACGTACCCAGGCCTCCTTTATGGAGCACTTTCCCATACGAAGTGATTTTACCTCGGTTCCCACAAGGACTATTCCGCATTCATACTGCTCTTCGATGAAATAGTCATGAAAAGCTTTTTTATTGTTTGCAATGAGCTTAGTATGCTCTTTTTCATTAGCCATAATTATCTTTTATCACTCTGCGATAACAAAATCAATGACTCTCTGATTTAAGTCACATCCGCTGACAGATACCTTTAGTCTCTTACCTATGGAATAATATCTTCTTGATCGTCTTCCTGTAAGCCTGAGAAGAGACTCCTCGTATATATAATCATCGGCAGGAAGATCGTAAACGCTTATCATGCCTTCTATGGAATTATCCAGCTTTACAAATATCCCGTACCTTGTAACACCGGAAACGGTTCCTTCGAATTCCTCACCCATATGATCTTCCATATATCTGATCATCTTGAGACGGTCTACCTGATACTCAGCTTCCTGTGCTCTTCTCTCACAAACAGAAGACTTTCTGCAAACCTCCGGAAGAATACTTGCGTAGTGTTCTTTGGCCTCAGCCTTCATCCTGCCCCTTAAAGTCTCTTTGATAATCCTGTGGATCTGAAGATCAGGATATCTTCTGATGGGTGATGTAAAGTGACAATAATACTTGAAAGCCAGTCCGTAGTGCCCCAGAGATTCAGGTTTATATTCGGCTCTTTGCATGCTCCTGAGTGTAAGTGTCTTAATGAGCATTTCAAAAGGTGTACCTTCCGCTTCATTCAGAAGTTTTGCTATCTCTGATGAACTGATGCTGTCGTCATCAGATCCGTTAACCTTCTTGATGATCTTTTTATCAACAGAAAGACCGAGCTTTTTGAAAGTCTCCACAAGTTCCCTGATCTTGGTCATATCGGGATCTTCATGAACACGGTATGCAAAAGGAATCTTCTTTTTACAGAAATGCTTTGCGACCGTTTTATTGGCAAGAAGCATATACTCTTCGATAAGAGATCTGGATGCACTTCTTTCTCTTGCTTTTATATCGGTTACTTTACCGTTCTCATCAACGCTGATCTCACATTCATCTATATCAAAATCAACGGATCCCTTGGCAAATCTCCTCTTGCGGAGGATAGATGCGATCGCTGCCATGTCTTCAAGTATATCGGCAAAAGATTCATATCCCGAAGGAACATTCCCATCAAGTACCTTATCGACGTTTCCGTAAGTCATTCTCTTGGATGACCTGATAACCGATTCGGTGATAAGATGATCTATCGTCTTCCCATCCTTATCAAGAAGCATGATAGCAGAAAGGCTAAGCCTGTCTTCATCGGGATTCAGTGAACACAGACCGTTTGAAAGTTTCTCGGGAAGCATTGGAAGAACTCTTCCGGGAAAATAAACACTGCATCCTCTTTCCAAAGCCTCCGCATCAAGCGGGGAGTTTTCGACGACATACTCCGCAACGTCTGCTATATGAACGCCGACTATATATACTCCGCCATCTTCGGTTGCATTATCAAGTATCTCAAGACTTACCGCATCATCAAAATCTCCCGAATCATCTCCGTCTATCGTAAATGTAATGATGCTTCTCAGATCTATCCTTTTTCCCTTACCGTTAAAAGAATCGGTAAAGATATCGGATAAAGAATCGATATTATACAGATCATCCAGCTGTGAAGCAGACTTGCTTCCTTCGATGCTGCCGTCTCCGCAGATATCATCGCAATTCCTTATAACCGCATCGGGAAAATCGGTCCGAAGTCCCAGTGCACAGATAACACTGATATCATCCGTAAGAGGATCGTCAAGGTCACCTATTATCTCAACTATCCTGCCCTCGGGAGATCTTTTAAACTCTCCGTAATCCGAAATTTCCGCAAGAACTTTTTGTCCGGTAACCGCATCCATGGTATTTCCCTTGGGAATATACAGATCGGATGCAAGGGTTCCTTTATCGGGGATAACAAATCCGTAGCCGTTTCTGATCTCTTCAAAGGTTCCGACTATCCTGGTTATGGAATGTTCGATCACCTTAACGACCTTAGCTTCCCGGCTCTTGGGTCCGCGGCCGTTTTCGGAAGTTTCTCCGTCATATAAAGGACCGGGAGTAAGAAGTTCTATAAGAACCTTATCTCCCTGAAAAGCGTAATTGGTAAACCTTTCGGATATAAACACATCCCTGGTAAAGCCCTCTACCTTTACAAAGCCGTAACCCTTGTCGGTTGCGCAGTAGGTTCCTTCATAACGGAATAGCTTTCCCTTACCCTGTTTACCCTTTAAGACTACCTTGGTCTGTTTTTTTCTCCTGACAGGTGAGGAAGGTACTGCGGAAGAATGACCGCTCTTTTTATTCAATTTTCCGTAGTTTCCTTTTTTCTTCATAATTCCCTATCAGGATAAAAAAAGGGCGTCCGCATTAACGGACGCCCGAAATCCGCGATATCAATAAGTGTTAAGGTTCAGCAGGATCGCAAGTACCATGAAAAGTACTGCAAGTGCTCTGGTAAGCTTTACGAGAAAGCCCTCCATGCTGCGTCCCTTATTCTTGCCCCAATAGCTCTCTGCTGCTCCGGCAATGGCTCCCAGTCCCTGGGACTTACCTTCCTGCATAAGAACTACAACAGTAAGAATCAGGCAGTCAAGTATAAAAAGTATTGTAAAAACTATACGAAGTGCGCTCATTTACAAACCTCATCATTGCATTTATAATGCTTTATTTTCACAGACTTTGATAAGATATCACAAGTAAGGAAAAATTGCAAGTTTTTACTCGGAAATCGCGAAAAACTGTTAATTTCCTGCTTTCCTGTCATCCAGAACAGTCTGAACCGCCATCTGAACGGAAGCGCCTATCTCCTCAGGGGTCTTGCCGCTGTCGAATCCGTTATAGATCTCATTAATGATAAGTTCATTAAGCTCCGGGTCTTCAAAAGCCGGTCTGTCAACAGAACTGATAAAAGTCTTTCCCTGTTCAACCTGCTCATCTGTCATATAAGGAACTTCAACATACTCACCGTCTTCATCTTCATATGTAGGCATATATTCATATTCCTGACCATACTCGTTGTATGAAGTGAACGGATTCTTACAATCATCCATCATCTTATCAAACGCATCTTCCAGAACAGGGAAATTGTATATATAATCGGATTCCTGATAATCACTTTGAAGGAATACTTTTGCAAAATCCCACGCCCTGTCAAGAACAGGTGATGCGGCGCTAAGAAGATAATAGCTTGTATTGGTGATGACGGAACCCTGAGAATCCGGTGAAGGGAATCCTACGTAAACAGGTTCATTCTTACATGTAGCATATGCACCATAATATGATTCTTTATATGATGTCATGTACTCCAGCTTTAGTCTTATCTCGCCGGAATTATACATATTGTCATATCCGTCCCAATAATTCTGCATATGAATTCCGTCAAAATCGATCTCTTCGGGTACCTGAGCCGCGTAACCAACCAGTCTTAAGAAATTAATGTCGTTAAAATCACAGGTAAAATTATCTTTATCGACCCAGCTGTATCCGTTGTACTTAAGCATATCCTCCAGGAAATTCTGACGTGTCTCATACATAGTGAACACGATCGATTCTTCGGGATCAAGCCCTTCGGAATATTCAAGGAATTCATCCACATTCCAATTCTCGTATCCGGAAATATAATCCGAATTGCCGTAAGCGGAATAAATCGAGAATGAAGGCATAATACAATAGAGCCTGCCGTCAAAGCTGATGGCATCGAATATATTGGTAAGATAGTCATCTCTCGACATATCGGGATCTTCATCAATAAGAGCTCCGATATCCGCAAGAATACCGCTGTATGAAAGATAATCAATATCTACATTTGTATATGTATCCAGATATACGATATCAGCCATACGTCCGTTCTTCATATCGTCATAAAGCTTTTTGATATCGGCATCGAAATCATCTTTTTTCTCAAAGATGTTATAGTCCCTGAATACGATTCTGACTCCTGTGTTATTCTCATTGAAGTCTACAATACGATCGATCATGGGAGCATAAAGACATGTGGATGCAAGAGTAACAACGTCACAATCCGCAACATCCTCCTCGGGAACATGCTTGCAAAAAGCAATATATCTTTCTCCGGACGTATTGATATAGGACAGATAGAATTCCTCAGATCCGTCCACACTTACAAAATAACCGCTTCCGTCATCGCGAAAACCGGAATTGATAGTATCGAAAAACAGTGAAGCTTTTTCACCATCCTTGCAGGACTCGAGTCCTCCGTTTGTTTTAAAGATAATCTGACCATCATCTGTGGAACCGATAGGATAAACAGTTCCGGATCCGAACTGGTCAAGAACGTAGGTATTTACAGGCTCAAAAGTATCCGTATCGATCTCGGAGACACTTGTTTCGGAAGGCTCATCCGACGATGCATAAACAGCCAGTGTCTTATCACCGACAGTTAAAAATTCCCCAATGTAGTCTGCCCAAGAGCTGATATCTTTATTCTCGGTAACAATCATTTTCTCGGAATCGTCAAATCTGTCCTCGGAAAAAACAACGACACCTTCTCCGGACGCATCATCATCCCACATATAATAGTTGTAAAGCACCGACAGTCTTCCGTCTGCAGAATAAATATAATCGTCAATATATCCGTCAGCGTAATCTACGGGAAGATATAAAACATCGGTGCATTCACCGTCTTTATTCCAGCGTACGTTAAAAGAATACTCTCTGGAAGATTCCTCGGCATCGAGAATATAGATCCTTATCACAGCTTCAAATGTGCCGTCTCCGGCATAATTGAAAAATTCATAATATAATCCGTCTATATCACCGGATTTAATCTTATTCTCTTTAAGCAGATCATTAACATCTTCATAAACGATTCCGGAAGTTTCTTTATTGGCCTCGGTCACATCGGTTACGACATCTTCTTCGCTTCTGATAATATCTACGGGAAGGGAAAGATGTGTTGATGTGACCAGATTTCCCTTATCGTCAAGGTCAAGGATATAATATGCCTGATTCCAGTATTCGTCTCTTTCACATACCACATAATAAGCGCCGTTTTCGGTCTTGCCGGCATTAGTTACATATACCTCTTTGTTTCCGAATCCGAGGTCAATATCGGTAATATCATAAACTCCGGTCTTGGCAAGATCGGAATGATAATACTCCACGGTCTCTCCTGTCTCGGGATCTACAGCTTCTACATACTCCTCTTCGGTATTTTCGGTATCCTCTACAGGTTCGGTATTTTCTTCGCCGCCCTTACATGCCGTAAGAGAAAGCAGCATTGACAATATAAGCAGTAATGAAATTTCTTTTCTAAATTTTTTCGTAATGATCACCCTTTCATTATTTTTTAGCCAAAAACATTATAACAGTAATGGAAATGTTATCCCTTTAAGACTTTATTAAATAAATACTGCAGAATATAAAACATTTTTTAAGTTTTTTGCAGTTCGGTATCCCTATCCTGTAATTCGGTAGCGCTGCCGTTGAACCCTCTGTTTACCTATGCTATCTTGCATTCACAAACATTTGGAAAGAGGTAAAAAATGAACAAAAAAACTTTAAAAAAACCGTTTCTCACAGTATTAATGATCTATCTTCTCTGCTACGCATTTCATATCGCGGAGTATTTCCTGATCCGTACAGATCAGACACTTATAGGTGAAGCAGTCATTCATAAGATACTTGGTATCGTGATACTGGCGATAGCTGCCAAAAAGATCGGCTTTTCCGCAAAAGAGCTGGGATTCAAAAAGGGAAAAGATTTCTGGTGCATCCTTAAAGGCCTGGCATTCGGTGCGGGAGTATTCGTCCTCGCCTATACCGCAGAGATAATGATAGCGGTCTCACAGGGGAATTTCCAATCCCTGGATCTGTATGTAAGTGCATATGCCATAGATAAAAATATCGGAAACAGAACCGAGCTGATATTTTTCGTAATATGTATCATCGGAAATGTGATCAATGTGATCATGGAAGAAGGCAATTTCAGAGGACTATTTATAAGGATCCTCGAATCAAAACATTCATTTATGACAGCTGCGGTAATTTCATCTGTTTTATTCGGCTTCTGGCACGTTATCGGTCCGGTAAGAAACTATGTTGACGGTGAACAGAGTTTGAACGGAATGATATTTAATGCATTATTTCTACTTGTCGCAAGCGCACTTGTTGGTTTAAAGTTTACTATGTTGACCAAGATGTCTGGAAATCTCTATTTTTCCATGGCAGATCATTTCTTCAACAATACAATAGTAAATCTTTTACATGTAGTGACAGATACAGGTGCGGATGAATTGATGACAGTCAGAGTATCCATTGCCCAGACGGTTTCTTTTGCCATCGTGCTTGTCTGCTACTGCACATGGCGGAAAAAACATGCAGCTGATAATGAAAGAAAACCCGAATATGGGAGAACCGGAAGTAACGATTGAATACAAAGATCTTACCGGTAACGTAAAAAGAGTATCCGATTTCGTAAAGACAGTTGACAGAGTGATCACCTGCAAAAAAGAAAACGAAGAATACTCTGTTCCTATAAATGAAATCTATTACATGGAAAGTGTGGACAAGAAAGGTTTCATCTACACTGAGTCCGAAGTATATCAAACTTCCCACAGATTACTGGAGCTTGAAAAAATGCTGTCCGGTGCAGGTTTTGCAAGAGTAAGCAGATCTGTTATCATCAACGTGGAAATGCTAAAGGGAATCAAAAATCTCCCCAATTCAAGACTTGAAGCGATACTTATCAATAATGAAAGAATCTGTGTTAACAGAAATTATCTTAACGGAATAAAGGATATACTGCTCCGGAGGAACACATTATGAAAAAGACGGTGATCAATATATTTGCAATGACCGGTATTACTCTGGTGGCACTTTCTCTGATAGCTTATTTTTACAATGCCACTTTTTTATGTTTAAACACCGTATTTCAGGCACTTGGTGTCAACATTCTTATATATGCGGGAATAAAGCTTATCAACAAGTTTGAGATCAATCTGTCGATCATTGAAACGGGATTAAAGATTATATATGCCGTCATCCTGGTGCTTATATTCGGCAATCTTTTCGCATGGTACGAAAGCCTTTCGTTCCCGGTTCTCATCGTATTTACTGTATTTATTCTCATCGTATGTGAATTATTGGATATGATAAGCCTTAAAAACAAAGTAAAAGAGATCAATGATCTTATAGGAAACGATCTATGAACAGTATCAAAAAAGTTCTCGTAATATTACTTCATTGTACATGGGGTATCGGCCCAACGCTTATAGGTTTATTCATATTCCTGAAATACAGAAAATATCCGCACAGGATCTACAGATGCTCCATAGAAACAGTATGGGACAAACCCTGGAGCGGATTAAGCATGGGATTATTTATATTTACCCCCAATTCAAAAAGCTCTTACCATGATAAGGTAAGAGCTCATGAATACGGGCATTGCATGCAATCTCTATTGCTGGGGCCCCTAATGTTATTCGTAGGAATTCTTTCCTGTATATGGGGATCACACCCATATTTCGTAAATCTACGCAAAGAAAAGAATATTCGCTATACTTCATTTTTTATTGAAGCCTGGGCCAGCAAGTGGGGTGAACTTGTCACCGGTGAAGAAGCCATATGGGATTAACAGCAGATATCCTTGATATTGTGTCTGATGATACGATAGATATCCGATGCCTGTTCATTACGATAGATCTTCTCAATCTCGTCATGAATATCCGCAAGGCCTTTTTTACCGCCGCTTTTTTTGATGATCTCAGATATCTGATCGATCCTTTCTTCCGTTTCACCGGGAAGGAATTCTTTTAATTTATCCCTTGAGATATTTACGCCGGATGCGGCAGGCTTCTGAGCGGGAGCTTTTTTAGACTCAGTCTGCTTTTTTGACTCGCTCTGCTTTTTAGGCTCTGACTGCTTCTTGGATTCCTGAGGTTTCTTAGCTTCCGCTTCCTTTACGGTTTCGGGAGCTTTTTTTGTATCCGCGCATTTCTTGGACTCCGAAGTCTTCCTGGGTTCCGTTGTTTTCTTAGTCTCTGTGGATTTAGCGTTTTCGGATTTTTTTACCGATTCCGTCTTTACAGCTTCAGGTGCCTTGGGAGTTTCGGTTACCTTTTTGGTCTCTTCCGGTTTCTTGACCTCGACCGGCTTCTTAGTCACGGTCGCTGTCTTGGCAGAAGCTTTTGCTCTGGATTTAACTCCGAAAAGGGGCTTCTTGGGTGCTTTAGCCTGTTTTCCGGAAACCTGAAAAGCCGTCTTTCTCGATACTTTAACTTCCCTGCCTTCCCAGAATTTAATGACCGCATCATATCCGCTGTCGTCAGAGATGATGCAATAGTCAGCATTTTCATTATTTCGGATCAAATATCCGAGATATGAAACAAGCTGGAAATCAAGGCCGTTTTTCCCTGTATGGCACTGTATAAGCTCAACGTTCTTACCGGATGATATAACGCCGTTTAAGTCCTCATACGAGACATTTCCCGAGTTCATCGTATAGAAGACATAAATCTTATCGTTAAGAGTCATTCTGTCAAGAAGAAGGGTCCAAACAGTCCTTACATTCTCAGTATCTATCAGATAGATGGTATGGTCCTGCAAAGGTACCTGCACTTCTGTCTTCCTTGAAAAAATTGACATTCCGTTTCCTCCTTTCATAATAGTCAGGATATGTGCTTACACATTAAAAGGAGCCTGCATTAGCAAGCTCCCTTAAGTCCTGCATATATATAATGCCTTATTTCATAAGGAAAATCAAGCAGGCGGCAATATCTTAAGCGTTTTAAGCCCGTTGGATGCGGCACCTGCCGATAATACACAGCATCCGATCAGAATAAAACAAAGATCCTTTCTAAGATCATTTTCCGTCAGATAAGCATTGACCAGAGAAAATGTCTCAAATATACCGTTTGCACATAAAGCAGCTATTCCGCACAGTAAAAGGGCGGCAAGAGCTTTTGATGTCTTATTGGTAATCTTAACGATAAGATGGAAAACAACCATCAAAACGGAGGGCAGAACAGACAAAGCAATACTTATTACTTTACGCTTTATTAATTCCGAACCGTCTGTAATAACGCCCGTAGCAAGTAATTTATTGTAATACCCGTTTTTGGTCCATACAATAAGAGCTATAACAATGGCCGAAATGATCATTGCTCCGATGGCAAGCTTTCCCGGATCCGTATTTTTATCGTCGTCTTTTATCTCAAATAATTTCATGAAAGTTTCTCAATCGCTGCCTTAACACGCTTTACGGACTCTTCTTTTCCGAGAAGCTCCAGAATCTCCGTAGCGCCTGCAGGAGTCATTACCTTACCGGAAAGAGCTATTCTGAGAGGCCACATTACATAGCCGTTCTTAAAGCCTTTTTCCTCTGCATACTTTAAAAGTGCTGCATAAAGTGCATCATTGGAATAATCTTCCTGCGCTTCAAGGATAGGAAGAATGTCCATAAGAACTGCCTTTGATCCGGCCTCATCAATCTTATTCTTCTTGTTGGCATAGAGCTCGTTTGAATACTCGGGAACAGCGGTCAGGAAATCAACCTGCTCCGCAATATCGGGGAAGATCTCGATACGGGTCTTAACCTTGGAAGCAACCTTTTTTGCATCAATTCCGGCAGGAAGTGCTTTCTCGAGATATGGCTTAGCCATCTCAAAGAACTTCTCATCATCCATTGCTTTGAGATACTCACCGTTCATCCATTTAAGCTTCTGGATATCGAATACCGCGGGGGATTTGCTGATCCTGTGATAATCGAACTCTTTGATAAGTTCATCGAGGCTGAAGATCTCTCTGTTATCCTCGGGTGACCATCCGAGAAGTGCGATGTAATTAACTATCGCCTCGGAAATGAATCCCTGATCGATAAGATCTTCGAATGATGAGTGTCCGCTTCTCTTGGAAAGCTTCTTATGATTCTCATCGGTGATAAGAGGAAGGTGGATGTATACGGGGCTCTCCCATCCGAACGCATCATAAAGTCTCTGATACTTGGGTGAGGAAGAAATATACTCGTTACCTCTTACGACATGTGTGATGTTCATGGTGTGATCATCAACAACATTTGCAAAATTATATGTGGGATATCCGTCGGACTTGATAAGGATCATATCATCAAGCTCAGAATTCTCGACTGTGATATCTCCGTAAAGCTCATCCTTAAATGTTGTGGTTCCCTCATTGGGTATATTCTGTCTGATGACAAAAGGCTTCCCTTCTGCGAGATTCTTCTCAACCTCTTCTTTGGAAAGGCCGAGACAATGCTTATCATAAACGGTGATTGTCTTTCCGTCCTCCGATACCGCAGTCTTAAGGGATGCAAGTCTCTCCTTGTCACAGAAGCAATAATATGCCTCTCCTTTCTCGATAAGCTCCTTGGCATACTTCATATAGATACCGGTCTTAACACGCTCTGACTGAACGTAAGGGCCTACTCCGCCATCCTTGTCGGGTCCCTCATCATGATAAAGTCCGGTCTTTTCAAGAGTTCTGTTTATGATGTCGATGGCTCCTTCAACAAATCTCTCCTGATCGGTATCCTCTATTCTGAGCATGAAATCACCGTTCTCATGCTTAGCTACAAGAAACTCGTAAAGAGCTGTTCTTAAATTGCCTACATGCATCTTTCCCGTGGGTGAAGGTGCATATCTTGTCCTGATCTTCTGCATTTTTATTACTCTCCTAACTATCCTCTGACCTGACCGTTTCCGGTGATCCTGTATTTATACGATGTGATCTCCTTAAGTCCCATGGGACCTCTTGCCTGAAGCTTCTGAGTGGAAATACCGATCTCCGCACCGAAGCCGAACTCGAAACCGTCGGTAAATCTGGTTGATACATTTACATAAACACACGCAGCATCAACTCTTTCCTGGAACATTTCAGCCGCTTCTTTATTTTCCGTAACAATGCATTCGGAATGGTGGGTGCTGTATTTATTGATATGATCGATGGCTTCCTCTACCGAATCTACCGTCTTAACGGAAAGGATGTAATCAAGATATTCCCTGCCGAAATCTTCCTCGGTAGCATGAACGGCTTTATCACCCAACACTTCATAAGAAGGTTCATCACATCTGAGTTCAACATTCTTCTCGGAAAGCTTTTCATATATAAGCGGAAGAACCTTGTCTTTAACAGCAGAATGTACCACAAGGCTTTCGCATGCATTACATACGGATATACGCTGGGTCTTTGCATTGAAAAGAATGTTAACGGCCATTTCGAGGTCTGCATCCTTATCAATATAGACATGGCAGTTACCGGTTCCGGTCTCAATGACAGGGATCATGGAATTCTCGACAACCGCACGTATAAGTCCCGCACCTCCTCTGGGAATAAGAACATCGATATATTCTTTCATCTTCATGAATTCGGTGGTTACGCTTCTGTCGGTTGATTCGATAAGCTGAAGTATATCGGGATCAAGTCCTTCGGATTCCAGAACCGATCTGAGTACTTTAACTATCGCTTTATTCGATTCTATGCAGTCACTTCCGCCCTTGAGTATGCAGGCACTTCCGGCTTTAAAGGTAAGTGAAAAGGCATCGGGTGTAACATTGGGACGGGACTCATAGATGATCCCGATAACTCCCATGGGTACACGTACTTTTGTGATATGCATTCCGTTGGGGCGGTCAAACTCTTCCATGATCTCACCCACAGGATCGGGCAGATCGGCAACCTGGTGCAGACCTTCCGCAATACCGTCGATACGCTGGACGGTAAGGCGAAGTCTGTCCTGCATAGCTTCGGACATTCCGTTTTGAACGGCATTCTTCAGGTCGATCTCATTTGCTTTAATGATCTCTTCCGCATTGTCCTGAAGTGCTTTGGCGCACTTAACCAGTACTTCGTTTTTCTTATCCGTTGAAATAAGAGCGGCTTTATATTTTGCCTTTACGGCATTTTCACCTAATGTTTTAAGATCTGTCATATGGATCTCCTTTTAAGAACAAACCACTTTAAAAGGTCTTACATCCCCTTCGTCTTCGGGGATGTCGTAATCTACGATCTGGCACGCATGACAAACTGCGATGGAATGAATGCGGAGCGTAAGTTTATCTTCCAAGAATCTGTCATAGTATCCTCCGCCGTATCCCACTCTCTTGTTGTATTTGTCGAATGCGACACCGGGAAGAAGTACAAGGTCACGTGCTGGAAGCATCATTGCTTCAGCTTCGTTATATTCGAAAGGTTCACATTCTTCGGAAGGTTCCAGGATCTTGTATTTTCCGAAAGAATAATGAACGGGATCCACATCCTTAACCTTTCTGAATTCCATCTCTTTATGGAAGCCGTTAGTGGTAATGCGTGGAACAAAGACTTCCTTTTCATTTGCAAGAGCATATTCAAGAATGGGTTTGATGTCAATTTCACTTCCAAATGGCATGAATCCCAGTACTCTCTTGGCTTTTATGAACAGAGGATCTGAGATCACTTGATTATATACGCTCTCAGCGGCAGCTTTAGCCTGGTTTTCACTGAGTGCATCACGCTTAGCAAGAATCTCTGCTCTGATCTGTTTTTTGGTAATTTCGGGTTTTCTGTTATCAGCCATATATCCTCTTAAGCCTTGCGGCCATTAATTATTTAAGTATATCCCTTACAAAAGAAGGAAGGTCAAACGAGCCGTCTTTAGCGCTGGCAAAGGCTGTACCGACCTCTTCACCCGCAATGACCCTTGAAAGAATGGTAAGATCCTTGCTGGAACAAATGACCATATCGGCTCCGGACTTGGTTGCGATCCTTGCTGCATTCAGTTTGGTACTCATACCGCCGGTTCCCATTCCGGATCCTGTAGAACCTTTTCCCATCTCAAGATATTCATCGGTGATCTCGGGAACCTCCGCAATGAACTCTGCATCGGGGTTCTTATTGGGATCATCGGTATAAAGTCCTTCTATATCGGAAAGAAGGATAAGGAGATCTGCTTCAACCATGGAAGCTACCATAGCGGAAAGAGTATCGTTATCTCCGATCTCGATCTCGTGAGTTGCGATAGTGTCATTTTCATTAACGATGGGGATGACGCCCATATCAAGAAGTGCTTTGAATGTATTGGTTGCGTTAACCCTGTTGGTATCGTTTAACACGGTATCCTTGGTCATAAGGACCTGGGCAGGAAGCGAATTATACTCGGTAAAAAACTTCTCATAAATATTCATGAGCCTTCCCTGACCGATGGCCGCACATGCCTGCTTCTGTGGAAGAGTAAGCTCATGACGGTTGATGGATCTGTCCATTCCGTATCCTATCGCATACTTACCTGCGGCAATCGCTCCCGATGATACAAGGACAACATCCTTACCGGAATTATGGATATCACAGAGCTGTCTTACCAGAAGTTCTATTCTGGAAAAGTCCATACCGCCGCTTTCGGGGTGATTTATGGATGAAGATCCGATCTTAACGACGATCCTTTTTTTATTTTTAAAATTCTCTCTTAAATTACTCATTTTTCAATAAACCGTTAATATATTTTCTCGTTCAAAAATGCCCGAAAAATCCCTTAAACATACCGTTTTAATATAAATCGAAGAGTCTAAACTGTCAAATAATGTACCTAAATATATCTTTTTACTTCCTCGTTATTTTCAAGCAGCTTTTCCACCGCAAAAATGATCTGTTCAACAGGTTCCATGGTACTTAAGGTAGCTCCTATCGTATTACCGTTTTTAGCGGTAACATCCGCAGGATCGACATGTTCTGTCGGACCACCGATCTGTCCCGGTTTCGGAGCCATGCTGACGATTATTTTCCGGGGATTTGCATCCACATATATATAATTAGTCTTATTGGGCTTACTGTATACCACCACCTGACGTTCTTTGCCGAACGCCCTGATCCAGCCCATCTTGGGCGGATCGTATGGGGTTTTTACCTCTGACAATAATCTGAGCATGTCCTCATTATTCCAATGATTGACATTTTTAAAAGTCTTATAACCGTATGAATCTGTATTCATACCGCCAAGCACATCCATAAAATCAAATAAACTCATTTTCCCCTCCCATGAAAACTATATTGATGAGAATCTTTTTATGATCACCTCAGCTCCTCTTATTCCATCGATAGCTGCGGAAGTTATCCCTCCGGCATATCCGGCCCCTTCTCCGAGAGGTATGATCCCACCGATGGAACCTTCGAGTGATTCGTCCCTGGGTATCCTGACGGGAGAACTGGTCCTTGATTCAACTCCTGCCATGATCACGCCGGCATCGTCAAAATCTTTAATGGTTCTTCCAAACCTAGTCATTCCATCAACAAAAAGTTTGTTTATCGATTCATCAAAGATCCCTGTCAGATCGGTCCACTCGTATTCTCCCTTAAATACCGGATTTACAAATGAAGGATTATCGCTCTTGTCAGATGGGCCGTTAACCCTTCCGGCAAATTCTCCGTATCTCTGGGCAGGTATCTTACCCTTTCCCGCTTCATAAGCCCTGCGTTCCAGAATCCTCTGATACTCAATGCCCGCAAGAGGATGATCCGAAGGATAATCCGTAACGGGAATGCTTATAACTATTGCCGAATTCGCATTCTCAGAATTTCTTCCACTGTAACTCATTCCGTTTACAACAGTCTCACCTTCTTCGGATGATGAATTGACTACGTATCCTCCCGGACACATGCAAAAAGAAAACACACCTCTGTCTCCGAAATTTGCAGTAAGTTTATAAGGTGATGCTCCGAGTATTTCGGCATATTTTTCGTCGCCGTATTGATTCGCATTGATGATGCTCTGAGGATGCTGAACTCTGAAACCGGCTGCAAAGGGCTTTTGTTCCATCTTAAGTCCGCAGTCATATAAAGCTTTATATGTGTCACGGGCTGAATGACCTATTGCAAGAGCAAGGACAGCTGTCCTGATCGTCTCCTCTCCGTCCGGTCCTTTCACTTTGATCGCAGTGATATTATCAGCTTCACATTCAATACCGATAAGGCATGTTTCAAATCTGACCTCACCGCCAAGTTCTATTATCTTCTCACGGATGTTCTTAACTATTTTCGGAAGTACATCGGTTCCGAGATGAGGCATGTGATCGTAGAGAATCTCTTCGGGAGCTCCGTATTCGGTAAAGGTCTTAAGTACCTCACGAATCCTTCCCTCTTTATCTTTGATCGAAGTGGAAAGCTTTCCGTCGGAAAAAGTACCTGCACCTCCCTCTCCGAACTGTACATTGCTTGCGGTATCCAGAATTCCGTTCTCCCAGAACTCCTCTACATCCCGTGCCCTGTCTTCAACGCATCTTCCCCGCTCTATCACGAGAGGTTTAAAACCTGCCCTTGCCAGTTCATAAGCGCAGAACAGCCCGGCAGGTCCCATTCCCACTACTACCGGCCTGTGAACAAGCTGCTCGCTTCCGCACTCGGGGAGCTTGTATTCAAAAGGAACATATGATGCAATACCCGGATCATTCGAAAATCTTTTAAGGATCTTGTCTTCATTTTTACACTCGGCCCATATGCTATACACGTAATACAACTCGGGCTTTTTTCTGGCATCCAGGGATCTTCTGATGATACCTGAATCTTTCAATTCGGATTCGGAGATTTTGAGTTTCGAAATAACAGCCCGACGTATATCGGGCTGTTTATCATTTACTTTAATTTTTAACTGATCAATGCGGATCATTATCAGATCACCTTCAATATCTGACCCAGACTGTAAAGAACACTTCCGAAAGGCATCAGCTTAAGCTCCGCATCGGAATAATTCCTGAGAAGAAGCAGGACAGAATGATATATGATAAGTCCTATCGGAATACATATTACAACAGTAAAAAGATTGCCCAGGTGAGCGGCAGCTGCATTTGTGATGATCACAAGGAAGATCGCGCAAACGGCACCTGACACAATGGGGATAAGAATATTTCTGATGGGATCAAATACCATGCTCATACGAACATAGGATATTACACACCATATTATGAGTTCGACCAAAGAATATACAAGAACGGATATCATAAGTCCCTTATACATATTATGTCCGTTGCCTGTAGATAACTTAACCGCAAGAATACCCGCAAATCCGGAAGCAACATGCGCGATGATACGGGGAATACGATCGTCCCTTCCGGAGCAGAGCGAATCACAAAACATTGCCATGGAAAGCATTATGGATGCTGCAATGATGAGTATGAATTCAACAATAAGACTGCTTTCCGAACCGGTGGAAAGCAGCTTTGCCACCGGCTTGGAAACAGATGCAAAAAATGCTGTAATGAAAACGGAAACGATACAGACAATATGCATTCCGAAATCAAAATATGCTCTGGCGTTGCCTTTTTCATTTTTACGTACGCTCTGCATCCAGTTCGCGCCGGCATGCGAACCTGCGTAAAGTGCAAATACAAGGGAAAAAGCAAAAGGGGAAAGAAGCATATAAACAGAAAGTCCGATACCGTGTACGTCACCCGACTGAGCAGCCCAGATCAAAAGGACCAGGCATACGGAAAGACCGGCCACAAGATCACCGACTCTTCTCTTAAGGAGATTTATTATAACAACTCCAAGATTATCCCTTCCGCCAAAACCTTCTCTTTCATCACTCGCCTTTATCCTGAGACCGAGACGGACTATAAACAGGAATACAAATACAAATATCTCAGCAACACAGAATCCCGCAAAAAGGCCGGCACATGCATAGATGTATTTGATATCCTCATCCATCAAAAGTGCGGAATTGACAATACCCTTGTCATACATCATCTTCATTAACAGGAATCCGAACACGATCCTGAAAAGTTCCCTTGATACCATGGAAATGCAGATAGCCCTGTCTCCGGACGATACTGAAGCGTAACCCGTAAGATACTCATTCATCATTCTGAAGAAAAAACATCCGCACAGATACAGTCCCAAAAATCTTCCCTTGGGAAGATTGATCACGTCGGACATAAACCAGAAATTAAGAGCTCCGCAAAGCGCGGTTCCGATAAGTCCGGCAATGAAATGACATGCAAATGATACGGACAAAACATCAAGTGCGCTTCTCTTCTGTCCCTTTGAAAGCCTTACTCTGGCCATTCTTGCGGTAACATCCGAAAAGCCCTGACCAAAGATCATCCATACAGCCGTGCAGACAAGATATGTAATAAATGCATATCCCATTCCCGCCTCGGTAAGGAACATCCTGTATAGGAATAAGGACATTATTGAAATAAGAAGGCAGATATATCCTGTCTTTTTCTTATAAACGTAATTTTTCATCAGTCACCTCTCGTAATGCCAAGTGAATTAAGGATTTCTTCCTGTTTGGATATCATCTCTTCTTCTTCGGGCTTTGTCATATGGTCGTAGCCGCACAGATGAAGACAGCTGTGTGCGACAAGAAACGCAGTTTCACGTTTTATGCTGTGACCGTATTCTTCGGCCTGTGAAAGGATCCTGTCGACATTAAGGATGATATCTCCAAGGATAAGTTCTCCCGTTTCGGGATCGGTATAATCAGCCTTCCTGTCCGCAGGTATATCGAAATCGGAAGGTTTGTCAAAATCAAGATTCGGAAAAGATAAAACATCGGTTGGGGAATCTATTCCTCTGTAATCCCGGTTAAGCTCCCTGATCCCCTCATTATCGGTGATCAGTACATTGACACATGCATTTGCAACGGGTGCTCCTTCGGATGAAAACGCACGCTCTGCAACCGTTCTGATGAGAGCATTTTCATCAAAAGCAAAATCTGTATCGGTTTCTTTTTCAATATATATATTCATGGTTTATTTCAAAAAATCGTAATAAAGCTTTTCTTCTTTAAAAATCTTCTTCATTTTTGAGATATCGGAAAAAGTGATCTCACAATCACTGAAAGTTCCTCTGGATATAAATCTGTCAAAAACAGCATCCACAAGCTTTCCGGTATCGATATCCGCATCTTTGTCTTTATCAAAAAGAGCCATAACGGTCTTGACCACGGTTCTGGAACATACGAGAACCGCCGCTTCTTTCCTGACAAGGGAGATGCCGGGATTAGAGATGTACTCTTTATATTCATCAAGAATATTCTTCAGGCCTTCCGTAAAGCCCATCTCACGATAAAAATCTTCCCTGTCTTCGATACCGCCGGGAGTAAGTTCATGATAATATCCGGCACACTTTACGATATCCGCATCAAGCCCGATGGAGGATGATACTCTGTCACAGAAGTATGCGGTATGGATACTGAGCATATATTCTTTGGGAGATTCGCTCCTTAGTTCAAGAAGCTTCTCGTTCTCGGTATCGCAAAGAGTCTGATACAGATCATAATATTTAAACATGATCAGCGACGAATATCCCCTGAATGCGGAATATATTACCATCATCCCGATAAGACAGTTGGCGAAGGGCAATATAAGAAGCTGGATATCAAAGGCGGAATTTATCGTAAGAATGATTCCGCACATCTCACAAACAAGCAGACACAAGGACGACAAAAATGCGGGCATCGCAAATTTTATCTCCTCGGTCAGAGGAAGATATACCATGACAGAGAAAACACCGCTTACAAAATACAGGAAAAACACAAGTGCTCCGCATCCGGATATCATAGCAGTACCGGCCAGCAATACGGACGCGATGACTATTCCCACAAGAGGGGATGAAAAAAGGGACAGGATGACAAATACCGGAACAAATACCCACATGGTATTGGGAAAATAGGAAAAGAGAACAGATAAAAGCATACAGATATATACGATTATCCAAAATCTTGATTCACTTTTTTCCGAAATATCGGGGTCGGTAACGGATACGGGAAAATATTTACGGATACAAAGCGAAACAAGTCCCCCGAGGATAATGCTGAATACACCGTACTGTATAAGTTCGGCAGTATCCTTCCCCCCCACATATCCAACGCCCGTAAGGAGCATTGCATAAATAACTGTGAAGATGATCCCGGGGATCTTACTTCCTGATTTTACCTTTGAGGTTTCCAATCCGCGTCAGCCCCTTTATCTGTGTTTTTTGTCGCCCGATCTGTGTCTGTTTTCGTAATCTTCGTACTTCTTGACTATCTTCTGAACCAGCGGATGTCTGACAACGTCCTTACTGGTAAGCATGCAAAAGCCGATCTCATCCATGGAACCGAGAACCTTAAGAGCCACATCAAGACCCGAAACCGTTCCGGGTGCAAGATCTTTTTGTGTGGCATCACCGGTTACGACCACTTTGGAACCGAAACCGATCCTGGTAAGGAACATCTTCATCTGGGCAGGCGTGGTATTCTGTGCCTCATCCAGAATAATAAATGCATTATCCAATGTACGGCCTCTCATATATGCAAGGGGAGCTACCTCAATAAGTCCCTTTTCCATATTCAGTGCAAATTTTTCCGGACCCATGATCTGGAAAAGCGCATCATACAAAGGACGAAGATAAGGATCAACCTTGCTCTGAAGATCACCGGGTAAGAATCCCAGTTTCTCACCTGCTTCTATAGCGGGACGGGTCAGTATTATCCTTCCTACTTCTTCATTCTTAAAAGCAGTTATCGCCATTGCCATTGCAAGATAAGTTTTACCTGTTCCTGCAGGTCCGATACCGAAGGTGATCATCTTATCGGTTATGCTCTTAACATATGATTTCTGACCGAGGGTTTTGGGTTTAACGGGCTTACCCTGAGCGGTATGGCAGATCACATCCGCGGAAGCTTCTCCCAAAGCACCCTCATGTGAATCCTCCATCATATCGATGGCATAATTTACACTCTGCTCTTCGATCACATTTCCTTTTTCTGAGTAATCTTTAAGATCCATGATAACCGACATCGCCTTATTGGCGTTTTCCTCACTTCCATAGACATACAGAAAGCCGTTTCTGGAAACAACACGGACATTCATGGAGGATTCAACCTTCTTTATGAAGGCATCCCTCATACCGAAGATGTTTCTCATTTCATCGCTTGACAGTTCCGCTTTAAGCGAAAATTCTTCCATTAGGTTAAGCTTCCTTTTTTATTTAATGATGTTCTTGATAAGAGGCTGTTTTTCGGGTTTTGTATCCGAAATGATATATGAGGTCTTCAGTTTATCAAGAGCATCTTCAAGACCTTCTTCCCGGGTATAGTAAACTATTGCAAGATCTTCACCCTTTTTAACTTCATCGCCCACTTTTTTGATAAGCCTGATTCCGACAGACAGATCGATCACATCTTCTTTGGATGCTCTTCCGCCGCCGAGCATCATACAGGATACTCCGACTCTGTCACAGATGATATGATCTACATATCCGTCTTTTTCCGCTTTTACGGTAACGGTTTTATCGGAGACTTTGAGAAGTTCGGGATGATATACCTGCTCGGGATTACCTCCCTGACTTCCTATGAAGGCGGCAAGTTTATCCAATGCTTTTCCGTTTGAAACAACTTCCTTTATCATCGAAAGAGCTTCATCTTCGGAAGATGCCTTTCCTCCAAGAATGATCATGTAGGTTGCCAGAGTATATACCAGTTCCGTAAAGTCTTCCGGACCGCATCCGTTTAATGTATCGATTGCTTCACGTACTTCAATAGCATTTCCCACGGCAAGTCCCAAAGGCTGGTCCATATCACTAATTACGGCCACCGTCTTTCTGCCTGCACCTTTTCCTATCTCCACCATCTCTGTGGCAAGTGCGGTGGAATCCGGGAGAGTCTTCATAAAAGCACCGCTTCCGGTCTTAACATCAAGAACTATGGCATCGGCACCCGCAGCAAGTTTCTTACTCATGATGGAACTTGCGATAAGTGACATGTTTTCTACCGTTCCGGTTACGTCACGGAGTGCATAGAGCTTTTTGTCGGCAGGGGCAAGATCGGCAGTCTGACCCATTATGGAAATACCGTTGGTATTAACGTTATTAATGAATTCCTCCGTGGATATGGACACGTTGAATCCGTCAAAGCTTTCAAGCTTATCGATGGTTCCTCCGGTATGTCCCAGACCTCTTCCGCTCATTTTGGCAATGGGAACACCGCAGGCGGAAACAATGGGAGTCAGTGCAAGTGATGTCTTATCACCGACACCGCCGGTAGAATGCTTATCCACCTTAATGCCCGATATTCCGGAAAGATCGAGAAGATCACCGGAATCAGCCATCAGTCTTGTAAGAGTAAGGGTTTCTCTTTTACTCATTCCCCTGAAATATATCGCCATCATCAGAGCGGAAACCTGATAATCGGGAATCTCGCCTTTTGTATATCCGTTTACGAAAAAAGCTATCTCCTCATCGGTAAGCTCATTACCGTTTCTCTTGGAGATTATAATGTCTACCATTCTCATAAAGATAAACTCCTTTCGTAAAAAGATCACATTTTCTTACGACAGATATCATTAAGACAACATGCTTCGCACTGAGGGGACTGTGCTTTGCAGACAGCTCTTCCGTGATCCACAAGTCTGTGACAAAGACCGCCTGACTCTTCCGGAGGTACTATTTTGCGGAGCTGCATTTCCACCTTAACGGGGTCCTTGCTTCCGTCCGACATACCTATCCTTCCTGTGAGTCTGATGCAATGCGTATCACACACATAGGACTCCTGACCGTATATGTCACCTAAGATAAGATTCGCACTCTTTCTTCCCACGCCGGGAAGGGATAAGAGATCTTTCATATTATCGGGAACGATGCCGTCAAACCGGTCAACAAGCTGTGTCATACAAGCCTTGATATCGCGTGCTTTGGTCTTGAAAAGACCGCAGGGACGAACAATTTCCTCAATATCGGAAAGCTTTGCTTTCGAAAGCTTTTCGGGCGAAGGATATTTGGCAAAAAGAGCAGGCACTGTTTCGTTGACTCTTTTATCCGTACACTGAGCTGCCAGACGTACACTTACAAGAAGCTGCCAGGCATCTTCGACATCAAGAGTACATACCGAATCCGGATATTCCTTTTTAAGCCTTTTTATAACCTCGGCTGCCAGTTCTTTTTTCTTCATATCTTCCTGTTACTTATGATAAGGTTCGCCGCGCATGATCCTGAAAGCTCTGTAGATCTGCTCGGACAGGATAACTCTCATAAGCTGATGTGGAAATGTCATATCGGAAAAGGATATTTTAGCATCAGCCCTGTCGGATACACATCCCGCAAGTCCGTTGGATCCTCCGATAATAAAAGCAATATCACTCTTCCCGGATACAAAAAGATCCGAGAGCATTTCCGAAAATGTTTCTGATGAATATTTCTTACCTTTGATCTCCAGAGTGATCACATGCATACCGGGTTTAACATTCTTAAGTATACGCTCGGCTTCTCTCTGCTTGGCAGTCTCGATCACCGTTTCCGAAGATCCGGTATCGGGTTCATCTTCAACTTCGATTATCTTAAAAGTGCAATATGCCGATAACCGTTTTGCATACTCGGCGATAGCATCACGGTAGAATGATTCTTTTATCTTACCCACACAGATAATACTTATGTTCATGAATTATTCTCTGGTTTTGTCCGAAAAGATCTGATCGTATAATTCCTCGTCGATCAGGTTGTCGAGAAAACCGGGATCGATGTTTACAAACTTATTGCTTATTATCTTCTTAAGACAATCAGTACGTTTAAAATACAGAACCTCGGGTTCGTCTGAATCAGATAAACCGGCCTGTGCATCAACTTCCGCAGAGTCCAGCTCATTTCCGACAAAATCAAGGATCCGCTTTTCAAGTGTATGATCGGATTTTGCTTTCTTTTCAAAAATGCCCGCACTTCTTATGGATATGATGCCCATTACCAAAAAGAGCGTGAACACCGCAAAAAGCACACCATATGACAGATAGGGATTTCCGAGATATTCGGGAATTATACCTATCACGGTCAAAAGAACAAATAATATACCGACTCCTCCAAAGATCGTAAGAAGCAATCCTGTGGATTTGTAATCCGAAGCCCTTTCATTATTGCGTATATAAGGGGCTCTTAATCCGGATGAAAGCTCATCTTCATCGGTATCCTTAACTTCGGAAACGGGAGGCGCTAAGGGCGCCTCCTCGTCATATCCGTAGTTTTCGCTGTTTTCTTTTTCAGATCCGGACATATTTTTCCTCTTAAAAGATCATCCGTTTATGAACTCATCGATTGCCTTGGCTGCCTCTTTGCCGGCACCCATTGCGAGGATTACCGTTGCTGCACCGGTAACCGCATCACCGCCGGCATAAACTCCTTCTCTTGAAGTCTTTCCGGTATTCTCTTCGGCAACGATACACTTTCTCTTATTGGTCTCAAGACCCTTGGTGGTCATTGAGATAAGAGGATTGGGTGAAGTTCCGAGGGACATGATAACAGTATCAACATCGATCTCAAATTCCGATCCCTTAACCTCTACGGGGCTTCTTCTTCCGGATTCATCAGGCTCACCAAGTTCCATCTTTACGCACTTGATAGCCTTTACCCATCCGTTTTCGTCACCGATGATCTCTACGGGATTGGTAAGAAGATCAAATATGATCCCTTCTTCCTTAGCGTGGTGAACTTCCTCAACTCGTGCGGGAAGCTCTTCTTCTCCTCTTCTGTAAACGATATGTACTTCGGCACCGAGTCTGAGCGCGGTTCTGGCAGCGTCCATAGCAACGTTTCCGCCGCCGACAACCGCAACCTTCTTACTCTTCATGATGGGAGTGGTTGAATCCTCACGGAAGGACTTCATAAGGTTGCTTCTTGTAAGATACTCGTTTGCGGAAAAAACACCGTTAAGTGTCTCACCGGGTATGTTCATGAATCTGGGAAGACCTGCACCGGAACCGATGAATACCGCACGGAAACCTTCCTTTTCCATAAGCTCATCGATGGTAACGCTGCGTCCTACAACGACATTGGTCTCGATCTTAACACCGAGTGCTTTAACGTTCTCAATCTCTTTGGCAACAACTCTCTCTTTGGGGAGTCTGAATTCGGGGATACCGTATACAAGAACTCCGCCTGCCTGATGAAGTGCTTCGAAGATGGTTACGTCATAACCGAGTTTTGCAAGATCACCTGCGCAGGTAAGTCCGCTGGGGCCGGAACCGATAACGGCAACCTTGATTCCGTTGGATTCCTTCTCCTTCTTGGGCTTAAGTCCATGCTCCATAGCATAATCGGCAACAAATCTCTCAAGCTTACCGATTGCAACAGCTTCGCCCTTTATGCCTCTGATACACTTGCCTTCGCACTGGGTCTCCTGAGGGCAGACTCTTCCGCAAACTGCGGGAAGTGCTGAGGACTGAGAAATGATATTGTATGCCTCTTCGATATTTCCTTCTTTGATCTGCTGAATGAATCCGGGAATGTTGATGGATACGGGGCAGCCCTTCATACACTGAGCGTTCTTACAATTTAAGCATCTTGAAGCTTCAGCCTGCGCTTCTTCAAGAGTATATCCGTAGCAGACCTCTTCGAAATTCTTTGCTCTAACCTGAGGCTCCTGCTCTCTTACGGGAACTTTCTTCATTACATCGACTTCCATTTATATATCTCCTTTAAGGTGGTTTAGAATCGGTTTACGTGTACGGATCAGCAATGGCCGCATCCGCCATGATGTGTTGCACCTTCCTGAAGTTCGAGCATCTTTCTGCCCTCTTCGGTCTTGTACATTGTCTGACGTCTCATGGACTCATCGAAATTAACGAGCCATCCGTCAAACTCGGGACCATCAATGCAGGCAAATTTGATCTCATCGCCTACATGTACACGGCAAGCTCCGCACATTCCGGTTCCGTCTACCATGATGGGGTTCATGGAAACGATAGTGGGAATATTAAGCTGCTTGGTAAGATTTACCGCAAATTTCATCATGATGAGGGGACCGATAGCGACACACTTGTCGTAAGTCTTGCCTTCATCGATGAGTGACTGGAGACATACGCATACATTACCGTTTCTTCCGTATGATCCGTCATCGGTGGTAACATAAACATTGTCCGATACCGATTTAAAATCGTCCTCAAGGATAACAAGATCCTTGTTTCTTGCACCGATGATAACATCGGAAGCGATTCCCTGCTCCTTGAGCCATTTTACCTGGGGATAAACAGGCGCGGTTCCTACACCGCCTGCAATAAAGACTATCTTAAGCTTCTTAAGTTCCTCGATATCCATCTCACAAAGTTCTGAAGGTTTGCCTAAAGGACCTACGATATCCCGGAAGGAATCGCCCTCTTCAAGCTTAGCCATAACGGCTGTTGATGCACCGACTACCTGGAATACGAGTACGATGGTACCCTTCTCTCTGTTATAGTCACAAATGGTAAGAGGTATTCTCTCTCCGTCCTCAGACGCTCTGACTATAACAAACTGACCGGGCAGACAGCTGTCTGCAGTTCTCTTAGCCTCAACCTCCATTTTGATAATGTTGTCGGTAAGATAACATTTGCTTAAGATCTTGTACATTTCATTTCCCTTTCCCTAGTAAATATATATTGAGTAGATCTTTAATTTTCTTCTGTGGGTACCGGTTCGGGAACCGGCTCGGGCTGCTGAGTGTTTGCCAGTATCCATGCAGCCAGGTCTTGGGGTGATATCCTGGTTCCGTCCGACAGGATTACATCACCGTCATCGGTATATCCCGATATTCCTCCGGGGATGAGCAGTTCAAATTCATCCGCATCGGGAATTCCGTTATTATTTTCATCGATCACATTCTGCCCCTGAACGGGTGATATGGTCTGATATTCAGCTTCGGACTCTATTACAAAAGTGCCTTCGGTAACCGGACTAATGACACCGTATGCATTAACCGCACATACCCTGATGTCATATTCGCCTTTTGTAAGAAGAAGCGGAACAAGGTATTCGTCACTGTTTTCGTCGGGATCACTTCCATCAAGCGTATAGTAGATCCTCGCATTACCGGGTACCGTGATCTTCAGGATCTGGTCTGTTCCGTAATATCCGCTCTCCAAAGAAAACTCCGGAATCATAAGACAAAACTCGACGAACTGTTCCTTGATCTCTACGTTATTGCAGGTATAGAGGATATCCGCCATCGATACATAATCTTCATTCTGATAATAAATGGCGAGAAGCTTTTCATACGCTGCAGCATTTTGTTCTGAGGTGGCAAAACTCAGACCGATTATCTGAAGAAGAAGATTTTCGTACTTAATGTATTCTTCATCTTCTTTGTATAGTTCCGCAAGATAAAGCAGAACATCCACATCATCACTGTCTTTGACTTCGAGAGCTTCCAAAATCGCCTTTGCCTTGGCTCTGTCTCCTGCTTCGGCATGATTTCTGGCAGATTCCAGCAGATACTCGGTATCCGAATACCTGTTAATAAATCCCAGAGACACCATGGCAAGCACTACAACGGATGCCGCAAGGAGTGCGAATTTGAGCCAGCCGTATTTATGTTGGGGTTCTTTAGAGCTTTCTATTTTCCTGACGGGTCTTTCGTCATTGGCGCCTTCGGGAGACCTTCCGAAATCAGTATCATCGTCATCGAATTCACTGACAATGCTCTTCACTGTCTCTTCGGCTTTATTTACGGCAAATTCCGTAAAGTCGGGTACCAGATGAACATCTTTACCGCATTTTTCGCAGTAGAGTGATCCCTCGGGAATCTCAGCTCCGCATATTGCACATTTCATTTTATGGGACTCCGTAATTTACGCGTCTACAGATGCCAGACAATTGTACATAAGCATTGCGATGGTCATGGGTCCTACACCGCCGGGAACCGGAGTGATGGCGGAAGCAATAGGTTCTACGGATGCGTAATCTACATCACCGCAGAGCTTTCCGTCCTCCTGTCTGTGAATGCCTACATCAATAACTACTGCCCCCTCACGCACATAGGAAGCATCGATAAACTTAGGCTTTCCTATGGCTACTACAAGTATATCCGCACGCTTTGTTACTTCTTTGAGATCCTTGGTGCGGGAATGACAAACCGTAACGGTTCCGTTCTCTCTAAGGAGAAGCATGCTCATGGGCTTTCCTACAATATTGCTGCGGCCCACAACAACGCATTCTTTTCCGGAGATCTCGATTCCGGAACGCTTGAGAAGCTGAATGACACCTGCGGGTGTGCAGCTTACAAAGCCTTTCTTTCCGATCGAGAGTTTACCTACATTGACGGGATGGAATCCGTCAACATCCTTATCGGGTGAAATGGCATCAAGAACTCTGTCCTCATCTATTCCCTTGGGAAGAGGAAGCTGAACAAGAATTCCGTTAACATCTTCTCTGGCATTAAGCTCTTCGATCAGCTCAAGAAGCTTTTCCTCGGTGGTATCTGCGGGAAGTTCATAAGATAGGGATCTTATTCCGCAATATTCGCAGGCTTTCTTTTTGTTCTTTACATATACCTGGGATGCGGGATCTTCGCCTACAAGAATTACCGCAAGAGTAGCGGTTATACCTTGTGCAAGAAGCTGAGCGGTGCGGGCTTTGATCTCATCCTTTACTGCCTGTGATATTGCTTTTCCGTCTATAATCTGTGCCATTTCATTACCTCTGTTTTCGGTGCTTTAGAACAATCCTGTGATTTTTCCGTCATCATCCACATCAATCTTATATGCAGCGGGTGACTTGGAAAGTCCGGGCATAGTCATGATATTTCCGGTAAGTACAACCACAAATCCTGCGCCTGCACTTACATATACTTCTCTTACGTTAAGAGTAAATCCAGAAGGACGACCAAGGAGATTAGGATCATCCGACAGGCTGTACTGTGTCTTAGCCATACATACGGGAAGATTTCCGAATCCCATCTCTTCGATCTTCTTGATCTGCTTTGCAGCTGATGAAGCTATGGAAACATCCGCAGCTCCGTAAATATTCTTTGCAACGGTCTCGATCTTCTCGGTGATGGAGAGCTCATCAGCATAAATAGGCTTAAATGATGCTTTTCCGCTCTCTGCCTCTTCGATGACCATCTGAGCAAGCTCGCATCCGCCTTCTCCGCCCTTTTCCCATACTCTGGCAACGGACATACGGCAGTTCTTACTCTCGCAATACTCTTTGATAAATGCGATCTCGGCATCGGTATCGGATACAAATGCATTGAGAGCGACGACAACAGGAAGTCCGTAGGACTGGATATTCTCGATATGCTTTCCGAGATTCTCGATACCGGATTTCAGAGCATCAAGATTTTCATTTGAAAGTTGATCCTTGGGAACTCCGCCGTTATACTTAAGCGCTCTTACGGTTGCAACGAGAACTACCGCATCAGGCTTAAGGCCTGCCTGTCTGCACTTGATATCAAAGAACTTCTCAGCTCCGAGATCTGCTCCGAATCCTGCCTCGGTGATGCAATAATCTGCAAGTTTAAGAGCGGTTCTGGTAGCGATAACGGAATTACATCCGTGAGCAATGTTTGCAAAAGGTCCGCCGTGCACGATTGCAGGTGTATGCTCAAGAGTCTGGATCAGATTGGGTCTGATGGCATCCTTGAGAAGTGCGGTCATTGCTCCGACTGCCTGAATATCTCCTGCGGTAACGGGATTTCCGTCAAGATCATAAGCTACGATTATTCTGGAAAGTCTTGCTTTGAGATCCTTAAGATCCTCAGCAAGGCAAAGGACTGCCATGATCTCGGAAGCAACGGTAATTACAAAATGATCTTCTCTAACGAAACCGTCCGACTTGGAACCAAGGCCGACAACGATATTTCTGAGAGCCCTGTCGTTCATATCCATACATCTCTTCCATACTACGCTTCTGGAATCGATTCTCTTCACATTGCCCTGCTGGATATGATTATCAAGAAGTGCGGCAAGAAGGTTATTTGCAGCGGTTATTGCATGGAAATCACCCGTGAAATGAAGGTTAAGATCTTCCATGGGTACAACCTGTGCCATTCCGCCGCCTGCAGCACCACCCTTTATTCCGAAACAAGGTCCGAGTGAAGGCTCTCTGAGAGCTATGATTGCTTTTTTATTCAGCTTGGCAAATGCTTCTCCGAGTCCTACGGTAACAGTGGTCTTACCCTCTCCTGCGGGAGTGGGATTGATTGCTGTTACGAGAATAAGTTTTCCGTTTTTATTGGATGCGATCTCCTTAAGGCTCTCATCGGTAAGCTTTGCTTTGTACTTACCGTAAAGTTCCAGAGATTCGGGATCTATCCCTGCTCTGGAAGCAACCTCTGTAATGGGGAGCATTTCGCAGCTCTGTGCAATTTCGATATCTGATCTCATTTTTTCATCCTGCCTCAAATATATTTATTCTGATTTTTCCTGTGATGCCAGAAATGCTTCAAACATCTCTTCAGTCATCAGAATCTCTCTGGGTTTTGTTCCCTGCTCGGGACCTACCACGCTGTAATCCGCAAGCATATCCATGATTCTGGCGGCGCGGTTAAATCCTATCTTGAGAATTCTCTGAAGATAACCTATAGAAGCTTTACCGCTTCTGATAATGTATCTTCCGGCTTCGGGTAAAAGCTCATCTCCGAATACGGATGATGAACCCGACGAAGACGATGAAGAAGAATTATTGGAAACAACGGATTCGTTACCTGCTTCAATATCAATAATGGTCTTCTTCAGATCATTAATTCCATCGGCACCTTCAAGAGGATTATGGAACGCGGGATCCGCGCTGATACCTCTGAGATATCCGGTAACCTTGGATACTTCTTCATCCGATACAAAAGCGCCCTGAAGTCTTTCGGGCCTCATTTTGCCCTGGGGATAAAAGAGCATGTCTCCTTTACCGAGAAGCTTCTCCGCACCTACGGAATCAAGAATGGTTCTTGAATCAACACCGCTGGACACCGCAAAAGCGATACGGCTGGGCATATTTGCCTTGATAAGACCTGTAATGACATTGACTGAAGGTCTCTGCGTTGCGATGACAAGATGCATTCCTGCGGCGCGCGCAAGCTGTGACAGACGTATGATTGAATTTTCAACCTCGCCCGGAGCAACCATCATAAGATCAGCAAGCTCGTCCACTATGATGACAACCTGAGGCATTTTGTCGAATTTCTTGGGATCTTCCTCAAGCAAAGCCTTATTTTGCGGCTTCTTCTTTTCAGCCTCGACATAGGCGTTATAGCCCTTCAGGTCGCGGACATGGGCCTCGGCAAACTTCTGGTAACGGTTCGTCATCTCAAGAACGGCCCAGTTAAGCGAAGCAGCGGCTTTCTTCGGGTCTGTAACAACAGGGATCAAAAGATGCGGGATCCCGTTGTAAACACCGAGTTCGACCATCTTTGGATCGATCATTATAAGCCTTATATCTTCGGGTTTATATTTATACAGTATGCTCATGATGAGCGTATTTATGCAGACGGATTTACCGGAACCGGTCGCACCTGCGATAAGAAGGTGAGGCATTTTGGAGATATCCGTGACTATGCAGTCTCCGGAGATATCCTTGCCGACTGCAAATGTGATTCCTGAAGCCTGCTTCTTGAATTCCGGACTTTCAATAAGCTCACGGATCGAAACGGTGCTGTTCTCCTTGTTTGGAACCTCTATGCCTATTGCTGCCTTTCCGGGGATGGGTGCTTCTATACGGATATCCGAAGCTGCAAGATTAAGCTTGATATCATTTTCAAGCTTTGTGATGCTCGCAACCTTAACGCCCTGTTCGGGGGAAAGTTCGTATCTTGTGACTGT
>JAEEXJ010000120.1 GCA_016291475.1 Lachnospiraceae bacterium | reverse complement strand
TACGGGATATTTTGATCCCGATGCACTTAATAAAACCTATGATGAGGTTCTTACCGATTTTGGAAACGGAGAGTGTGCATTCTTTGTGAACGGATCGTGGAATTGTTCTCAGTTTGCCGTGGCTTGTGATTTCGAAGTCGGAATGAGCAGCTTCCCCGTTCTTGATTCAAGATATGCGGATCAGGATTGCTTTATCGGAGGACCTACCGAGGTGCTTGCCGTAGCTGAGGATACAGCTTATCCTGTGGCTACCGCGCAGTATTGTTTTGAACTCGGAAAACTTGTATGTCATTACGGATATCTTGACTGGTGCGGTCTTCCCACATGGGAGGTTTACGGAGATGCTTCTGGTGTCAACGTGCTCACGCAGGAAGCGGCTGATATGGTCATGAATGCCGGTGGGTTGGTTCCCTACAGTGATACCGCTATGTCGGAGGATGATCTATATATTTATATTGACTATTTGGCACTTGTCTATGAATGTGAAATAGACGGACAGGAATTCTCGGAAGGACTTGCATTAGATATTAGATGATCGAGAGGCAGATATATGTCACAGAAACAATTTGATGATCTCAGAAAATTATATGACACTTTCGAATACAGAAAATTCGAGACCAGGATCGAGGACGGAGAGCTGTTTGTAAGATACAGATTCTCCATTCCCGGACTTCGTGATTTCATGCCCGAGTGGAGATTTCCCCTCGGTGAGAGAAAGGTGGATCTCGAAGATCCCATTTTAAGAACTCTTATTTTCTCACTCGGAATGGTTGAGACCATAAGCTATTACAAGACCGTATGTCCCGAGAAGGTCGTTATTAAGTGCGGAACTCTTTCCGCAGCCCAGAAGGACTGGTGGAGAAAGTTGTATTTTAACGGACTCGGAGAGTTCTTATACCGTAACGGAATTACGGTATCAGCGGACAGGCTCGTAAGATTCGAGTGCAATACCACAACGGACGATGAGCCTGCGGTTCTTCACGATGATAAGATTTATTCGGGATGCCTTGTTCCCGTGGGTGGAGGTAAGGACTCGGTGGTAAGCCTTGAGCTTCTTAAAGGTGAAGACATCACGACTTACGTCGTAAATGAGAACGCTACGGCTACCAATGTTATTGAGAAGTGTTCTCATAAAAAGGGAGTATATACCGCTAAACGTACGCTTGATCCTCAGGTTATCAAGATGAACGAAGAGGGATATATGAACGGTCATATCCCCATCTCTGCGGTGTTTGCTTTCTCCGCGGTTATCACGGCTTACCTGTGCGGATTTAAGTACATCGCGCTTTCCAACGAGACCAGTGCAAATGAGAGCACGGTTCCCGGAACAAAAGTAAATCATCAGTATTCCAAGAGCTATGAATTCGAAGAGGATTTCGATGAATACATTGAAGGACTTATCGATTCCGATATTCATTACTTCTCACTCTTAAGACCTTTTACGGAAGTTCAGATCGCAAGGATATTTGCGGAGAAGGGCAGTGATTATTTTAAGGTATTCAGATCCTGCAACAGAGGAAGCAAGAAGGGTGTATGGTGCTGTGCGTGTCCCAAGTGTCTCTTTGTATATATCATCCTTTCTTCTTTCTTAAGTGAGGAGGAGGTTGTTTCCATCTTCGGAGAAAAGCTTCTTGATAAGGAGTCTCTTGATGAGGATTTCAGGGAGCTTGTGGGCCTGAATGAAAATAAACCCTTCGAGTGCGTAGGTACCAGAAGTGAAGTTGCAAGCTGCCTTACCGATTTCATCAAAAAGGGCGGAAAGAGCAAGCTTACGGACAGATATGAGAAGGAGATCCTTGCTATGCAGGCAGCTCCTCTCGAGGAACTTTTAAAAGAGTGGTGTGATGAGAATTCCGTACCCGAGGAATTTATCGATAGATTGAAGCAGGCGATTTAATTAATTTAAGCCGGCAGGCTTTAACGTCCCTATTGTCATAAAAAAAGATCGCAGGTTTTAAACCTGCGATCTTTTTATTTTCAATCTTAGTTGAAAGAAAGTGAGTTCCAGCCGTCCTGGGGAACAAGAGCGATATAGGTCTTGCCGGGGTTGATCTGGATCTCGTCACCGTTCTCGTCGTAGAACTTGGTGATCTCGTAGTCGAGCTTTTCGTTGCTGACTGCCTTTGTCCAGGTGACTTTGATCGCCTGTCCGTTGGTGATGTAGTAGCCCTGAGTATCGGTCTGATTGTAGTAGAGATAGATCAGGTAGCCGTGCTCATCATATACATAGTAGTCAGCACACTGAAGGATTACGTTCTCGAAAGATACTACTTCGTCATCCTCAGCGTCCTTCTGAAGCATTCCGTAGAGATAGAAGTCATAAGTTCCGGTTGACTCGTTGTACTTAAGAGATGACTGGGTGTGCTTGAAAGTAGGGATGGAGACATTGGTTGCATTGGTAGCGTTTGAATATCCCATCTCGGTAAGGGTCATGTCAGTGCCGTAAGGTCTGAAGAGGAAGTGGGTATCTCTCATGGGAGCATAGGTGTTGTAAGTGGAAGAAAAGCCTGCGGCCTTAATTCTGCTTTCGAGCTCGCCTGCTCCGATAAACTCTTCATAGAAATCAGCTCTTCCGAGTTCTACTCTTGAGAATCCGGCTGAGAGGTGATTACAGTAAGGCTTAGCAATGAAATCATTGATGTATACGGGGCCGCCGTCGTGAACGAGGATCGCATTGTACTCACCGGCAAGAGAGATGTTGGTGGGACGGGTTGAACGGATGTTACCCATCTGCTGGATGTTTCCCCAATCCTTACGTACGCACATAAGTCTGGTTACGCGGTCGTTAGCGGTTGAATTCATCAGCTCATATACGATATCGCACTCGGCAATCTCATAATTGGGAAGAGATTCTTTCTCGCAGTCTACCATAACTGCAATGGGACGCTGATCTTTAAGATCGTTTGAAATAGGAAGTCCGGTAAGCTCTGAAAGGTAGCATCCTTCGGGAATCTCAACTTCGGAAGTCTCCTGAGCATCGGGAGTGGGAGTGGTGGTATCACCTTCTTCATCTACAACAACGATGGGTGAACCTTCGAAGTCACTTCCGGAAGGGTTCTCATTTCCGGTATTGTTGCCGCATCCTGCGATGAGAGATACGCTCATTGCAGCGATGGCAAGCATTGATATCAGTTTCTTATTTTTCATAAATATTATCCTCCAATGTGTGTTTTACGCACATGGCATATTATAGTGGGAATGGTTTTTTTAATCAAGTTGGATAAAAAAAGCTTAATCAATCTTAAGGGAATCTTAAAAAACACCTTCAAACCCTTGAAAATACTGAAAAAACAGGCATTTTAAGCCCCCTATTTCAACTGTGCATATATTGTCAATAATTATTCAAATATGATACAAAATGATTGACGAAAACATTAGGAAAAGATTGGCCTGCGCGCATGCAGGTTCATGACAGAAAGAGTAGTACTTATGAAAAAATTAAAAATGCTTATTCTTACCGCAGCAATTGCAATTCTCGCGGTAATTACCCCGGCGGTGAAGGCAGATGCTGCAAATGTCTCACTTCCCGATAAAACTCCTCTCTGGTTCGATGCAGAGTTTTATGCAACAGCGTATCCCGATGTTGCGGCCGCATACGGAGGAGCAAATGCAGCAAACTACGGCGGATTCGATTCCGCAATGTGGTTTCATTATAAGAACTACGGTGTAAATGAAAACAGAGTTCCCGCAGCAAGTGCTAACTGGTTCGATGCTACATATTACGCAACAACTTATCCCGATGTTGCGGCTGTATACGGAACCAATGCGGAAAGCCTCTTCCAGCATTACATCTTATTAGGAAGAAGCGAACTCAGACGTCCCAATGCATCATATGTACATACGATGACAAAGGACGGCACCATTACCGGAAACGTAACTCCCGCTCAGAGTGTAACACCTGCGGCGCCCACCCCTTCTCAGGCGACTGCACCGGTTGCACCACAGACAACGAGCGATGCGCTTTATATCCCCACCGGAATCCCTTCCAACGGATCTCCTTATTACATCGTGGTGGACCGCGAACTCAATGTCTGCTCAGTTCTTACAGTGGGAGCTGACGGAACCTATTCACAGCTGGTTAAGAGCATGCTCTGTTCGACCGGAAGAGCCGGACACGGAACTCCTTCCGGAACCTTCTCGATATATGAGCATACTGCAGGCGGCGGATGGGTATACATGGCAGACGGAACCTGGGCAGTTTGGGGAATGAGGTTCAGGACCGGCGGATATATGTTCCACTCCGTTTGCTTCACACACAAAGGCGATCTTCTTCCCATCCCCGAAGAAGTAGCAGCTCTCGGAAGCAAGGCATCACTCGGATGCGTAAGACTTTCCGTAGAGGACGCGATGTGGCTTTACAATCTTGTTCCCGACGGAACGCTTGTAACCATCGCATAACCGTTGTCAATAATCTAACTAATAATCTTTTCCTTAAAAAAGGGCAGCCTCATGCAGGCTGTTCTTTTTTTTCTACCAAATATAAGGTAAATAAGGTATAATATATTGGCTTATGGGCTTTTTGCCCGGATTGGAATTTACTTATGACGACAGATCATCTGTTTAACGATAAAAAAATACTTATATGGGGCTACGGAAGAGAAGGAAAATCCACCGAAAAATGGCTTGCATCCCACGTTTCTCCAAAGGCCGTAGACATATCCTCGGCAACTCCCGAAGAAATGCTGGAAGGCGCAGGCGAAGGATACGATGTGATAATCAAAAGCCCGGGGATCGTATGGCCTCCAAAGGCGGATTCTTTCTCAGAAGAAGAGAGTAAAAAGATCGGCGATATCTCGGAGAAGATCACTTCCCAGACCGAAATCTTTATCAGTACTTATAAGGACAAGACCATAGGAGTTACCGGTACCAAGGGAAAATCTACGACGGTGTCCATGCTTGCCCATGTGCTTTCGGAAACCTCCGGTAAAAAAGTGATCCTTGCCGGAAACATCGGTCTTCCCTGTCTGGATTACTACGATGATGCGGAAGGTGATTCCATAGTTGTTCTCGAACTCAGTTGTCATCAGCTTAAGAACGCCAAGACCGCACCGCACATATCCGTGTTCCTGGATCTCTATGAAGAGCATCTTGATTATTACGGAAGCATGGATGCGTACTTTGAAGCCAAGAGTCATATCGTAAGCAGGCAGGTTCGCGGTGATAAGGCATATATCGGTGAAAACGTGCCCGGGATAAAATCGGATTCCGAGCAGATAAGAGTCGTTCCTTCCGAGGATGATCTTAAGGGAATAGAGCTCAGTCTTTACGGAGAACATAATCGTATCAATGCATTCTTTGTTAAGAAGATATGCATGGATAATTTCGGTATTTCCGAAGAGGAAGTGCTTAAGAGTCTGAATTCTTTTGAGGCCTTGCCTCACAGAATGAAAAAGATCGGAACATTTGAAGGAATAGATTTCTACGACGATTCTATCTCTACCATTCCCGAAGCTGCAATAAGCGCGGCTACCAGCATCCCCGGAGCGCAGGTGATACTTGTGGGCGGAATGGACAGGGGAATTTCATATTCGGTATTGGAAGATTTTATGAAAGAACATGCGGAGTTTAAATTCATCTGCATGTATGCAACCGGCAAAAGGATCGTAGAAGAGCTGGGAGCAGGCATTTCAAATGTTTATTATGAAGAGAATCTTGAAGGTGCCGTCAGGAAGGCATTCGAGATCACGGATACCGGCAGAGGATGTCTGCTTTCACCCGCTGCGGCATCATACGGATATTTTAAAAATTTCGAAGAGCGCGGAGATGTATTTGCGCAATTGGTAGTAAAGCATGGATCAGATAAATCTCTTTGAATACATGTCTGATAAAACTAAAGAGACCGAAAGTCCGCTTGCTGCAAGAATGAGACCCAGAACCCCCGAAGAGATCGTGGGGCAGGAAGAGATCATCGCACCGGGCAAGCTCCTTTACCGTGCGATAAAAGCAGACAAAATAAGCTCGCTTATCCTCTATGGTCCTCCCGGAACCGGTAAGACCACCATAGCAAAGGTCATAGCGGGTGCAACAAGGTCCAGATTCATATCCATCAACGCAACGACTGCGGGAAAGAAGGATATGGAGGATGCGGTTAACGAAGCTAAGAGCATCCTCGGAATGAATTCGCAGAAGACGATCCTTTTTATCGACGAGATACATCGTTTCAATAAAGGACAGCAGGATTTCTTACTTCCTTTTGTTGAGGATGGAACCGTAACGCTTATAGGCGCTACCACCGAGAATCCGTATTTTGAGGTAAACGGCGCTCTTATCAGCAGGTCCATGATATTTGAGCTTAAGCCTTTGTCCATGGACAATGTAAAGACTCTTCTGAAGATAGCCGTAACGGACGCAGAAAGAGGAATGGCTGCATATAATCCCTACATAGATGATGAAGCGTTGGAATTCATCGCAGATGTAGCGGGAGGAGATGCAAGACATGCGCTTAATGCACTTGAACTTGCGATCCTTACTACAGATCCCGATGAGCAGGCTTTAAGCGATTATCCCGATTCGGTAACGGGTCCTTCGGATAAAACAAAACCCGGAATACATGTTACTCTTGATGTCGCTCAGGAATGTATTCAGAGGAAAGCAGTAAGATACGATAAGACCGGAGACAATCATTACGATACCATCTCCGCTTTTATAAAAAGCATGAGAGGCTCTGATCCGGACGCTGCCGTTTATTATCTTGCAAGAATGCTGGATGCGGGAGAGGAAGTAAGCTTCATCGCCAGGCGTATAGTTATATGTGCTGCCGAAGATGTAGGTATGGCTGATCCGGGTGCACTTGTTGTCGCAAATGCAGCATTCGAAGCTGTGATAAAGGTAGGAATGCCGGAAGCACGTATTATTTTGTCGGAAGCGGCGATTTACGTAGCTACCGCGCCCAAGTCAAATGCCGCCATATGTGCGGTTGACGAGGCGCTTGAAGAGGTTAGGACATCGGGAAGTCTTCCCATCCCTGTTCACCTTCAGGATGCGCATTACAAGGGAGCCGCTAAATTGGGACACGGAGTCGGATATCAGTATTCACACGACTTCCCGAATCACTATTGCAATCAGCAGTATCTGCCCTATGAACTGGACGGTAAGGAATTTTTCAGACCGGACGGACAGGGGTATGAAATAAAGATCAAAGAGCATTTTAAAAAGATAAAAGGTAAGGAGAACTAAAATGGGTGTAAATGAAGAAGCACTTGCAGCACACGAGAAATGGAACGGAAAGCTTTCAACGGAAGCTAAGTCCAAAGTAGATTCAAGAGAGGCACTTGCGATTGCCTATACTCCCGGTGTTGCAGAGCCCTGCAAAGAGATAGCCAAGGACAAGGAGCTTGCATATAAATATACATGGAAGGCAAATACCATTGCGGTTGTATCTGACGGTTCCGCAGTACTGGGACTTGGAAATATCGGGCCCGAAGCTGCCATGCCCGTTATGGAAGGAAAGGCAGTTTTGTTCAAGGAGTTCGGCGGAGTAAATGCTGTTCCCATCTGCCTTGATACTCAGGACACCGAAGAGATCATCAAAGCTGTTAAATACATCGCGCCCGGATTTGGCGGAATCAACCTTGAGGATATATCTGCTCCCAGATGTTTCGAGATCGAGGAGAGACTTAAGTCAGAACTTAACATCCCCGTATTTCACGATGACCAGCACGGTACCGCTATCGTAGTACTTGCGGCTTCCATCAACGCTCTTAAGGTTACCGGTAAGAAGAAAGAGGATTGCAAGATCGTAGTTAACGGCGCAGGCGCAGCAGGCGTTGCAATCTCAAAGCTTCTTCTTAAGTACGGATTCGGAAGCGTAACCCTTTGCGATTCAAGAGGAATCGTATCCGCTGACAGAACCGATCTTAACGATACCAAGAAGGAAATGCTTAAGATCACCAATCCCGAGAACAGATCAGGTAAGCTCGCAGATGCTGTTGTAGGAACCGATATCTTCGTAGGCGTATCCGCACCCGGAGTTCTTACTCAGGATATGATTAAGACCATGAACGCAGATCCCATCATCTTCGCAATGGCAAATCCCGTTCCCGAGATCATGCCTGACGAAGCGAAGGCAGCAGGCGCAAGGATCGTAGGAACCGGAAGAAGTGACTTCCCCAACCAGATCAACAACGTAGTTGCATTCCCCGGAATCTTCCGCGGAGCACTCGAAGCAAGAGCACCTCAGATCACCGAGGAGATGAAGCTGGCTGCAGCAGAAGCTATCGCAGCGGCAGTTCCCGCAGACAAGCTCTGTGAGGACTACATTATGCCCGAAGCTTTTGATACCAAGGTTCGCGATTCAGTAGCTGAAGCCGTAAAGAGGCCTGTTCAATAATGGATGCCGAAAAGCTTA
>JAEEXJ010000119.1 GCA_016291475.1 Lachnospiraceae bacterium | reverse complement strand
CTATCATGTAATTGTCTTTCTGCGTTATCTCACCCGCAGCACTGAGTTCCCTCGTAACCGGTTTATATCCGGGCCAGTATTCAAAGAAACCAATTACGGTAGCTTCCGCAGAGGCATTATTTTTGTCATAGAAAGAAATCTTATCTCCGACGGCAACACCCTTAATATCTCTGAAATCGGATGACAGGAGTACACCGGTTGGAGCAAGTGCAAGATCATTAAGCATCTGTCTGTAAGGAACGGACAAAAGCGAACTGTCTACATCCGTTATCGTTCCGAACTCTTTGGTATGAATACCCATTATGCTGACGGATTCTCTTGCGCCGGCACCTGCCTTAACATAACCGTCTTCAAGATAAACTCTGGTATATCCCTCGCTGTATTTGGTGAATTCCGCATAGTCCGTGAAATTGGGTTCGAAATATGTCAGCTCTATGGAAGGATCAAAGCGTCTTGTGGCACTGTTATCCAGCCAGATCTCACGGAATCTTATATCCGTTCCGTCTATATATGATGTATTTGCAAGTGAGTTCTCCAGTATGGTTCTTGCAGAAACCGCATCAAACATTCCGAGAGCAACGGTCAATATTACAAAGAGTGATATATACTGCTGTGACCTTGCGCTTCTGATACTCTCAAGCATTGCCGCATAGGAAGCGGGCGAGAAATGCTTTTTGCCGAAGAAAAAGATAACTTTGACCAGAAGAGGTCTCAGTCTTATAAGAAGCATTCCGGCTCCCAGGATGAAAAGGGAGGATGAAAAATAAAGCAAAGGATCCAGCGCTTCTCCCTTAAGCGCACTCTGAAGCAGATCTTCGGTATGATGTGAGAAATTATAAAAACCGTAAAGCGAGATCAGAAGGAACAATACATCCAGATAAAATCTCTCCCATAACGGTTTTTTCTTCTTAGCCCCGCCCCTCTTCGCTCCGACTATGGAGAGTCTTGAAGCAGGAATGGAAGGAAGAGTCATTATAAGCACACATATAAGACCCGAAACCAATGTATAGGCAAAAGCCTCGGGTGTATAAGCGATATTAAGTTCACGCCTGATCCCGAATTCAAGGAAAGAACTTGCACTTCCCAGTGCGCCCGTCACAGCCATTCCTATGGGGACTCCGATCACGGCCGCAAGTGCAGATATGATCACACTCTGAAGCAGATACAGCAGGAAGATCTGTATCGAAGAAGCTCCTCTGCTCTTATACATGGAGATCTCGTTTTCCTCCATTGAATAGAGCTGTCCGGAGATCATGAGAATAAATGCCGCAAGAAGCAGGAGAAGCGGTATCTCCAGAAGAAGCAGTGATACCGAGATCCTCCGTCTCATGCTCTCATGTTTCTCAAGAACATCCATAAAATCAGGGCGCTTGGTAAGAGCTCCGTATGTTCCGTTTAAATATGCATTCGCAGATTCGGTTATAGTACCTGCCTGAGCCGCATTCACCGTGCGGTAATCAAACTGGTCATAAATCTCTACATTGATGGGGAATTTGGAACGTTCGGGATTATGTACGAAGTACTCCAAAAACGCATCGTAACGGACAAAAAGTGCTCCGGTAAAATATCTGGAACCCTCCTGCCAATACACTTCGGAAGGATCGGTTATATCGAACACGCCCACAACCTTAAGCCTTATGTTATTGCTTCCGCGGGCCGATATGGAAGGGATGGTGAATACATCACCGATTACCATGGAAGATGACAGGAATGTCTGCTCGCTTACGATAACATCCAGTGTATGATCGGAAGGATCGGAATCCTCCCAGAAGCATCCGTCAACTATTGTAATGTGGTCCTCGATACCGGACATAGTAGAGGCTTTAAGCGAAAACTGAGTGCCGTCCTCTCTGGCCAGATCCGGAGTAGCCTCATTGTTAATGGTTGAATAATAATAAATGGTTTCATACTCGGGAACACCGAGCTGGGAATATGCTGAGCGCGCACCCTCAACTTTGGTGTCAAGAGAATCCATATTTCCGTTTTTTCCGACCTGAAAAGAAAACCTCATCTGCATCGGCCAGTTGCCGGTTTCCGTCATATACTCTTCAAACTGATCGTCGAGCATTCTGTCGAGCACAGCGGTTCTGTACATGGGAAAGCTTACGGCAGACGCAAAGAGAAGCACAGCTCCCAAAAGGAGACATGCAAACATCCATTTCTTATTTCTGATCTTTTGTAATTCCAAAAGAAGCATCAGTAAACTATGACCATTCCTTCTTCCAGGCCTTCAACAGCCCAGATATATGCTACATTATCGATGGTTACGCTCTTGGTGGGATTGGCGCCGCCGGCTATAAAGCCTCTCCTGACATATCTCTCACCGTCGAATACGGTAACGTATGCCTGATCTCCGGAGAAAGTTACCGCCTTTGCAGGCACCAGAACAACATTTGTCTCGTACTCAAGATATCCGGTAAGTGAATAAGACTGCTTTGCGGGAGCATTGGCCGCTTCCTGTTCAAGCAACCACTCCTCCCAGGGGTTGGTTGCCACAACCGCAACTCCGGAAGGAATCTCGGCCGAGATCTCTGCATTGGGATCATGTGCTCCGCCCGGAAGCGTTACTCCTGTCGGCATTACATACACCCTGTCGGAAGCAAGATCGGAGCTTACGGGTCCGAAAGAAACGCTGGAAACGGTTGCGGGGAATTGTACGGTATCCCCGGTAGCCGGATTGGTATATTCTCCGATAAGTTCCATTCCGTAACGCAGTATCTTGGAATCATTCTGTGCATACAGATACTCTGCAGAGTCGGAAGCAACGGTAGCAATCAGTTCATTCGCCTTAAGAACCGCTCCGTCCGAAAGCTCGGTGATATATCCGACCACTCCGTCGCAAGGCGCATATAACGCGGTAACAGAATAAGCTTCCTGGATCTCGAGGATCTGTTCGGAGACGGACTGGATCTGTCTGTCAAGTGAAGAGACAGCATTTTTAAGCTGCTCCTGAACATCTTTGTCGAGATAGTAGGTAAGGGGATCGTCAACAGCCTCCTGGGCTCTGTCTCTTCTCTCCCCGAGTCTGGTGAGCCTTAAAGTAAGTTCTTCCAGTATGACGGAGTTTTCAGCCACAGATACATAGGCTATTACATCGCCTCTTTTAACCCTTTGGCCTTTGGTGACATTTTTGGCGGTCAGTGTCACGGTTCCGTATTTTATGTCGTTGGAAATATTGGCAATATCGGGGTAATACAGATAGCCCGTGCCTTCATACTTAATATAGAAATCCCCTCTGAAAAGAGTGACTACATTTTCGGGTGCATCTTTATAACTGTCCAGTAAGAGGACATCGCCTTCATTAACTCCCGAAAGAATCTCTGTGAACACTCCGTCGGTCATACCCTTGGTGATATAAGCTTTGTCACCGGATTCAAGACTTACATAAGATCCGCCGTCATCCCTGTGGATAGCGGAATTGGATACGGAAAGCACGTCTTCCTTCTTATCCTTGACCACAACTATGCATGCCTTCTGCCCCACCTTGACATCAATCCCGGGATCGACGAATCTGAAAACCGAGTAGGTATCGCTTCCGGATGCCTTAAGAGCACTTAACTCCGCTGCGGAATACGGAACATAGACTATCTCGTATCTCCTTCCGTCTATGATCGCATAATATTCCCTGGCGTTTTCAATGTCCCTTGATGAACGATAGTCCGCAAGAATATTAATACTGTGTCCGTCGGTAACTGCCGCAACATTTGTTCCCTCGGATATAAGCGCCCCGGGAGAAGCATTTGAGACTGCCACCACAGTTCCGTTCATATACGATCTTACAATTCTCTTGGCCTGATTTTCAGCGATCCTGTTAAGAAGCTGATTATAATGAGCAACATCGAGATTAAAGATCATATCATTGTCGTTGATGTTATATTCCAAAAGCTCCTTCTCAAAAAGAGCCTTCTGAACTATGATCTGCATATAGGTATTGTTCTCGAGATTATCGTCCCTTGCATCGATGAAATATCCCAGTTCACGGAGCTTGATCTCATCGACTCTTCTGCTCTCTGCATAAGAGACTATCAGTTCATCCAGACTGTCACGGACAGATTTTTCCTGGTCATAGAAATCCTGCATATCACCGGAAAAGAGAACATTTCCGCTGTACACATTCTGTCCGGGGAAATAGCCGATGTCAGCAGCTTTCATTCCGATGGCGGCAGGATATTCGGTGATAACGGGAAAAACACCCCCGTCCAGAACTTCGTAACTGTAGATGGTTCTTCTTGCCACCGTTTCGGTAACGTTAGCAGAAGAAACCGGATCAATGAGAACTATCTCACCCTCTGCCTCGGCATTCTTTCCGCAGCCGCTCATGAGCATTACGGCAGAAAGCATCAGAGCCAGTACTCTTTTTACCTTCTTAAATTGTCCCTTGGCCAAATGCATCAATAATTCACCGCCACTATCTCACCGGCTTTCAGTCCGGATAAAATCTCGATTCTCGAATCGCCCTCAAGGCCCGTCGTAACTTCTCTGTATCTTCTGTATCCGTCATCATCGACAACGTAGACATATACTTTGTCCCCGGCTCTGTGAACCGCAGCCTTGGGAACACTCAGCACATTTTCCCTTCTTCCCAGCTCAACGATGATGTTTCCGTTGGTATTTTCCGCGATCATAGCCGATGCGGAGTCACCGGTAAGTATGAATCTGAGTCCGCTTCCGTCCTCCGTAAGTTCGGGGACAGCTTCATATTCCGCTGCCGAAGAACCTGTTACATTGATGATGACATAATCCATATCCTTCAGATATTCCATCGCCGAAGCATCGGTAGCATAGAAATACATATCATTGGGGTCTTTGATGGTGATGACGGTTCTGCCTATTACGGTTTGAGAACCCTCAAGGCCTTCTCTGACATATTCAACTATTCCGTCCATGCCGGCGTATATATTGTGATCGTTATTGTTGTATTCGAGATTATAGAGTTTAAGATTGCAGATGGTTATCTTATCGTCGTAGTCCTGAAGAGTAAAATAATACTTATCATCGATGGCCTGAAGTGTCTCTTCAAGCTTGTCATTTTTCTCGTCGGTAATGGGAGTATCCATGGCGTGGTTGAATTTAGCCAATGTTTTCTCATATTCGATCTGATGCTCAACCTGCAGTTTAAGAAGCTCGTATCTTTGTATCTGATACAGAAGATCTTCGCGTTCCGCTTCGGTGTCCGTATCGGTTACAAGAGTAATAAGAAGCTGTCCCGCTCTTACCGTTTCACCCGGAGTAACCAGTACGGAATCTATCTTGGCTCTTTCCACATCAAAAGAAAGATCCTGAGTCGCTGATGTACGATATTTGACACCTATGGATATCGTGGAAACAACATCGGTGTATTCCACAGGAAGATTACCGGCAACATCGGGTTCGGACTCTTCGGTTACCAATAAAACAGGTTCGGATTCTTCCCCGGAACGGGTGCATCCGCAAAGAGAAGTGCCAAGAACGGGTATCAACCCAAAAAAGAGTACGCCAAAAACGCGCACTCTTTTGAATTTAACTATTTTATTTACCCCGGATCTGATCATAAAACTAAGTACTCCCAGAGAATTATGATACCTTTTTCAGGGGTTTTGTTCAATATGAATAATTGCTGTAAGCAAATATCGAACTGAATTGAGCAATTTTTCAACTCAAAAGCAAAAATCGCTCATTTTTTCTTCTTAAGTATAATTTTTGCCGCATACCTACTTGCTTCTATCATGGGCTTATAGTCAATATGCTTACCGTAGTTTATCCTCCAGTCCATCCTTCGAAGACTGATGTCCTTAACTGTTCCGAAATAGAACATAAGGTCCACGAGACGCCTCTTGTTTTCTTCGGAAACTTCGGGACTCGAGATAAGCAATTTGGATCCTGCCTTGACGATCCTGTTTAACTGGCAGTTTTCGGTATACTCCTCATAGATGCACACCATCTGCCTCTTATATATGGATCTGTCGCGCAGCGAAGCGGATACGTCCATTCTGCCTTTTATCGCAGACTCCGTATCAACGCTCGTCACATAATCCTTGACCAGCCCACGCTTGACCTGAACGGTCAAGCCGTCAACCAGCGTTTTTGCACATTCATCAAGGGTCATACTATCGAATTCCTCAGCTTTTCAGCCCACTCAGCTACAGTTTCGGGTGAATCGAACCAGTACTCCTGAAGAAGAGGTACCATCTCATACTCAACGATATTGCTGAGTGCCTCATTATCCGCAGACTTCAGGTTGGAGAAATAGGAATGTCCTACGCAGAAGCCGCCTCCCAGTGAAGGATCTTCGGTGATGGCTTTGTTGAGATCCTTTACGCAATTGATAAGGCTCTCGAATGCGGGATTTCCGAAAGATCTCATGTACTCGATAAATCCGTCGGACTCAAATCCGGGCTTCATATCGAAGAATACAAATCTTCTTCTGAGAGCATAGTCGATCATCGCGATACTTCTGTCGGCGGTATTCATAAGTCCGACAATGTAAATGTTCCTGGGAACATTGAACTTCTCTCCCGAATACAGAAGCTGTAACTCATTGCCTCTCTTATCGGGCTCGATAAGCATGAAGAGTTCACCGAAGATACGCGATACGTTACCACGGTTGATCTCATCTATGATGAAGAAGTACTTATTATCGGGATCTTCCTGGGCCATGCGGCAGAACTTATAGAAAGCTCCGCGCTTGATGTCGAAACCGGTTCCTTTTTCGGAAGGTCTGAAGCCCTCGATAAAGTCTTCGTAATTGTAGCTCTGATGGAACTGGATCATCTCTACTCTCTCGGGATCCTTCTCACCGATGATAGAGTATGCAAGACGCTTAGCGGTAAAGGTTTTACCTACACCGGGAGCACCCTGGATGATGATGTTCTTCTTGTTCTTTACCAGTCTTACCAGTCTGTCATACTGGTCGGGCTGCATGTAAACGTCTTTTAAGAAATCTTCCTTACCGTACTTGGGATAGGTAAGAGCACTTCCGTCCTCGTTTCCTTCTTTTTCGAAACCGAAAAGGGAATTGAGTTTTAAGACGTAATCGGTATAAGGAGTGATGTCTGCAAGTACCTTGATAGCTGACTGAAGGGGAACATCCCATGCTCCGTTCTGACCCCAGTCAACAAGTCTGAAGTGCTTGTAATCGTCATCGGGTGAATCGTCATAAATATAGTCGGAAGTTACGACGCCTCGGCCGAGTATGGTATTGTCGCCCTTTCTTACGAAGATGACATCTCCGGGCTTAATACCGTTTACAAACTGCCAGGCGGAATATGATGAATGTTTGAAAGGCTTATTGGGGTCAATCTTAGCCATCATGGCCTGTCTGACCTCTTCCTGTGAATCATAAGCTCTGAGGTCGCCGAGAGCGCCCCATCTTATAGCCATGATGCCTTTCTTATAGAACATGTCCCATCTTTCCGAGAACTGACCGGGTGCATAGATCCAGTATCTGATGGTCTTGACATCCTCATCGGGAAGACCGGTACCCTTGGAATAATTCTCACCGAGTCTGCTCTGTCTGGACTGATTCTCGGAAGCCTTCCAAGCCTCATAAACCAGTTCGGGGATATTATGGAAAGGAACTTTTCCTTCATTGATCAGTGCATAGATGACATCAAGGAGCTGGAAATATCTTGATGACGGAATGTCATCAACTATTTCGGGAAGCTGAGAAACATACGCTTCGGGAACAACTCCGGATTTATAGATATACCAGATTATAGAATAATCGAGAGGCATGAATATGTTGGGTGCGATCCAATAAAGACCCTTGGTGATCTTGATATTACCGTTACCCTTAACTTTGAGACAGGTATCAAAAGAATCCGCAAGCGCCTGGCGGTTAAGCGGGGTGATGGATGCGGAATAATTCATCGCCTTCTCATACAGGTCCCAGAGACGGTCGATATCGTTCATATCTCTCTGGTCATTGAATCTGTAGAAGGTAGTATCCAGATCGTTAAGTACGGGAATCGCAGTGAAATCGGAAGGAACATCCGCATCCTGAGTAAAACCGATACTCATGGCGAGCTGTGCCATTATCTTCATTCTGGTCTCGGTAGGCATATTCAGACGGTTGAAAAGTCCGAATACGGTAAAAGGATCGAGATCGAAAAGTTCGTTGTAAAGCTCAAGAATAGGCATGGTGACATTGGCCTTCGCATAGGCCTTCTTAAGTCTGTCGACCAGTTCCCTTCTGTCATTCTTATATCTGGCAAGGGATCTTGCCATTTCCTGATAATAACTTATCCAACCGAGATTAATACTGTCCATTTGAGAACCTCCTCGAATTATTCTTAACTTAATCAGTATACCATTTCCGTAGCATGATTTCACTTTTTTCGGGCAAAAAATACTTAGAAAACCGTCCGCTTTTAAGTGAGTTT